>JAHFEU010000007.1 GCA_023248295.1 Nitrospirota bacterium | reverse complement strand
TGCTCGTGTTCCTCTCCGGAACTCCCCTTCTGCCCGCACTGCGTCGCGGCGCTGCTGGCATTTCAGCGCCAGGTGACGGCGGCCGGGCAACCTTCCGTCACGGAAGAGCCCGTGGGCACGACGCCCGATAAACCGGATGAGCCGGTCGCTGCCGGGACTTCACCGTTGCGCGAGCTCATGCTCTTCATGGAGTGGTTACACGTGGCCGGTAAGGCCGTGCAGAGCGACGAAGCCTTGCCTGAGCAGCCGGACTTGAATCCAGGAGAGCTGAAGTCCATCACCGAATCGATTCAGATGCTGCGCCACCACTCGCAACGGAACAACGAGCGGCAGGTCGCGCTGGAGTCCGAACTCGCCGCTCGCGACAAGCAGTTGGAGTCGTCTGTCCAGGAAGTGACAGAGCTCCAGGCGGTGTGTGCGGGGCTCCGGCAGGACCTGACGAGCCTGCGCAATCTGCTCGCTCGCATTGCCAGAGAACGTGATCAGTCGGCCGAACATCTCACCTCGCTGGTGGACGATCTCATTCTCAAAAAACAGTCGGAGCTCGACAGCCTGACCACCTCGCTGCATGGGATCTCGACGGCGCTCGAAGCGCTGACCCCGATCGATTCGCAGCTTCTCCTTGAGGCGACCGCCGGGTAACCGGGAGGTCGCCCGCGTCGCCTTTGACAGGACGGAGGCGACTGGTAGGGCATCCCAGAGGCAGACGGGGGCTGCCGGACCTCGGAAGGCGGCCCCCGTCAGCTCCCACACCGATGCCATGAC
Organism: Nitrospirota bacterium; assembly: GCA_023248295.1. GTDB lineage: Bacteria > Nitrospirota > Nitrospiria > Nitrospirales > Nitrospiraceae > 40CM-3-62-11. Next base: position 34,449 of record JAHFEU010000007.1, on the reverse strand, counting down.
GCGGCCTTCCCCTTTCGCCACCCTGGCTTGCTTGTGACGTCAACGATGCTCAGGCTCGGGGCGATCTTCCACGCCCGGATCCGCCACGCGAGAGGTGGCCAAGCCGGCTAGTATCCGAGGGCGGCGCTCAGGCGCGCGAGCATCGCGGACGATGGTTCAAAGGTGGCCTCCACCTCAATCCGGGAGGGAACGAGGAGCGTGGAATGAAAGGATATTTCTCTGATCGTCAGGTTCCGCATGGGCTGATCAGGCAGGATCAGCGTGACGGCCTCCACCGACTTGGTCAGCGCATCACTGTCTTGAGAGGCATAGGTGGTGGTCACGGCGTGGAGCATCTCGATCACCCGGCCGCTGGGTTCGGACGCCTGAGCCGCCTCCTCCACGAGCTTCAGCACCTCCGTCGCCCTCTCGGTCGGAGTGAAATTGTCCAACCGCTCTTTGCGCCGCAGTGAGAGGAGATCGTTGTCCAGGTCCTTGCTGAAGGCGCCATAGGCGTACCGGAAAAATTCGAAGCTGAAGCCCCGGAGGCGCTGGTCGAGGAACTTGAGCTCGCAGAGAAACGCGAGCTGCTGGAGCTTGACATCGCTCATCAGGCCGTGCGGCCTGTCCTGAGCGCGGCCGAAGGGCTCGGCCAGGTGTAGGAGGTACACCAGCAGCGCGCGATCAACGATGATTTCGTGGGGTTTCCGCATCTCTCAGTGGCGTGAAGCGTATCTCGTCTGCGAAAGATTTGCGAACGACGCTTCACCGGGGACCCGTTGCATTCCCGGAGCAACGGGTGCCCCGCTTCACGGTTATTTGACTTCCGCGCTCAGGCCCTGCGCCATCACGATGGTCGTATCCAGGTTATACGTCACCGCTTTGAGGTGCGTGAGAACGGGGATCAGTCCCGCGGCTGAGGGGATCAGGTTGCCGGACTGCTTCACCCCCCCGAAGGGCAACCGGACGCCGGCCCCGATGCAGGGAAGGTTCCAGTAGAAGATTCCGCACTGCATGTGCTCCTCGGCATACTTCGCTTTGCGGTAGTCTTCGGTGATGATGGCACCGGACAACCCGTACTTGGTATCGTTGTAGACCGCCACTGCCTCCCCGACCCCGCGCACCGGCACGATGGCCACATGAGGGCTGAACGCTTCCTCAGTCAGACAGACGCTGTCACTCCGCCAGGGACCGGTGTAGACGAACGGCTTCAGCCAGTAGCCATCCGCGGTCGGGGGCGCTTCGGTGTTTCGGTCTAACAGAACCTCGAACCCCTCCTTGCGCGCCATTTCATTGAACCGCCGCCCCTTCTCCACGCCTTGCCGATTGATCATGGCCCCGTAGAAGACTTTTTCGTCGAGGGGATCACCGACCCTGACCCGTTTGGCCGTCGTCACGAACCGATCTCTGAACCGCTCCACAACCCGAGAGTCCACGAGCAAACGGCCCGCGGTCACGCAGCGTTGGCCGGCGGTCTTGAACGCCGACAGGAGACTGGCCGTGACCGCCATGTCCATATTGGCGTCCTCCATGACCAGCACGGCATTCTTGCCGCCGGTCTCGATGGTGCACACCTTGTGCGCATGCTTGGCCACTTCCTGTTTGATCCGAAGACCCACCTCGTAGCTCCCGGTAAACAGCACCACCTGGGTCCTGGGGTGGGAGACCAAGGGCGCCCCGGCGGTTTCGCCAGCTCCGTGAAGGACCTGAAACACTCCGGCCGGCACTCCAGCCTGTTCAAAATAGCCCGCGATCCTGGCCCCGCACATCGGCGTATACTCACTGGGCTTCAGGATGACGCAATTGCCCAGAACGAGGGACAGCCCGGTCAGCCAGAACGGGAGCGCCACCGGAAAATTCCAGGGCGTGATGGCCACGACCACGCCGCGCGGCTCCAGGATCTCATAGCATCGCTTGCTCGGCACCTCATCCCCCAGGACCCGTCCGTATTGACCCAGATGCCCGAACGAGAAGGCGTACTGGGCGGTATGGATCGCCTCCACCACGTCGGCACGGGCCTCGTTCACCTGCTTGCCCGCTTCGCGGGCGATGATCTGCGCCAGGGGCTCCATGTCTTCTTCCATCACTCGCGCCACCCGAAGAAGATACTCGGCCCGCTTGACCAACCCCAGTGCGCGCCAGCTCTCCTGGGCCCGGTTGGCCGAGTGGACCGCCTCTTCGATATCGGCGATTCCGGACTGGGGAAAGACTCCAATAAGCTCCCCGGGGTGAGCTGGATTCCGACTTTCGAACCTGTCACCCGACTGCGCCGCTTTCCAGGTCCCATCGATAAAGTTCTGCATCTGTGGCGTCGCCATCCCAGACCTCCCGGGCAACATCCCGTGCTTTCGAGCTGCTTCCCTCTCCTCAAGACTATAGACTCTCGATGCGGAGCCAGTCAAACGCACGGTTCCCTTTCGTTCGGCCATGCCCTCCCCTCACTCCAGCGCTGTGCTGAGCCTTGAGGAAAGTGCCGCTTGACCCGCTTTTCCAATTAGTTTTTAATATTCATTATCACTGACCCCCCATGTCTGCCGCCATGAGCAAAAATCTGAAGGACATCGAACTACTGAAGGACCACCTCGCGAAGCATCAGCTCAAGCTGACCCGCCAGCGCGAGCAAATCCTGAACATGTTCCTCAAGATGGAGCACATCACCGCGGAGCAGATGTACCGCTCGCTGGCGAGGAAGGATCCTCACATCGGTCTGGCCACGATTTACAGGACGTTGAACCTGTTCTGTGAGGCAGGCTTAGCCCAGGCGCGCCATTTCGGCGCCCAAACTCAATACGACAATGTCGCTCACAAGGGGCATCACGACCACCTGATCTGTACGGCCTGCGGGAAGATCGTGGAATTTGAGAACTGCGACATCGAACGCCTCCAGGAAGAAGTCGCCCGCCGAAATGGGTTCACCATCCAGACCCACAAATTGGAGCTGTACGGGTTGTGTTCGAGGTGCCGCCATTGACGGCGGCCCCCTTTTTTTGATAGCTTGTTGAGAGGACAACTCAATTTCAATTTCATCCAGTTGGAATCCTATGCCCGGAAATGACGACGAGCGCCCGGTCATCCGTGAGCGTTGCGGGTATCGAAGCCATCGAGGCACGAAGGGGCTGGGTCGCCTCCTGACCCTGACGGCTGCAGTCGGCGCCATCCTGGTCACGGCGGCCTACAGCGAGCCGGCTGACCGGTTGGTCGTCTACTCGGGCCGCGCGGAGCGCCTGATCAAACCGGTCCTCGATTCATTCCAGGCCAAAACCGGCATCGCGGTGGACCTGCTCTCCTCAGGAACCACGGAACTCGTCAACCGACTGCAAGCCGAGAGGGATCGGACACCGGCCGACCTGTTTATCGCCAATGACGCCGGCAGCCTGGAGCGCGCGCGGGAGCTGGGACTCCTGCTCCCCCTGGACATGAAGGCAGTGGAGCGAGTGATCCCGGCTGCCTTCAGAGCCCCGGACAATAGCTGGGTGGGAGTCTCAGGACGGTTTTGGATTCTGGTGTACAACACGACGCTGGTCAAGCCGCCCGAGGTCCGGTCGATCCTGGATCTGGCAGAGCCGCATTGGAACAATAAGATCGCGATCCCGAACGCCGGGAGCGAATACCTTCAGGCCGGCGTGTCGGTCCTGAAAGCCGTGTACGGCGACGAGCGCACCAGGCGCTTTCTGGATGGTCTCAAGGCGAACGCCGGGAATCATGTGTACGGCAAGAGCTCCCAAATCGTGGAGGCGGTCGCAAAAGGGCAGGTCGCAGTGGGCCTCGTCAATCACTATTACATCTACCGGCACCTGTCGTCCCAGCCAGGAGCGCCGATCTCGGGCCTGATGCTCGACCAGCACCAGGGAGGCATGGGCGCGATCATGAACGTGGCCGGCGTCGGGATCACCAAGCACACCCGTCATCTCGATTCGGCCAGGCGTCTGGTCGAATTCCTCGTGTCGCAGGAAGGGCAGAAGATGTTCGCGGATCTCAACAAGGAGTACCCTCTGCGGCCGGATTTACCGGCCGACCCGGCCTTGCCGACGCGGGAGAGTTTTCGCGCGGCCGCGGTTCCCTTGACTCGACTCGGCGAGCTTCGGGAGCCGACGATGGCGCTCATCGAACAAGCAGGCCTCCGGTAACATCCGTGACGACAACAATCCGCCAGACGGTCCCTCCTTCCATCTCCTTCCTGGCGTTGGGAGTCGCGGGGCTAATTTGCGCGCCGCTGATGTACATCGTCTATCTCGCGCTCTCCGCAGACTCCGCGGTCTGGAGCCGGCTGTGGAATACGCGGATCCCCGAGTTGCTCTTCAACACCGTCTCGCTAGCCGTCAGCGTCTCGGCCGGCACGTTTGCCTTGGGGGTCTCGCTGGCATGGCTCGTGGTCCGGTACAGCTTCCCTGGCCGGCAGGTCTGGGAATGGGCGTTGGTCCTCCCCCTCGCCATGCCCACCTACGTGCTCGCCTATGTCTATACTTATTTGCTCGGCGCAGGCGGGCCGGTCGAGCAGCTCTGGCAGACCTGGACAGGACCGGAGGGACGGGTGTTCTCGCCATACAGTTACGCGGGGGCAACCCTGGTCATGACGTTGGACACGTTCCCGTTCGTCTACCTGCTCACCAGGGCCGCCCTCCTCAACTTCAACCTGTCCTATGAAGAAGTGGCGCGGGTCTGCGGCGCCTCCCGCCAGCGCACGATGCTGAAGGTGACCTTGCCCCTGATCCGGCCGGCCATCGTCGCCGGTCTGTCCCTCGTGATCCTCTACGTAGCCTCGGACTTCGGGGCGGTCTCTCTCCTGCGCTTCCAGACCTTCACGTATGCGGTGTATCAACAGATCACCGGCCGGTACGACCAGGCCGCCGCCGGTGTCCTGAGTCTGTTGCTGGTCCTGTTTGCCCTCATCTTCCTGGTGACCGAGCGCTGGTTCAGAGAGCGGAGCCGCTTTTACCAGACGACCGGGCGATACCGGGCGCCGGCGCGAAAACCATGCGGCCCGCTGGGGACCGGGCTCATCACGCTCTACATGGTCGTGGTGTTCGGCCTCGCGTTTGGCCTGCCGGCGCTCTTGCTGATCCACTGGAGCGGTTCCGCGGTGGCGGAAGGTGCGGTGGATGCCCGGTTCCTGGGGTTCGTCTGGAATAGCGTCTTCCTCTCCGGGTTGGCGGCGACCTTCGCCTTACTAGTCGGGAGCCCCCTCGCCTATCTTGCAAGCCGATGGCCGTCGAGGCTGAATGTGCTCTGTCTGCAGGCCGCCTATGCCGGCTACGTGTTGCCGGGACCGGTGGGGGCCCTGGCGCTCCTTGTCCTGTTCTCCCATCTTGCCCCGTTCTGGTATGGAACAGCCGTGGTCCTGATCGTGGCATACATCGTGCATTTCCTTCCGGCAGGATTGCAGACGATGGAGCCGGCGCTTCAGCAGGTCACGCCGAATTTGGAAGAGGCAGCCAGGAGTCTCGGTCTTGGACCCGTCCGCACCTTCCGGGAAACCACGTTGCCGCTGGTCCGGGGGGGGTTCATTGCCGCGTGGGTCCTCATGTTCCTCCTGAGCATGAAGGAATTGCCGGCCACGCTCCTGCTCCGCCCGGTGGGGTTCGATACCCTGGCCGTCCGGGTCTGGCTCGAGGCCAGCGAGGAATATTACAAGCTTGCGGCGCCTTCGGCACTCCTGATCGTGATTATGACTCTGCCGGCCCTTTTGCTGCTGGTATCGAAGGACTGGCGGGCGGCCTGATGAAGGGAGAGAAGGTATCGGGATGAGGCCCATCGGTGCGGACCAGAAGACCGCCGCCCAGGCGGGGGGAGTTTCCTCGGATGAAGGGACCCGCCCGATGGTCCTGGAGCTCCGCAAGGTCACCTGCGCCTATGAGGTCGGGCGTGCAGCGATCTCGGAAGTGTCCTTTTCTGTCCGCGAGGGAGAAATCCTCTGCCTGCTGGGTCCGTCCGGATGCGGGAAGACCACGACGCTTCGAGTCATCGCCGGGTTCGAACCCGTAGTGGAGGGTGAAGTCTACCTGGAGGGACACTTGGCCTCAGCGCCGGGGGTTCTGCTCCCGACCGAACGTCGGCGCGTAGGAATGGTCTTTCAGGAATACGCGTTGTTCCCTCATCTGCGCGTAGTCGAGAACATCGCCTTCGGACTCAGGGACCTGCCCTCCGTCCAACGGGAGACACAGGTGCACGCGATGTTGGCGATGACGGGGCTGACCGGTCTCGAGCGACGGTACCCCCACGAGCTTTCAGGGGGCCAGCAGCAGCGGGTCGCGCTGGCCCGAGCCCTGGTGCAGAAGCCGGTCGTCCTGCTGCTGGACGAGCCGTTCAGCAATCTGGATCCTGACATGACGCGAAAGATGCGGGAGGATCTGCACGACCTGCTGAGGCGCACCAAGACCACCGCCATCCTGGTTACCCACGACCACGAAGAAGCCTTTGCCTTAGCCGACCGCGTTGCGGTGCTCAACAACGGCTGTCTCGAGCAGTTCGACACGCCGGAGGCAATCTACCACACGCCGTCCACCCCGTTCGTCGCGGACTTCGTGGGCCAGGCCGATTTCATCCCGGGCATCGTCGAGAACGGGAAGGTGGTGACCGAGATCGGAGAATTTCCGAACCAGGTCGGCTATCACGGTGGGGCGAGAGTCGTGGTTATGATCCGCCCGGATGACGTGCACATCGCTCCACTGGCGAATGGCGCCACGCGGATCCTGGCCAGGCAGTTTCGGGGGTCCGAAAATCTGTATACCATCGGGCTGCCCTCCGGACAGGTGGTGCACAGCAGCGAGGTCTCGACCAGCGTCTACCCGGTCGGAACCCCGGTAGAGCTTCAGGTGATTGCTACCCATATCGTGCTCTTCGAGCAGGATCGCGTCCGGCCACCAGACCGGTAACCCCCGCTCGGTCCGGGCGACACAAGGCAGTTTCCGGTTGACAGGTCGATCCGGGTTCCGGGTATCATGCCGTATTGGCAAGTTCCGAGTGATTGAATCCGGTCCGGGTCCTAATGCGCGAGGTGTGCTGACTATGGAAGCTTTGAAATCGGTCGTGGACTACGGGGTGATCGGATTATTGCTGGTTCTGAGCGTCTGGTCGGTGGCGGTCGCGGTGGAGCGGTGGCTGTTCTACCGCCGCGTGGACCTGACTCAGTTCCCCACGCAGCAATTGTGTGAAATGACCCTAACTAAGCGACTGGTCGTCATCGGCACGGTGGCGGCGAATGCTCCGTACATCGGCCTGCTGGGGACCGTGCTCGGCATCATGCTGACCTTCCATACCATGGGGACCTCCGGGGCGATTGCCGTCAGCACGATCATGATCGGACTGAGCCTTGCGCTCAAAGCCACCGCGGTTGGCTTGCTCGTGGCAATCCCCTGCGTGGTGATGAACAATGTGCTCCGCCGTCGAGTCACTGAATTGATGACGCTGTACAAGGTGCAACATGGAGCGTGAACTGGACCAGATCAACGTCATCCCGCTCGTTGATGTGATGTTGGTGCTGCTGGTGATCGTGCTGACCACCGCCACGTTCATCACGACCGGACAAATTCCGGTGGATCTGGCTAAGGCGAAGGAAGCCGGTGACCGTCGGGATGTCCCTCTGGTGATCACCTTGACGGCGGACGGCCGCCTGTTCATGAATGAGCGGCAAGTGTCCGATGACGGATTAAAAATCCTGCTGACCCCCCACCCCAAGGATTCGCCCGTGGTCGTTCGCGCGGATCGCGTGACCATGCTGGAGCGCTTTGTCGAAGTCGTGGATGCAGTCCGTGGCCTGGGGTTTCGACAGGTCAGCCTGGAGGTGGCGCGGTTGTGAACACCCTGCCCGTGTATCATGGCGGTGAGCATCACCGGTACCTGCAGAGCTGGGTGCTCTCGGTGCTGCTCCATGCCGTCGCCGTCGGTGCGGCGATCACGCTGGTGTCAGACCTCCACGTCGCGCCCCAACCCGAGCCGTTTCGATGGGATGTGTCGGTGGCCGAGGCGCCGGTACCGGCGCAGATGGAAAAGCCACGACCATCTGCAGCAGAACCGACCCCAACGGCGGCGCAGCCGGTCGAGCCGCAGCTCGTCACCAAACCGGTGCAGCAGGTGATCCGCCAAGAAGTGAGGCAGGAGGTCAGCGAGATCGCCCCGGTCGTGCAGACTCCCGTGCAGGCCACCCAGACGGTTGACCGCACGGTTCAAGCCGTCGCGAGGCCGCAGCAGGTCGTTCCGGTGGAGACAACCGAGCCCGCATCCGTCTCGGATGCTCCTCCGGCGGTCCGAGAAGCTGAAGCGCCGGCTACGCCGGCGGTGAGCGCCGAGGCGGTCCCCGACTCTCCGCCCGAGCCCACGGTGGTTGCCCGTCCGGTCGTGGAGGCCACCCGCCCGGCGGTCCATGAGGATCCGGTTCGTTCGATTCCCGCCACGAAGGTGGATTACGGCTGGCTGGCGGAAACCTTGTGGAGCAAAGTCGAGCAGCTCAAGCGATATCCGCACATGGCGCGACTGAATCGATGGGAAGGAAGGGTGGTGCTTCGAGTGGTCATCCGAGAGGACGGCCATCTCCTGGATCTCGCGGTCGCCGAGAGCTCTGGCCATTCCGTATTGGATCAAGATGCCCTTGAGATCCTGAGGCTCGCGTCCCCGTTGATGCTGAAGCATCCCTTGGGGAAACCTCAGGTGGTCGTGCAAGTGCCGATCAGTTACCGACTGGAGCGATAACCGGTCCGGTGAGGTCCCGGACATGGCTCAGCATCAGTTGCGACACTGTTGCTGTGTCCAGTCGCGCAGGACGCCCTCCTTGTCGAACGTCAGCATGTAAGCTCGACAGAAGGTTCCTGTCGCGTAGCCGGTGTAGCTCGCCGTTCCGCTCCCCCGGTCGTAGTAGGTCCACGCCTCCCCCCCGTTCTGCAGCGCCTCCGTCTTATGCGGGTATCCATAGCGCTTGGCCACCTTCTCCTGCGTGACCTCATTGACTTTGTCCTGGAAATACGCGCCCTCACGGAGATCACAGGAAACAGTACCGAACAGCAGCAGCATGAGCAGAACCTGGGATGCTCGGCAGATTCTCTTCATTCGCAGCTCTCACTCTGGCCCAAACCTGCTCAGTCTGTCTATTGTATAAGTTGAATTCTGTCCTTCAATCCGGACGAGACAAGAATGTTGCCTGCCTGATCGACAATAATCGCCTCGACCCCGGCCAGCTTTTCAACTAGTTCCATGCCTCGCTGGGGACCCATTACAAAAATTCCGGTATCCAGCCCATCCGCCATGACCCCCTCCTCCGCCACGACCGTGACGCTCTGGCACCCGTGGGCAGGCTGGAGCGTCCGGGGATCCAAAATGTGGTGATACCGCACGCCGTTCCGATCGAAGTAGCGCTCATAATCACCGGCCGTGGAGATCGCTTCGTCCTGAAGTTCCACACGAGCCAAGACAGCTCCTTCTTTCCGCGGATGCTTGATACCGAACACCAAGCGCGTCTCGTCTGGCACGAGGCCAAACGTCTTCATATCTCCCGAGAGCGCCACCACTCCGCCGAGAGCACCCGCGCTTTTCATCACCTCCACGGCCAGGTCCGCCGCAAAACCTTTCCCGATCCCGCCCACATCAATCCGCATACCGGGTCTCGCCAGATAGACTGTCCCGGCGATTGGATCAAGGCGGACTTGCTTGAGTTCAACCAACGGGCGGAGGGCCACCAATTCTGATGCCTCAGGAATCCGCGAGCGGCCGTAAAAGCCCCAGGCGTCAATGGCTGGTCCTATAGCAATGTTAAAGCCCCCCGCTGTCAGGCCGGCTACCTCCAGCGATCGCTTCAACAGCATCATGGTATCGTGACCTACCTTCACCGGCTCCCGGCCAGCCGCCTGGTTCACACGCGAGAGCTCGCTTGTCGGTATCCAGGTGCTGAGCAACTCTTCCAGTCGGCGGATCTCCTGAAACCCAGCCGTCATGGCGGCCTGGGCGGCGGCCTGCGTCTGGGCTATCGCCGTGATCGTCACCAGCGTCCCCATGTGCATCTGAGCCCGTCTCAAGAGGACAGGCTCCGTCTTCCCGGGGACGGACGCGCAACTCGCGAGTGTCGAGATGGCGGCAAGAAGCGACGCACAGACAACCCGAGCGGTGACGGCGCTGGAGTCTTGAAAACTTCGTCGCATAAGAAAGGCGAGACTCCGTCTCATACAACGATCCTCCGCAGGAAGCGCCAGTATCATCACAAAAACCAATCGGTTACGTCCAGCCGAGCCTAGCATCCTCGCCTGATCTTTTCAGCAGAAAAAAGGGGCTTGACAGGGTATTGCTGATTAGGATACTAATAATCGTTCTCAATTTCAACCACATGACCAAGAGCCATGCTACCCGGCAACTCCATGAACTCAACAAAACCCGTGGCAACCGAGCGCACCGACGCACGATGTGAGTGCGGCCAGTTGATCGCCAAGTTGCGCAACGACGGCGTCGAGCTGAAATGCAAACGGTGCAAACGGATCGTCGTGATCCCCTACTCCATGGGGGGGCGCGACGTGGGACTGGCTCCGAACGTTCACCGGTGAGGGAAGCGACAGCCGCGACCCAGCGGCGGACTATGTAACGATCTTTACCCAGAAGACCAGAGACCGACAGAGTCCCGAGTCGAGATTCCCCGACACACGGGGAAGGAGGAAACACCATGAGGATGTGGGCACTCCTCGGGGCTCTGGCACTCTGCGCGGTCGATGCCATGCCGGCGCTGGCAGAAGAGAAGAACCTCGAGGAACGGGTGAAGCAATTGGAAGAGAAGTTGCAACAGTTTCAGGAACACGAAAAGCGGGAGCGGGAACGCGAGCGCGAGCCAGGAGTTCCGACCGCAGTCCCGCCATCGGGCGGAACGGGGCCCATCACCGAGATTAAGGTGGAGCGGCCTGGCGAGGAAAAGGTGCCGTTGTCGTTCGGATCAACCGGATCCGGACGATTGATCTATGCCAAGCCATTCTTAGCCGTACCCAAGTCAACCATCGGTGGCTACGCAGACATCAAGTATGGCTCGCTGACGGGACCGACCCTGGATAATCCCAGCCGCAACAGCTTCAACCAGGAGCGCATGGTGCCTTTTATCTACGCTGACATCACCGATCGCGTGAAGTTCGCGACGGAAATTGAGTTCGAGCGTGGAGGAACAAATTCTCCGGGCAGCACCATTACCGGCACCGGTAACACTGCCTCTGGCTCGATGCAGCTTGAGTTCGCCCAGATCGACTATCTGCTGACAGAGACCATCAACCTGCGCGCCGGCATTCTTCTGATGCCGGTCGGAAAGTTCAACCTCCTGCATGACTCCCCGCTGAACGACCTGCCGGACAGACCGATGGTTGATCGGCTGGTCATTCCCAGCACCTGGTTTGAGTCGGGGGCGGGCATTTACGGCACCCTCTATCCCACCGCTCTCTCCAAAGTGGACTATGAATTGTACGCCGTCAACGGAATGGGCTGCAACGCTCAGGGCGGATCAATCACCGACACCAGCGGCCTGCGGAATTGCCGAGGCAGCGTGTCGCGGGACAACAACGACAACAAGGGCGTGGTCGCCCGGGTCGCGTTCAGCCCGCGGTTAGGCGTCGAGATCGCAGGCTCCACCTACTACAGCCAATACAGCAATAAGGATGCAGCCGGGGTCAACAATCAAAACAACAACGTGGGCATCTATGCCATAGACTGGACCCTCCAACGAGGACCATTGGAACTCATCGGCGAAGCGGCCTGGTCACGAATCACAGGCAATCAGGGAACCACCCCCGCGACGATAGGCCCGGACGGGATGTTTGGCTATTACATCCAGGCCAACTACCACTTCATGCCGGAGTTTCTGAAGAAGCTGGCCCCGAGTCATTTCTCGGACGCGTCGACCTTCACGGCGGTCGTCCGCTGGGAAACCGTGGACACCGACACAGGCAACAAAACGATGACCGCGACCGGCGCTCTCAGCAATCAGCGGGACCTTCAACGGCTGACTTTGGGCCTGAACTTCCGACCCATCGAGGACACCGTCTTAAAGCTCAGCTATATGTTCAATACGCAGAAAGACACCAGCATTCAGTCCTTCGTGAACAATCCGGGTAACAGCATCACCACTCGGATTGATGGGAACGGGTTCCTCGCCATGTTGGCAACATACTTCTGAGGGTGGAGGGACCCATATGCGCAGGACGATGATCCCGATGCCTTTGGCTCGTACGATCGGCCTACTGCTGGTTGTCAGCGCGTTTGCAGGATGCACATCGTTCGCCAGCCTCCGGGAGCGCTACGTGGTCTGTTCATACGACCAAGTCTGGGATTCCGCTCTGGATGCCGTTAAAAGCCGTTCAGTGAAGGTGCAGGACAAGGGCAAGGGTTTTATTCAGACGAACTGGCTCGAAATTCCGGCTCCAGGCCGGACGTTCGGTGCCATGCGACGCGAGATCGGGGATAGTAGAGACCGGTCCCGCATCGTCCTGACTCTCGAGCGGATGAGCGATGTCACCCGGGTCAGCTTCGCCGAGGAACGTGAGCGGTACGCCTTTCGCGGTGGCTCACGCATGTTCGGTTGGGCACCAACTGACCCTTCCAAGGAAGTCATCGCCGACGTGCAGAGTAGACTCAATGTCAAGCTGAAGGAACACGGATGTCCAGGTACCTGAGATTGCCTGTCGCTGTCGCGCTCCCGCTGATCTTCTTGCTCAGCGCGCTGTCAGAGGCCAAAGCGGAGCGAATCTGGGACAGCGAGCTGAAGCGCTATCTCACCGAACAAGAGATGACCCACGCCGAGGTCTTCATGTCGGAAGAAGAAGCGGTCAAGATCATGCTGCCCAAGTCGCAGCGGATCAGAAAAGAAGTGCTGCGCCTGAGCCCGGATCAGAAGGCCTTGGTTGAATCGCGGATCGGGTGGAAGTTTCCAGAAGAAGAGTTCGAGATCTACATTGGCGAGACCGGCGCGACAGTGGATGGCTACGCGATGGTCCACAACACGATCGGCAAGCACAAGCACATGACCTACATGGTTGGTGCGGATCCGAGAGGCTACTGCACCGACGTGGAACTGCTGGTCTTCCGCGAAGCTCGAGGGAGCGAAGTCGGGCGAAAGCGGTTCAACTCGCAATATGAGGGCAAAACGGTGCTGGACCCGATCCGCATCAACAAGGACATCGTCAATATCAGCGGCGCGACCATGTCGGTGCGTTCCATAAGCGCCGGAGTGAAACGCGTCTTAGTCCTGATTGACGAGTTCTATCTGAAACCGCTGGGGCGAGGAAGCGACACGATGGCGGCGAGGCGAGCGGAGAAGGGATTCTTGGAATCCCTGTTTGGTGACTGAGCGCCGGATGGGACCGAATGCGCAATTTTAACACCCGGTTTCGCCTGCGGGATGCCGATCGCCACATTCGGCTCGTGTACACGCTCTTCCTCATGCTCATGCTCGTTGGGTTTGCCTTCAGCTTCTTCTGGGCGCATAGCATGACTAGCCTCTCGCCGCAGGGTATCGCCGATCACTACCGTGGGTCTGATGCGACCTTCGGCGAACCCATGTCATTCCGAGAGCTGGCAGAAATTACCCATTTCCACTTGTTCACGATGCCGGTGGTGTTCATGATCCTGACCCACGTGCTCTATCTGACTATGGCCAGCACCAGCCTGAAATTACTCATGACCTATACGGCGTTCGGAGGAGTCATCCTGGATCTCATCTCTCCTTGGCTGATCAGGTACGTCTCGCCCGAATTTGTCCTCACGATGCTGACGGGCGATCTCTTGATGACCGTCAGCTTTCTTGTGATGATGGTTATTCCAATCTACGAAATGTGGATCCTGAAACAGCCGCTGATGGCCCAGGAGAACAAGGAGTAATGGCTTCCTAATCCCAAAAACGTTTCCAAAAAGGCCAGCGAATTTCAGTCCAGAGCCCAAGGCCGCGAAAACGGTACTGGGCTTTTTCATGAGAGGCGCTCTGCGAAAGGAGGACAGATGCCCATGATATCGGTGACCGGCGAGAGCCCCGTAGCGCTTGAGGTGCTGCAGGCAGCACCAGAGACCTATCAACAGTCCCAGATCGAGCTGCTGCTGGGAGTCATGGCAGCCAACGACCTTGAACTTTGTGCGCACGGACGTCGGACAGCCTCTTACGCCGTGGCGCTTGGTACCACCGTGGGACTCTCCGGAGCCGACGTGCTTGATCTCTACCTCGCGGCTCTGCTCCACGATATCGGGAGACTGACGCTATCCACGGAGCTCCTGCGAAAGCAAGAGCCGCTGACCGCGGAGGAGTATACCCTAGTCCAGTGCCATCCTCGTGCGGGGGCCGAACTCCTCGAACCGATCCCGTTTCTGCGCATCCCGGCCGTTCTGATCGCGCTCCACCACGAGCGGTGGGACGGCACCGGCTATCCGTACGGTGTGAGAGGCTCGTTCATTCCTCTGGGATCGCGCATACTGGCGGTGGCGGACACGTTCGATGCGCTGACCTCAAGTCATTTCCATGGGCAGCCTCAGAGCCCCGAGACAGCCCTTCGCCTTCTTCAGGTCGCCGCCGGTTCACAACTCGACCCAGACTTGGTGGAGATGTTTGTTCGCCTCGTACCTGCGTTTCGCGCGTCGCACGGTACAGGCAGCGCAGCGGATGGAGACTAAGGTTCTCAGGGTAGGCTTGTGCCGCCTGCCCGGCGGGCGGGGTGCCTCCGTTCCTCCTGGCCCCCGCCTACCTTACTGCGCTCTGCACAGACAGGTGCACGGTTCTGGAAACGGCGCGGTCATGCCGGTCGTCATCGGATTTGCCCTGAGCTAGAGCGGCCGCCACCGAAACGGCCGAATGCAGTCTGCGAAGGGCGAAAAGCACCAACTGGAGGAGGAACGGTCAGCCCGCTTCTTTGTACCCGCAATCTTCGTTCCGGCACTGAATGGTCGTGCCGGCCTGTTTGCTGACCTTTTCGACGAGGAACGGCGCCTTGCAACTTGGACAGGGCTTGTCGACCGGCCGGTCCCAGAGAGCGAACTCGCATTTCGGGTAATTCGCGCAGGCGTAAAACGTGCGCCCCTTCTTGGTCCGTTTCTGGGTCAGGTCGCCGCCGTCCTGGGGACATTTGACGCCGAGCGGGATGGGCTTCGTGGTCTTGCAGGTGGGGTACGCCGAGCAGGCCAGGAACTTGCCGAACCGGCCGGCTTTGATCACCATGGGCGACCCGCACTTCTCGCACTTCTCGTTTGTGGTCTGCTCCTGCTTCGCGACAATCTTGATGGTCCCGTCAGCGAGCTTCTCGAAGTTCTTGGTGTTCTTGCAGGGCGGATCATCCTTGTAACCCGGACAGGCCAGAAACTTCCCGTTCCGGCCCCATTTGATCTCCATCATGCGCCCGCATTTCTCGCAGGGAATGTTCGTGGGAGGCTCCACGATGTCTTTGGGACCCGGAATGGCTTTCGCCTTGGCCATGTCCTTCGTGAACGGCACGTAGAAATCCCGCACCGCGGCCACCCACGGTTTCTTGCCTTCTTCCACTTCGTCCAGCTCTTTTTCCATCAAGGAGGTGAAGTCCACATTGAGGATGTCCGGAAATCCCTTGACGAGGAAGTCGTTGACGGTCAAGCCGGTCTCTGTCGGCGCGAACCGACCCTCCGTTTTTTCGACGTATTTGCGCTCCTGGATCGTGGAGATGATGCTGGCGTAGGTCGAGGGCCGGCCGATCCCATTTTCCTCCAGCTCGCGGATCAGCAGTGCCTCGTTGTACCGCGGCCGGGGCTGGGTGAAGTGCTGCTTCAGCATGAGACCTGGCGCCGTTTGTCCATCCTGGGCAACCAGCCGCAAGCGTTCTCCCTCGGCCAAGACGGGCAGCTGTCGTTCGGCTTCGTCCTCAATTTCCTGCTCGGTCTTGCGGCCCCGAGCCGCGCCGTCCGCATCCTCTCCCTCGAGATATACCACCGTGTGACCGGGGAATTTCATCACGGTCCCGTTGGCCCGGAACACGTACGCATCCCTTGTGCCCTGAGGCACGGAATCGACGCGGGTCACTTCCAGGACCGCCGGGGTCATCTGGGAGGCGATGAAGCGGTTCCAGATCAGCTTGTAAAGCTGGTAGTGGTCTTTCTCTAAGAATTGTTTGATCGATTCCGGGTCGCGGCCCGCCGACGTCGGCCGGATGGCCTCGTGGGCCTCCTGGGCAGCCTTCTGGGTCTTGTACACATTGGGGGTAGCCGGCAGGTACTGGTCCCCGAACCGTTCACGGATGAGTCGTCGCGCCTCCTCGGCGGCCTCGTTCGAGACCCGCGTGGAGTCCGTACGCATGTACGTGATCAGCCCGACGGGACCTTCCTGGCCGATCTCCGTTCCTTCATAGAGTTGTTGGGCCAGCGTCATGGTCTTCTTCGGGGTGAAGCGAAGCTTGCGCGCCGCCTCCTGCTGAAGCCGACTCGTGATAAAGGGAGCCACCGGGTTGCGCCGCTTCTCCTGGCGCTCGATGGACTGGACGACGAAGTCCTTCCCCCGCACGGCGGCCACGATGCGCTCGGCCGCTTGAGCGGTCGCGATGTCTGCATCCCGGCCGTTGATGCTCTTGAGTCTCGCCTCGAACGGCGGCGGGTTGGCGCCAGCCAGCGTGGCCGTGATGGACCAGTACTCCTCCGGGCGGAACGCCTCGCGCTCACGCTCCCGATCGCAGATCAGTTTCACGGCCACTGATTGGACCCGGCCCATACTGAGGCCCCGTCGCACTTTTTTCCACAGCAACTGGCTGCCCTGGTACCCGACGATACGGTCCAGCACGCGGCGGGCCTGCTGGGCATTGACCAGCTTCATATCGATCTTCCCCGGAGACTGCAGAGCGCGCTTGATGGCCGACTCGGTGATTTCATTGAAGAGAACGCGGAACACTTTTCGATTGTTCCCTCTCGACTTACCGTCGATCTCTTCTGCGATATGCCATGCAATCGCTTCGCCCTCGCGGTCAGGGTCAGGAGCAAGGAAGACCGCCTCGGCCTCCTTCGCCTTTTGCTTGATCTCGTCGAGGATTTTGGCTTTGCCCTTGATGATCACGTACTGCGGCTTGAAGTCATGGTCGAGGTCCACGCCCAGCTTGCTGGTGGGGAGATCCTTCACGTGGCCGACGGAGGCCATGACCGTATAGCCGCGCCCCAAATACCTGGTGATCGTCCTGGCTTTGGTCGGTGACTCCACAATGATCAACGATTTCGCCATTCTCGCTCCTGTCTCTCGTCCATGGCCGGTGCCCAGAAGGGCGCAGTGAGATATCCCGATGCCGGCAATCTATTCAAGCCTTCCTATTATATACGATTATAGCCGAAGGTAGGTTTGCCCGGGCAGTTGGCGGATTAAATGCTTGAGTTCCAGTGCAAGGAGATGCACGGCGACATCGGCCGCGGGCAGACGGCTGTTGGTGATCAGGTCGTCGATGTGCGTCGGTTCGAAGGACAGCGCGAGATAGACCGTCGCCTCCTCCTTTCCCAACTGAGGCGGCGATTCGACGGGATGCGGGGCACGCCCCTTCAGACGCTCGCGGAAGGCCGCGTCGAGCTGGGGCAAGAGTTCGTCGATGACATCCTGGACATTCTCAACCAGCTTCGCCCCCTGCTTGATGAGACCGTTGGGACCGCGGCTGTTGTCCGCCTTCACGAATCCCGGCACGGCGAAGACCTCTCGTCCCTGGTCGGCGGCGAGTCGCGCGGTGATGAGCGACCCGCTCTGGGTCGCCGCTTCGGTGACTACCACCCCGAGGCACATTCCGCTGATGATTCGGTTCCGGCGCGGAAAATGATACCCGTGCGGATACGAACCCAGTGGAAGTTCGGCAATCACGGCTCCGCTCGATTCGATCTCCTTCCTGAGCGATTGGTGCTCCGGCGGGTAGGTCTGGTCAATCCCGCAGCCCAGCACCGCAACGGTTCTGCCCTGCGCCGCGAGCGCGCCCCGATGGGCGGCCGCGTCGATTCCCCTCGCCAGACCGCTGACGACGGTGAACCCGGCGGAAGCCAGGTCCCTGCTCAGCTCTTCGGTCAGCAAGCGACCGGCCGCGGTCGCACGCCGCGACCCAACGATGGCCACCGCGTGGCGATCCGCCTGGGCCAGAGCCCCGCTCACGTACAGCAGGGGTGGAGGGTCGTGGATCGTCTTGAGCCGCGGCGGGTAGTCCGGGTCGAGACAGGTGACCACCGACAGTCGCAACCGCTCCAGGGTCGTCAGCTCGCGGTCGAGGGCCTGTTGAGTGTCGTGGTCCGGACCCCGCTGAATGGCCTGGGCGAGCGACGCACTGAGGCATCCGGACGCCACCAGGGAGTCTGTCGAGGCGGCCTGGACCGCCTCCGGCGAACCGAACGTCTGGACAAGGCGGCATACCGTCGCATCGTCCAGCCCCCTGACCGCGCGCAGCGCCAGCCACGAGCGAAGCGACGCGGTGCTCACGCAAACCCCGTGCGAGGCCGAGCAGCGCTCTTAGAGCACGACGATGTCATACTGTTCCAAGTGAAGGGTCTGGTCAGCGTTGACGATGATCTTCGTGCCATGCTCGCGTTCCAAGTCCTCGACCCCCCGACGCTCTTCCTCGTACAGAAGCTCGGCGACGCCGGGATGCACGCCGACCACGATCTTCTGCTCGTCGGGCAAGCGTCCGATCCGACGCAGCTCCCGGAAGATCTCGTACACCACGGTCGTGGGTGACTTCGTGTATCCCCGTCCCTCGCAGTACTGACAGGGCTCGGACATCGTCCGCAGCAGATCCTCGCGGACCCGTTCGCGCGATATCTCGATCAGGCCAAGGTCAGAGATGTGCGAGATTCTGGTCCGCGCCTTGTCGCTGGCCATCGCGTCCACCAGGGCCTGATAGACCCGTTCGCGATTCTTCTCGCGCTCCATGTCGATGAAGTCAATGATGATGAGACCACCAATGCCGCGCAGCTTGATCTGGTAGGCGATCTCTTTGACCGCTTCCAGATTGTTTTTGAGGATGGTTTCTTCCTGGTCGCGTTTCCCGACATAGCGTCCCGTGTTCACGTCAATCACCGTCATCGCCTCGGTATGATCGATGACGATGGAGCCGCCGGACTTCAGCCACACCTTGCGGCTCAACGCCCGGGCGATCTCCATCTCGACTCCCAAGTGATCGAACAGGCTCTCCTCTTTGTCGTAATAGTGGACTCGGGAGGTCTGCTCAGGCAAAAAGCGATGGACGAAATCCTTGACGGCTTCGTACTCCTGTTTCGAGTCGATCAACAGCCTCTCCACTTTCTTGGTGAAGAGATCGCGGACCACCCGGAATGTCAGCGTCAGATCGGTGTGCAGCAAGCTTGGGGCCGGCTGCGGGTCCCGTTTCTTCAGCACGTCCTGCCACAGCACGTTCAGGAATTCCACATCAGACCGGAGTTCCTCCTCCTTGACGCCCTCGCTCACCGTCCGGACGATGTAGCCATAGCCGGGTCGGCGCAGGCGCTTCATGATCTCCTTCAGCCGGGCCCGTTCCTCGTCCTTCGGAATCCGCCTGGACACCCCGACGTGCTCAACGTTGGGCATAAACACGAGGTACCGTCCCGGGAGGGAGACATAGGTCGTGACCCGCGGCCCCTTGGTCCCGATCGGTCCCTTCGAGATCTGCACCATGAGCTCCTGGCCTTCCTTCAGCAGTTGCTCGATGGGCCGTGTGGTCTGGCGACGAGGCCTGGGCAGTTCGGGGCCCTTGTCATCTTCCTCGCTGTCGACGAGGGTATCCCCGGGCTCCGTATCGTTCGACAGATCCGAGACATGGATGAAGGCAGCCCGCTCCATTCCGATGTCCACAAAGGCCGCCTGCATGCCTGGAAGGACTTTGACGACCTTTCCTTTGTAGATATTCCCGACGAAATCTTTCGTCTTGGCCCGATCCACATACAGTTCCGTCAGCACCCGATGATCCAGCACCGCCACTCGGGTCTCTTCTCGCGTCACATTGATGGCTATTTCGAGTCCCATATCCGCTCCCCGCAGCCTGTCCGACCGGGCCGACTGCCGTCAGCCACGCGCCACGATCGCAGAGTGGTCGGACGGCACGGCCCCTTCTTCCGGATTCCGTCCCGTTCGTCCTCCAGGCTGCACATGAATATTGTCTTGAAAGCTCAGGCTCTCCGATCTGTCAGAGGCCTCGGCTCCGGCCGGCACCAAGCCAACCGCGCTGGCCGCAGGAGCCAGCCGTGCCGACATGCGTTTAATAAAACAGCGTCAGACGCCGTCGCTTGATGTTCACCAACAGACCCAAGGCGGCCATCGTCGTGACAATCGCGCTGCCGCCGTAGCTCATCAGCGGGAGCGGGATGCCGACGATGGGGAAGATCCCTGCGGTCATCCCGATGTTGATCACCATGCTGAAACCGATCATGGCGATCACCCCGGCTGCCAACAGCGCTCCGAGGACATCCTTGGCCCTCGACGCGATCTCCATCGACAGCATGATCAGCCCGAGAAAGAGCGCCAGCAACAGCAGCACGCCCAGGAATCCCCATTCTTCGGCGAACACGGCGAAGACGAAGTCCGTGTGTCCTTCCGGCAAGAATTTAAGTTGGCTCTGAGTCCCCCCGTAGAGCCCTTTTCCCAGCAGCTCTCCCGACCCGATGGCGATACGCGACTGGAGCCCATGGTAGCCCTTCCCGCCCGGATCGTAGGCGGGGTTCACGAAGGTCAGGATTCGTTCTCGTTGGTAATCATGGAGGGCTCCCCACATGACTTCCCACGCGAACGGAAACAGCATGAGCGCAAGCAGGAGAAGAATCCCCAGCGCTTTTGATCGCACCCCCACCACCAGCAGCATCGCGACGTAAATCGCCAGGAAGCTGAGGCCACTCCCTAGGTCCGGCTGCTTGAGAATGAGCAGAAGTCCGGGCGCCATGATGAGACCGGGCAAGACCACCCTCTGCCGCCACCCCTCGCGCGCACTGTTCGCATAGTAACTGGCCAGCACGAGGATCAGCACCACCTTCGCAAACTCCGCCGGTTGAAACGCGAACGGCCCGATGGGAAACCACCGTTGCGCGCCCCGGCTCGTCTTCCCGACGATCAAGACGACGGCCAGCAAGACCAGCGCGATGACGTAGAGCAGGTACGACAGCCTCGCAATCTTGTGATAGTCGAACACCAGCATCACCAGAAAGGCAGCGCCGCCCATCACGACCCAGAGCATCTGCCTGGCGTAGAGCGGCAGACCGCCCCCTGGCTGCGCATGGGTGACACTGTAGATGGACAGGAGGCCAAGTGAGAGAATGGCGCCAATGATCGCGACGAATCGCCACTCGAAACTGTCGGGTCCCCGGCTGCTGATGACACGGTCAATCATGGGGTCCCTGTTGAACCATCACCGTCATGGGCGACCCAACCGGTGATCCGGATTCGGCAATGACTGGCTCGTGCGGCGTCAGCTTGATGAAGGTTTCGATCAGCTGCTTTGCCAGCGGCGCGGCCGCTGATCCTCCATGTCCCATGTGCTCAACCAGCACTGTGACGGCGATGCGCGGCGCCACGGTCGGGGCGTACGAGATGAACCAGGCATGATCCCGCAACTTCTTCGGAAGATCCTGCTCCGGTCCTGGACGAGCCGCCACGGTCTGCGCCGTCCCGGTCTTCCCGGCAATGGTCACGAGAGATGATTTGGCTCGTCGCGCCGTTCCCTCGGTCACCACGCCGGCCAGGGCATGCTGAATCAGCGCGAGCGTTTCGGGCTTGATCGCGAGTCGATCGCGCGCCACGTGCGGTAATTCCTGCAGCCGTCCGGTCGCTCGCTCCATCACAGCCCGGATCAGGCGAGGTCGGAATGACACCCCGTTATTGCCGACGGTGGCGATCAGATTGGTCATTTGGAGGGGCGTCACGGTCAAATACCCTTGGCCGATCGAGGCCGAGATGGTTTCTCCGGGCAGCCACGGTTCGTTGCGAGCCTTCTCCTTCCAGGCGGGAGACGGCACGATCCCCAGTCGCTCCGACGGTAGCTCGATCCCGGTTTCACGGCCCAGGCCGAACTGGTTGGCGTAGGAGGCTATGGCCTCAATGCCCATGCGCTGTCCAATCGTATAAAAAAAGACGTCGCAGGAGTCGATGATCGCCTGGCTCAGGACCATCGTGCCGTGCCCACCTTCTTTCCAATCCTTGTACAGGCGCCGACCGAACGGATAGCTGCCGACGCACCGGATCGTCGTGGTGGGGTCAATGGTGTTCGTTTCGAGAGCGGCCACCGCCATGACGATCTTGAACGTCGAGCCGGGCGGATACTGTCCTTGCGTCGCCCGATTCGTCAGCGGATGGCCCTCGTCCTGGACGATTTCCTCCCACTGCTTGGGGGTCAGCTCCCGTGACAACACGTTGGGGTCGAAGGCGGGCCGGCTGGCCAGCGCCAGCACTTCTCCGGTGGCCGGATCCATGGCCACGATGGCGCCGGCCTCTTCCCCCAGGAGATCTTCCGCCAGCTTTTGCAGGCGCAGGTCGATGGTCAGATACAGATCATCACCGGCCTCCGGTTTCTGGACCTCAACCGTCCGCTTCTCATGCCCCAGGGCATCCGCTTCGATCACTTTCTGTCCTGCGCGGCCCCTCAGGAACCGGTCATAGGTGTGCTCCACGCCATACTGGCCGACAATGCTGCCCTGGTGAAGATCCCCGAATTCAGGTTTCTCCAGCTGGTCGCCCGACACCTCCCCGACGTACCCGAGCAAATGCGACGCGGTCAGTCTGGCCGGGTAGTTGCGCTGAGACTCCGCCTGGACCATCACGCCCGGAAGATCCAGGCGATGGGATTCGATGAGCGCCGCCTCCCGCAGCGTGAGCCCGCCCTTCAATTTCCTGGGGAGCAGTTTGGCTCCCCGCTCGGACAGCCTCTTGCGAAGCCTCGCCTCATCGAGCCCGATGAGGCCGACTAGCCGTTTGATCAAGCGTTCGCGATCAGTGACGTCCTCGAGAGTCACGTACAGGTTGAAGCTCGGCACATTGTTCGCGAGCAACACCCCGTTCCGGTCATAAATCAGACCGCGGGCCGGTTCCAGGATGACGGATCGGGTCCGATTATTCTCGGAAAGATCCCGATAGTACTGGCCCTCCCGGACTTGAAGGTGCCAGAGGCGAAACGCCAAGAGCACGATCACCAGCAGCAAGCCGATCTTGAGGATCGTCAGGCGCCGTTGGAGCTCACGGAGCTCGTCTTGTTGAGGTGAGAGGTCCAGCATTGCCGCCAGCCAGCCGATGAGTTCAGATCGTCCGTCTCACGCTGATCAAGTCTGTTACCAGAGCGGACCCGGTCTTTCCTGAGTCGCGTGATCGGTTCGACCACGCCTCGCGATCAGCCAGTACGCGCCCGTGCCCACGGCCGCGTCGAACAAGGCCTGCGGCAGCAGGATGGACCGTGTGACAAAGAAGAGGTCCGCCAGACCTTCCCCCATCCGCACGGCCATGAGGAAGACCGTACCGGAGACGACCGACAGGCCCAGCAATGTGGCCAGCATCGCGACCGGTGTCGCATTGGCGAGAAACCTCCCCACGAGGCCCGCGAGGAACCCGATCAACCCCTTGGTCACCAGATTGAGCCACAGCTCTCCAGCCGAGAAGAGGTCCTGGATAAAGCCCAACGCGAACCCCAACATCATCCCTTCACGCTCCCCGGCGACGAATCCCGCAAGACAGGCGGCGATCAAGCACAGGTCCGGCCGGATTCCGC
Organism: Nitrospirota bacterium; assembly: GCA_023248295.1. Classification (GTDB taxonomy): domain Bacteria; phylum Nitrospirota; class Nitrospiria; order Nitrospirales; family Nitrospiraceae; genus 40CM-3-62-11. The sequence continues at coordinate 10,834 of JAHFEU010000007.1, read as the reverse complement.
CGATACTCGCATAATGGAGGACCGTCGTCTGGATTGGCACCAGCCCGAGCAGCAGCCCCGCGTACAGTGCCTGTTTCACCGTTCCCTCTGCTTGGGCGGTGTCGGAAGCAACGACCCGGCGTCCGCGGTGCGCTCATCGAACGGACGCGCAGTGGAGATGATCAGCACCTCCTCGAGCTTCGAGACATCCACCTCAGGGGTGATCTCAGCCGACTGGAAGAGATCGCCCTCCACCTTCTCGATGCTCCTGACCGATCCGATCACCAGCCCCTTCGGGAAGCCGCCGGTGAGACCCGACGTCACCACGGAATCTCCAACCCGTACGGCGGACAGCAGAGGGATATACTTCATGCGAGCGAGCCCTCGCGCGGTTCCCTCGACGATCCCTTCGTCCCTGGTCCGCTGAATGAACCCCGTCACCGCATTGTTCGGGTCCGTGATAAGCAGCACCACGGCCGTGGACGAGTTGGCTTTCACGACTCGTCCGACCACTCCGGCCAGCGTCATGACGCCCATCTCCGGACGGATGCCGTCACGCTTGCCTTTATTCAGCACCAGGGCTCGATACCAGCTGGTGGCGTCACGACCGATGACTTGCGCGGCGATGGTCTCGGATTCCGTCCCTTCCTTGAATTCCAGCAATGCGGCCAGGCGCTGGCCGGCCGTCGCGACTTCTCGGAGCTCACCGTTCTGCCCCCGTAAGAACTCGATCTCGCGACGCAGCCGGCGGTTCTCGTCGTAGACATGCCGCAAGGCGACATACCCGCCCCACGCCTCCCGAAGGTTTCGATCCAGTGCAGCCAAAGCTCCGAGCGGGAACGCGACGATCTGCGCGAGCGGCTGTCCGAGGTGCTGCAGCAGGCTACGGCTCTGTTTCGGGAGGACCAAGAAGACCGACAGGAGAAGGGCAAACAGGACCAGCACCACCCGCCTTGGCCCGGATGTCGAACGAAGCATTGCCTCCACTTGCGGGATGTGAAGCCTAGCGGGAGCTGCTGCACTGTGACATCACCGAAATCTTGCGCAGGAGGTCCAGTTCGTCGAGGAGCTTGCCGACCCCCAGAACCACCGACGTCAAGGGGTCGTCCACCGTGATGATCGGCAGATTGGTCTCCTCTCGAAATCTCGTATCCATGCCTTTCAGCAAGGACCCTCCTCCGGTGAGCACAATGCCACGGTCAATGATATCTCCAGCCAGCTCAGGGGGGGTATTCTCCAGAGCCACTTTGATCGCATTCACGATCGTGCCGATGGGCTCCTGCAGAGCTTCCCGGATCTCGGCGTCATCCACCATAATCGTGCGGGGAATGCCCGAGATCAGATCCCGCCCTTTGATCATCATGCTTTTCTTCTCCTCGAACGGATACGCCGAGCCGATCTCAACCTTGACACGTTCGGCCATGTGCTCTCCGATCAGGAGGTTATACTTCTTTTTGATGTAGTTCATGATCGCGTCGTCCATCCGATCGCCTGCCACCTTCACGGACTCGCTGTACACGATCCCGCCGAGGGAGATGACCGCGATATCGGTCGTGCCGCCGCCCACGTCCACGACCATGTTCCCGGACGGCTCGGTGATCGGCAGCCCCGCTCCGATCGCCGCGGCCACCGGTTCCTCGATGAGATAGACCTCATGGCCGCCGGCCAGCTCGGCCGAATCCCGGACGGCGCGCTGTTCGACCTGCGTGATCCGTGACGGCACGCCGATGATGATTCGCGGCCTCACGAACATGCTCCGGTTGTGCGCCTTGGTGATGAAATACTTCAGCATTTTCTCGGCCATCTCGAAGTCCGCGATGACCCCCTCTTTCATCGGCCGGATCGCCGTGATGTTCCCGGGAGTGCGGCCAAGCATTTTCTTGGCTTCGGCCCCGACGGCCAGGACTTTTTCGCTTTTCTTCTCAATCGCCACCACCGACGGCTCATTCAGGACGATCCCTTTCCCGCGAACATAGACCAGGGTGGTCGCGGTCCCCAAGTCGATCGCCAGATCGTTCGAGAACCAGCCTAGGATGTCACCCGCGAGTCCCACGAGATACTCCCTTCTTCAGCCACTGACGGCGGCAACCGGGGTCCGGTTCGTGGTTGATGGACCCGGAGTCAGTCCGGCAGATCGAGCTGTCCCGCATCCAACACCTGCGTATGCGCGATCTCATCCCCCAGCCGGAGGCCCTGCTCATTGCCTATGATCAACAGTGCTTCTAAGAGTACGATGGCAATCGCCAATGCCCACCCGACATAAGGGATCGGAAACAGGAGATAGGCCACCGCGAGGGGCAAGTTACGGATGATGGACTCCCTGAATCCGGAGACCTCTCGGCTGCGAGGGACCACGGTCTGCAGACCGATCAGGCGCTTGCCCAGACTCTGCCCTCCCGTCAACCCGTCGCCGATCAGCACGTAGGCTAACCCCGCCAACCAGCCCACAGGGGGCACGAGCCGACCTGCGGCAGCCACCAACATAAGGTCCACGAATTTGGCGATGAATCGGTTCAAAACACGCGCTTTGGGATGAACCCCTCCGCCCAAAGGGCCTGTTCCCGACCCCTCCTCCGACAAGCCCCTTCCTCACAATCGGTCGAGCAGTATACCAAATTTCTTGCTCTTCCACAAACTTACGCCCGGTTGCGACCAGAATCGCAGCCGGTCTGACGGGCTGGGTCCCCGCTCCGGGGATGTTCTTCGAGCCGCGCGCCCTTGCCTTCGAGCGTGATGATCGGTACAATTTCTGCACATCGTGGAGGGAAGCGGCATGATCAAACTGATGCGGGAGAGCGCCCACAAGTATCCCTGGCTGTTGAAGTCAGCCATGGGGATTTTGGCGATCGCGTTCGTGATCACCATGGGGTGGTGGGGGTTCGGCGAGCACGAGTCAAACGCCGTGGCCTCGGTCGGGAATCTGACGGTGACGCGCGACGAGTTTTTGCGCGCGTATCAAAACACCTACCGGTTCTACAAGGAGAAGGTGCAAGGGGATTTCAAGGACGAAATGCTGAAGCAGTTCGTCGTCGAGGGACTGATCGAAGACAAAATCTGGACATTGGTGGCAAAGGACATGGGACTGACCGTCAGCGCGAACGAATTGCGCGACGACATCATGGGACGCGAAGAGTTTTCCAGGAACGGCAAGTTTGATCCCGAAGTGTATCGCCGCCTGCTGGCCGCCAACCGTCTGACCCCCTCGCTCTTCGAGGCTCAGCAAGCCATGGAGTTGCTGCGCAACAAAGCCCGGACGGTCGTCGTGGAGTCGGTGGCGCTCACGCCGGCCGAGATCGCGGAAGCCCAAGCCCTCATGGCCCACCAGCCAAAAGGAGAGTCCGCCTCAGCCCCGCCGGCTGGGGAGAGAATCTTGCAGTCTTTCCTGTTCCAAAAGCAGCAACGGGCGCTGATGGCGTACAAGGAAGCGGTCAAAGCCAGGGTGCCGATCGAAATCCACAAAGAATTGCTCTAGCGCATAGCGAACAGCTCCGAGCTATTCGCTATCGGCTATTAGCTCACAAGATGAGCATCGCGTCACCGTAACTGTACAAACGGTAGCGCTCGCCGATGGCTTCGCGGTAGGCCTGTCGCAATCGCTCCAGTCCCGTAAAGGCCGACACCAACATCAAGAGGGTGGTTCGGGGCAGGTGAAAATTCGTCATCATCACGTCGACCACACGGAACCGATAGCCCGGGATGATGAACAACCCGGTCTCCCCGTTTCTCGGCCGTAGCGTCCCGCCGGCATCGGCGGCGGTTTCCAGGGCGCGCACCACCGTCGTCCCGACCGCCACAATCCGGCCGCCCTCGGCCTTGACGCGCTCGATCGTCGCGACGGTCTCCGCGGGCACCTCGACCCATTCGGAGCCCATCGGGTGGTCTTGAATGCACGAGACCGTCACCGGCCGAAACGTGGCCGGCCCCACATGGAGGGTGACGGCGGCCATTCTGATGCCACGGTGACGCAATGCATCCAGCAGGCTGTTCGTAAAGTGCAGGCCGGCCGTGGGGGCGGCGATCGATCCTTCCACCCGGGCAAACGCGGTCTGATACCAGGTGCGGTCCGCGTCTGTCGGGGCTCGTTTGATATAGGGAGGCAAGGGCATCTGCCCGATGTCCCGGATCAGCTCGCGGATCGGGGACCTGCTGGCTATCCTGATCACCGTCCCCGGCCGACCGCGAGTCAACACGGTGGCCGAGGCATGGCCGTCGAAGTCGATCACCTGTCCCGCCGTGACCTTCCCCTTGAGCAGCACCTCCCACCGGTCTTCCCCCAGATCCTTCACCAAGACCAGCTCGATTTTGCCTCCCCCCGGGCGCTTGCGGCCGGTCAATCGGACCGCCGCGACCTTCGTGTCGTTCACCACCACCACATCTCCGGGGGTCAACAACGTTGGCAGTTCCGCCACGCGGTGATGGGAGCAGGCACCGCCTCCGCGCGGCAGCACCAGCAACCGCGCCTGCTCACGGGGTTCGATCGGGCGGTCGGCGATCAGTGTGGGGTCGAAGGGAAAATCGAAGTCCGAGAGCAACATCAAGGGGTGGGCGAGGGGGCCTGCGCTCCAAACCGGGCGTCCTTGAGTTCCGTCCCTGGGAAATAATACTGCAGGATGACGGCGAACGGATAGCCGAGCTCCGCCAATTCCTTCGCTCCCCACTGGCAGAGACCCACCGCATGACCCGATCCGCGCCCGGCCAGCACGACGGTCCTTCCCACCGACTGGACCTCAAATTGCGTGCTCCGGATCGCCGTATAGCCCACCACACGGCGGAAATCCGTGCCGCGCAGGATCAGTTCCCCGTCGGAATGCAGGATCCTGAGCCGGCCTACCCGCCCGGCACGACTGAACGAGAAGGGCGTCACGCTGGCAATGGTGCCCACCGCGAGACCTTGACGTCTGAGACTGTTCTCGAGCTCCTGCAGGGTGAACTCGGCCCTCCAGCGATAATAGGGAGAATTCGTGTCGAAGGGGCACTCCACACCCTTCAGGTATGGCAGGTCCTTCGACCAGACATTGATCGCGTCTTCGGTAGGACCGGCAGCGGTAGAGGAGAAGGCGGCGAGCACCGGGGCATTCTGGTGCATGAGCACCAGCCCGCGCGTCGCCTCCACCGCCTGCTGGACACGCTCATCGACCCCATACCGGCCTCGATAGACCTGGTCCTGGATACCGGCGACGACGTCATAGTCCCGGCCTGCATTCATCATCCGCTGGTAGAGGGCATAGGTCCGGGCGGCGACCGCCTGCGCTTTGAGAGCCTCCGGATGCCAGCCAGCACTCATCTCCGAGGGCACCACCCCCTTCACGTATTCTTCGAGATCCACCTCATTGATCACCATCAAGCTTTTCCCGCGGCGTATGACCTGCAACGCTCCACCCAGAACGAGTGTGTGGAGGGGCGCCGTCCCTCGGAGGACCCCCATCGGAGGCGGCCCTGCATCCGCGGGTGGGATCGCGGGTCCGCCGACTGGGGGGACCTTGCCGGCAAACCAATCCTGCTGTCGGTCCGAGACCAAGGCCTCCGCAACAGTGATGACGAGATCGTCGCCACGTCCCCGGACGTTCACCAAGTCGGAAGGAGCCCGTGCTCCGTTCAAGGTCATGCCGCCCTCGAGCTGCGTCACGATCACTGGAGTGGTCACGAACTGTTCGGCGCCGTCGGAGAACTGGACGACGACTCCCCGTCCGGACGTGATCAGCACCCGCTGGGCCTCCTGAAACAACAGGGCGCGGATCAGGTCCGCCGCCTGGACAGGTTCGGCGAGCAGGACCGAGAACAGCAGGCTCCAGACTGCACAGACCGCGATCATCGTCATCACCGTTTGGAGAGGAAGTACAGCAGCAGACTCACCGCGACGCTGATCAGGATACTGGTTGTCAGAGGGAGGTAAACAGTGAAGTTCTCACGCTTGATCAGGATATCGCCGGGCAACCTCCCGAACCATCCGAAGCCGCCGCCCGTCCCCGGGAACTTGCCGGACAGAGTCAGGAGGGCACCGAGAAGGGCCAGGATCCCGCCCACGAGAATCAGCGTCTTCCCCACGCCAGTCCAGTCCGGCATGGCTCACCTCACGAGGAGTTCGGCGATCTGGACCGCGTTCAGCGCCGCGCCCTTTCTGAGGTTGTCCGCCACCACCCAGAGGTTCAGCCCGTTCGGGATGGACTCGTCCTCGCGAATCCGGCCGACGTACACCTCGTCTTTACCGGCCACCTCCAGGGGCATGGGGTAGATGGCATGCGATGGATCGTCGTACACCTGGACGCCCGGCGCCGTCGAGAGAATCGCGCGGGCCTCGTTGGCGGTCAGTTTTCGTTCCGTCTCGATGTTGACCGACTCCGAATGACCGACGTAGACCGGCACTCGCACCGTGGTGGCCGTGATCTGGATCGAGTGATCGCCCATGATTTTTCTGGTCTCATGGACCAATTTCATCTCTTCTTTCGTATACCCGGATGGGAGAAACTCATCGATGTGGGGCAAGCAGTTAAAGGCGATCTGGAATGGGTACACGGTGGGCTGAGGTTGCTTGAAGCTCAGCAGGTCCTTGCACTCCTCGATCAGCTCATCCATCGCCTCCTTGCCGGTTCCGGAGACCGATTGGAAGGTTGTCACCACGACCCGCCTGATCCGAGCCCGATCATGAAGCGGCTTGAGCGCGACCACCATCTGAATCGTGGAGCAATTGGGATTGGCGATGATCCCCCGGTGTCGGGCCAGATCGTCGGGGTTGACCTCAGGCACCACCAGCGGGACGTCCTGATCCATACGCCAGGCCGCGCTGTTATCAATGACGATCGCGCCGGCCTTGGCCGCCACCGGCGCAAATTCCTTGCCGACATCGCTGCCGGCTGAAAAGAGCGCCAGGTCGATCCCCGCGAAGGAGTCATGGGTGAGCAGCTGCACCGGCAGGTCGGCCCCTTGGAACCAAACAGTTCCACCAACTGATCGGGAGGAGGCCAGCGGACGGAGGGTCTCGATCGGAAATTTCCGCTCCTCCAACACCTCGATCATCTGGGCCCCGACCGCTCCGGTCGCCCCTACCACGGCCACGCGATAGTTCGGTTTCTTGGTCAGCATGTGCTCGCCTGCTCAATGAAACATGTAAAATGGAAATGTCTGCATGTTCACTTCATCAACTTTTGCATTGTGCGTTGCTGATCATGCGGATCCGATGATTAAAGGTGTCGGCGATATACAGATTCCCCTGGTCATCGACCGCGACTCCGAACGGGTAATTCAGGCTGCAGTCCTCAGGCGGGCCGCCATCGCCCCCGAACTGGGCCATGCCGTTCCCGGCCACTCGCGTGACGATCTTTCTCGTTCTGTCCCATTTCCTGATGAGATGGCTGTCCGAATCGGTGATCAGGATATGCCCCTCCCGATCCAGGGCGATCCCGTAGGGACGAGACAGACTCGTCGAAAACTCGTTCGCCCGTCCCTGATAGCGGTACTCCCCGCCGTCTCCCGCCACGGTGCTGATCAGGCCGGTCTCCGGATCCACCCGGCGAATCCGCCCGTTGAAGGTATCAGCGATATACAGCGCACCGTCGGGACCCAAGGCCAGGCCGCTGGGCCCGGCCAAGCCGGCCTCAGACGCCAAGATGCTGTCTCCCGTATACGCCGCTTCGCCGGTGCCCGCCACCGTGGTGATGATTCCGGTAGCCAGATCCACGCGGCAGACTCGATTATTGCTCTGATCGGCGATGTACAAGTGTCCCTTGCGATCCACCGCCAGGGCCGTCGGCTCGTTCAGGGCAGCGGACACGGCCGGTCCGCCGTCCCCGGAGAAGCGACGGTGCCCGGTTCCGGCGATGGTCGTCATGGTTCCGGTGGCCGCCTCCACTTGTCGGATCCGGTGGTTCATCGTATCCGCGATATAGAGGTTGCCCGCTTCGTCCGCCACCACGGCGCTTGGGACATTCAGCGTCGCCTGAGACGCAGGACCGCCGTCTCCGTGAAACCGGCCGGCCCCGGCCGCGGCCCCCACCACAAACCGTACCGTTCCGCTGAGGTCCGCCAGGTGGGCGAACTGTTGCGGAGTCCCAGGCTGAGGCCCGCCGAGCAGATCCTCCTCGGCCTCCTCGGCAGCCGAAGTCCCGCGAAGACCCCCGATCTCCTGCCCGGATGACGCCGCCCCCGGACAGCCCGCGACGGTGACGACGATTCCAGTCTTGAGATCGACCCTCCTGATCACGTGATTTTCAGAGTCGGCAATGTAGAGGTGCCCGGCGCGATCCAGCGCGATGTTCCTCGGCTCGTTCAGGGCCGCGGAGACGGCTGGTCCGCCGTCCCCGGCATGCGCTGGCTCACCAGTGCCGGCCACCGTGCTGATCGTTCCGGACTTCGTGGACAGTAACACCGACGCCCCTCGCCGCATTCCTACCCTTGGTTGAAGTTCTCCAAGATGACCTGGCCCATTTCCGCCGTCCCCACCAACTTGGTCCCGCGGCTGTGAATGTCCCTCGTCCGATACCCCTGCTCGAGAGCTTTCAGGATGGCGTGCTCGATCGCCTCAGCCTCCTTGTCGAGATGAAACGTGTAGGCCAGCATCATGGCGGCCGACGCGATGGTGGCGATGGGATTCGCCAGGTTCTTCCCCGCGATGTCCGGCGCGCTGCCGTGAATCGGCTCATACAGGCCCGCGCGCGCGCCGAGGCTGGCGGACGGAAGCATGCCGATCGAGCCGGTCAGCATCGCCGCTTCATCGCTCAGGATATCGCCGAAGAGGTTCGTGGTGAGCAGGACATCGAACTGCCTTGGATTTCTGACCAATTGCATGGCGCAGTTATCGACGTACATATGGCTGAGTTCGACGTCCGGATAGCCCGTGTGGACCTCAATGACCACGCGCCGCCAGAGTTCTGAGGATTCCAGCACGTTGGCCTTGTCCACGGACGTGACCCGGCGCCTCCGCTTGCGCGCCGCCTCGAAGGCGACCTTCGCAATGCGCCGAATCTCCTCGGTGGTGTACACCTCGGTGTTGACGCCCCTCTCTCCGCCAGGGATCTTCTCGATCCCCTTGGGTTTCCCGAAATAAATGCCTCCCGTCAGCTCTCTGACCACGAGGAGATCAATCCCCTCGATCACCTCCCGCTTCAGCGTGGAGGCCTCGGCCAGCATCGGGTACAGCCTGGCGGGACGGAGGTTGGCGAACAGGCCGAGTTGCTCGCGGAGGCCGAGCAGGGCACGCTCGGGACGACGATGGTACTCCAGTCCGTCCCACCGAGGCCCGCCGACCGCGCCCAACAGCACGGCATCGCTCTGCTGCGCCAGCGCGAGTGTTTCTTGCGGTAAGGGGACTCCGACCTTGTCGATCGCAGACCCACCCACGTCTCCGCTGACGAACTCGAAGACATGGTGAAATCGCTCGCCGACCGCTTTGAGGAGTCTGACCGCCTCGGGAACGATTTCCTGCCCGACCCCATCACCAGGCAGGACCGCAATCCGCGCTTTCAACAGAGCCCTCCCTGCCGGCAGGTTGCGGTCATTTCATCAACCCGCTCTGCTTGGCGTACGCGAAGACGTCGCCCGCCTCCAGGATTCCGATGACATCCCCCAGGGGCCTGAGCGCATAGGTCTCACCGGCGGTCAGGTTCCGGAGGGTCCCCGTGGAGACATGAATCTCCAGTTCGTCGCCCGTCTTCACCCGCTGCCACACCGACTCGACCAGCTCGAAGGGCAGCAGGAAGCCGCCATTCACCGCATTGCGGTAAAAGATCCGCGCGTAGGACTCGGCGACGACCGCCTCGATGCCCGCAATCTGCAGCGCCACGGGCGCGTGTTCCCGTGAAGAGCCGCAGCCGAAGTTCTTGCCCGCGATGATCACCCGAAACTCCGACCGGTGCTGGCCGTCCGGCACGAACTTCACGTGACCCGCCGGCAGGCCCGCCGCCTGGTCCGGGACCCCGGACAGCGCGTAGGTCCCGTACAATTTTCGCTCTTCCGGATCGGCGAGGCTATAGACGAGATGCTTGGCGGGAATAATCTGATCCGTATCGATATTGTGGCCCAGCACGTAGGCTTTCCCGCGAATCACGTCTCTCATCCCCGTCCCCCGTCCTCCCGCCCACCTCTGCGTCCCGTCCTGCTCCGATCCGGTCCGAATCGGTGCCGAGCTTCTGTCCCGCTATTCGATCACTTCTTCGTCCTGGGGCCTCCATGCCGGGTCAACCAGGCACAGGAACTCGAGTCCGGCGCCGCCGGTATTTTCCAAGGCCTGCACCATCCCCGGCGGGACATACACCACCGTGCCCGGCTCGACCGCAGCCGATTCGTCTCCAACCCGGAAGACCCCCCGACCGGCCAAAAAATAGTAGACCTCCGACGACAAGAGACGATGCAGCTTCGAGCGCCTCCCCGGCTCCAGCCGCCCATGGGCCAGGCTGTATTGCATCGAGACCGGGACGCGAGATGGATGCAGCAACTCTCGCAACCGGGTGTGGTCGCCTGCAAGAAATTCTTCACACTTGTTCAGGCTGGTGATCAGCACGACCGTCGGTCGGACCGTTCCTCTTAGCCCGGATTATTCATGAGCGCTTCTGCTGCAATCGCGGATCCGCTGCTGCGACAAGCCTGCCCGCGGGTTCTCCAGCGGGCAGGCGGGCGGGCTTGCCGCTTAGTCGGTCACCGTATTGCAGGGAATACGTCTCCCTCCCTCGCGCCTCCGCGCGCCCGTCTCACGACGCGGCTGCGCGATTTCGCGACGAACCGTCATGAGTAATCCGGGCCAGGAACTCGCGAGGGTCGGTGATTTTCCCTGTGACAGCGGAAGCCGCGACCGTGTAGGGAGAAGCCAGATAGACTTGCGCCGATTTCGACCCCATCCGACCGGGGAAGTTCCGGTTCGTCGTGG
>JAHFEU010000095.1 GCA_023248295.1 Nitrospirota bacterium | reverse complement strand
AGCGGTCCCAATCTTAACAAGACTGCTGGGGCATTCCGATCCCCGCGTGCGACTCCTGTCAGTGAGAGCCCTGAGGTCGCTTTCTGCGGTCGAATCCCGTTCCGCCATCGAGCGCGTGGCCCAACAGGATAAAGACCGAGAAGTCAGACAGGCGGCCGCCGCTGCCCTCGATGGCCTGCCAGGCTCCCCGAAAGTTTCTTGCGCCTCGCCCGGGCCTTGTTGAACTCAGTTACAGTTCGGCTATATAGTTATGGAATTTGCAGCCACGGCCTCCGTACAATAGGTCTTGCCTTGGGCAAGCGGGTGGGCGTGGCCTGCATGAGAAAAGGTGGAGGGTTCTAGAGGTGTTGATGCGGCGCTCACGGTGCGATCCTATGTTCAAGAACTCAGGAGAATCAACGATGCGGTTGGCCATCCTGGTTTGCATCGGGTTTCCGGTAGCCGGGTGGCTCTCGCCGGCCTGGGCCGAACCCGGCGTGTTTCCTGAGGCCGCTCCCCCCGGAGCGACCGTGACGATTTCGGGAAAGGGATTCGGGCCGTTTAAATCGACGCAGGAGAACCGCGTTCTGTTTAACGGGTTACCGGCGTTGATCCAGCGATGGGAACCGGACCTCCTCGAGGTCAAAGTCCCGCTCCGGGCTACCAGCGGGCCCGTCGAGGTCGTCAAGGGTAAGAGGAGAATCCCGGCCGGAAGCTTCTCGGTGCAGCGACCGACGATCCAGGCGGTGGCGCCGGCAGAAGCGGAACACGGAACGGTGCTCCAGATCACGGGCGCGCACTTCGGGAATACGGCCGGCTCCAAGGATCCAAACACCATGTTCGGTGTTAATGACGTCCTGATCAGCGGCGTGCCGGCGCGAGTTCGCCGCTGGCGTGACGACAAGATCGACGTGGAGATCCCGGGCAACGCCGCATCAGGCGACGTGATCGTTCGACTGGCCTCCTCGGACCCCTTGCCCGACGGGTCCTGCTGTGCGCCGGTGGAATATAGCGTCAGCAATGCCGTGCCGTTGAAGCTGTTGCCGTCCATCCGTGTCGATCCGATACGTGGGCCGGTCGGGACGAAGGTGGTGTTGTTCGGGAAAGGCTTCGGTCCGGCCAAGGCGCCCGGGGATGCCGTTCTGTTTCACGGACAGCCAGCCACGGTCGCGCACTGGATCGACAAGGAGATCGTCGTGCATGTGCCGCTGGATGCGAGCAGCGGCCCGCTCGTGCTCAAGCGGGGAGAGACGGAGCGCTCCCTGGGAACCTTTACGGTGGTCGTCCCGAGAGCGACCGGCCTCTCGCCGACCCGGGCTCCAATCGGCACTCTGGTGCGGATTGCGGGCGAAAACTTCGGCTTCTATTCCGAGAGCGGCTCGACCCCGTATTCATTCATCGACTTTAACAAGGGTGATAACGGGGTCGAGATCGGGGGCGTGCCGGCCATTGTGTACCGCTGGCATGACGACAAGATCGATGTCTGGGTGCCGTTCAGCGCCAAGAATGGGCCGGTCGTGGTCCGGCGAGGGGGCACGAAACCCAAACCGGACGGTTCGTGTTGTGTCGAACGCGGGGGCGTGTCCGTCGTGGCTGGTGCGTTCGAGGTCACCACGCCGAGGATCGAGTCATATTCCCCGACGTCCGCCGGGCTCGACGAGATCGTGACGATCCAAGGCTCTCATTTCGGCAACTTTCTCAAGACCGCGGAAGCGACGCAACCCGGTCTGAACGAGGCGGGACACGACTTCCTGCCGACCAAAGTTGGTGAAGATATTGCACGCAGCGAAGTCCTCTTCAACGGCGTGGCCGGGATGGTGGTGTCCTGGAACGACACGGAGATCAAGGTGCGTGTGCCGCGCAGGGGTTTGTTTGGAATCGGAATCCATGAACAATTTGTCCCTGATCTGAGCAAGGGACCTCTCGTCGTGCGTCGGGGATCTTGGGATCTGCTGCCGGACGGCAGTTGTTGCACACCAAAACGATGGGTGAGTGTGGTGGCCGGAGAGTTCACCATCCAACCCAAAGGGCTCCCTGACCAGGGTTATTACAGCGACCAGGGACCGGGGCGAGACTGAGGAGAGGCGGTCCATGCGGTCCCGGCCTTTGACGCGAGGAGCGATCTGGATGGCGATGTGGACCCTGCTCGCTCTGGCCTCAGAACAACCGGTCAGAGCGGCGGAGTTCCGTTCCGTCACGGCCCTGCAAAAAAGCGGGACAGAGGTGACCCTCCTGAGTGTCTATTTCCAAACCGTCGGCGTTGGGTGGGCCGTCGGGGCCGGTGGCGCGATCCTGAGAACCGCCGATGGCGGCAAACGGTGGAGGCCGGTGTCGAGTGGGACCACTGTCCTGCTGACCAATGTCTTGTTTGCCGATGCCTCGCATGGCTGGGTGGTCGGCGCAAATGGGACCATCCTGCACTCCACAGACGGCGGTGAGAAATGGGTGGCGCAGTCGAGCGGGACGCAATCGGCCCTGTATGGCCTCTCCTTCCTGACTCCCTCTCTGGGGTGGGCTGTCGGTGCGGGAGGGAATATCCTGCACACGAAGGACGGAGGCCTTCACTGGACCGACCAGATCAGCGGAACCAACGCTGCCCTGTATGCCATCCATTTTGTCGATCAGACGCACGGACGAACAGTCGGGGCGTTGGGGACGATCCTTGCGACTGAAGACGGAGGACTCACGTGGACCGCTCAGGACACGCAGAGTGCCGCCACCTTTTTCGACGTGTCGTTTACCGATCCGTCCAACGGATGGGTGGTTGGAAACGCCGGCGCCATGTTTCAGACGATTGATGGCGGGACGCGTTGGATCGATCGGACACTGGCCTGTACCCGGACGTGTTCCAGGCCAACCGATCTCATCAAGATCCGGTTTACTGACTCGAAATCAGGTTGGATGGTTGGGGAGCGAGGCGCGATCTTTCGTACCACCGACGCCGGTTTCAGCTGGGTCGAGCAGCCAAACGGGACGAAGGCATCTCTCTTCGGCCTGACATTCCCCGATGCAACCCAGGGATGGGCCAGCGGGGAACGTGGGACGATCCTCCACATCTTCGCCAAGTGACAAACCCGGGGTAAGGGGGGAACGGGGTAGAATCGTAGCGAGATCCCTACCCCCTTTATCCCTCATTACCCCGCTACCCCTAGCCGAGCTCCCCGAGACGGCTTTGGAGGATGCTGACGGCGGCGAGTGCTGCAGTCTCAGCCCGCAGGATGCGCGTTCCCAGCGTGACCGGCTTAAACCCGCATTGCAAAGCGCTCCGTCGTTCCTCCTCCGTCCAGCCTCCCTCCGGTCCCACCGCGATCGCCACGCGACCCTCAGGGCCGCGCGGCAGAGCCACCGAGGTCAGGCTGTGCCCGTCGCCACGCTCGCTCAAGATCAAGCTGACCGTGTGGATTGGCTGCTCGGCAAAGAACTCGGTTGCCTCGCACGTCGCGTGTACGACCGGCACCTCCCACCGTTCGGCTTGCTGCGCCGCTTCGAGCGCGATCCGCTGCCAGCGTTGCTGCTGAGGCACGAGACGATCGGCCCGAGGCCTCGCGATGACATGCCGTGAAACAAGCGGAATGAGCGACGCGGCGCCCAGCTCGGATGCCTTCTGGATGACCCAATCCATGCGTTCCCCCTTCAGCAAGGCCTGTCCAATGGTGAGAGCCGGACTGCCGGAGGAGGGCATGCGTTGCCTTTCGAGGACTCGGCCGCTCAGCACTCGACGGTTGATTCCGACGATCTGGACACGGTAGCGGCGCCTCGCGCCGTCCCCGAGCCAAATCTCTTCCCCAACCTGACAACGGAGGCTATTCCGCAGATGATGGAGCAGCGGACCCTCGATCCTGACGGTGTCGTCTTGAACTTGGTCCGCCGTGATGAAGAAGACCGGCATGCAGGGGACGTTAGGCGTGAGGGGTAAGGCGTAAGGTGCGCTGAACAAGGAGGGCAACAGGAATGAGGTCGGGCATTCGGCGGTTACTCGAAGAAGGTCTTCATCTTGTCCAGAAGCCCGTCACCATCCTTATCCATGGTCATCCCGCTTTCTTTGGCGAACTCCGTCAGCAATTCCTTCTGCTTGGGAGTCAGCTTGGCAGGAATGTGCACTTTGATCTTCACGATCTGATCGCCGGGGTGCTGTCCCTTCAGGCTGGGGACCCCGAGCCCCCGTAAGCGGAGGGCTTTGTCGTGCTGGGATCCAGGAGGAACCTTGATGACCGTCGTTCCTTTGAGCGTCGGTACCTCCACCTTACCCCCGAGCGCCGCCGTCACGAAACTGATCGGCACGTCGCACAGGATATCAGTGCCCTTGCGCACGAAGACTGGATGAGGCTTGACGTTGATAGCGACGTATAGGTCGCCTGGCGGACCGCCATTGGTTCCATGTTCGCCCTCATGAGCGAGGCGCAGTCTCATGCCGGCTTCAATACCGGCCGGAATGTTCAACGCCAGCGTCCGTTCACGGTACACACGCTTGCGGCCCCGGCACGCCCCGCAGGGGTCGGAGATGATCTGGCCGGTTCCCTCGCAGTGGTTGCAGGGACGGCTCACGCTGAAGAACCCCTGCTGGAACCGGAGCTGGCCCGCTCCCTTGCAACTCGGGCAGATCTTCAACGCGGCGGCGGAACGTGCCCCGGTTCCTTTACAGTCCTGGCAGACCTCCCACCGTGGAATCTTGAGCTTGGCTTCTTTGCCATAGACCGCCTCCTCGAAGGTCAAGTCCAGATTATACTGCAAGTCCGACCCGGGCTCGCCTCGCTGTCTCCCGCGGCCGGTTCCTCCGAAGAAATCCTCAAAGATGTCGTTGAACGCATCGCCAAACCCGCCGCGTCCGACATCGAACCCTTCAAACCCCCCGCCGAACCCCTGTGGCCCGCCGGCATGTCCGAACATGTCGTACTGCTTGCGCTTTTCCTGGTCGCTGATAACCTCGTAGGCTTCGTTGATCTCCTTGAATGTTTCCTCCGCGGCTTTCTTCTGTTGGTCTCCTGTTTGGAGATCCGGATGGTACTGGCGGGCGAGCTTTCGGTACGCTTTCTTGATCTCGTCGTCCGACGCGTTGCGGTCGACTCCGAGCGTCTCGTAGTAGTCGCGTTTGGCCACGTGTGCCATAGGGGAGTAGGTTGAAACGACACTGGATCAGGCCCACGCCTGATCCAGTGCGTCGCGGTGGTATTGTAACCTACTTTTTATCTTTGTCCACTTCTTCAAACTCTGCGTCCACGACTTTGTCATCCTTTCCGGAACTGCCGCCATCCCCGTGGCCGCCGGGACTCGCACCGGCTCCTGCAGCGCCCTGGTCGCCTGCCGCCGAGGCTCTCTTGTACATCTCCTCGGCCAGTTTATGCGAGGCGGAGGTCAGCGTCTGCACCGCCGACTCGATCGCCGCCGGATCGTTGCCTTCCATCGCCTTCCGGACTGCCGCGATCGCCTCTTTGATCGTATTCTTGTCAGCCTCGCCGAGTTTATCCCCATGCTCCGTCAAGTTCTTTTCGGTGCTGTAGATCAAGCTGTCGGCCTGGTTCCGGGCTTCGGCCAGTTTCCTCCGCTGCTTATCTCCTTCCGTATGGGCCTGAGCGTCCTTGACCAGTCGCTCAATTTCTTCCTTGGTCAGTCCGCTGGAGGCGGTGATCTTGATCGACTGTTCTTTCTGCGTCCCCAGGTCTTTGGCGGAGACGTGCACGATCCCGTTGGCGTCAATATCGAACGTCACCTCGACCTGAGGCATGCCGCGCGGCGCGGGCGGTATGCCGACCAGGTCGAATTGACCGAGCAGTTTGTTGTCGCCGGCCATCTCGCGCTCACCCTGGAAGACCCGGATCGTCACCGCAGTCTGATTGTCCGCTGCGGTGGAGAAGATCTGGCTCTTCTTCGTCGGGATGGTCGTATTGCGCTCGATGAGGTGCGTGAAGATCCCACCCAGGGTCTCGATGCCGAGCGTGAGCGGCGTGACGTCCAGGAGCAGCACATCCTTCACCTCACCTTTCAGCACACCGCCCTGAATTCCGGCGCCGACTGCCACGACCTCGTCCGGGTTGACGCCTTTATGCGGCTCCTTGCCGAAAAATTCCCGCACGATCTGAATCACTTTGGGCATTCGGGTCATGCCGCCGACCAGAACCACCTCGTTGATGTCACGCGCGGTCACGCCGGCGTCGGCCAGAGCCTTCTTGCATGGCTCGACCGTACGCTGAATCAGATCATCGACGAGTTGTTCGAGCTTCGCCCGAGTGAGTTTGATCACCAGGTGTTTCGGTCCGTTGGCATCCGCCGTGATGAACGGGAGGTTGATCTCGCTCTCCTGCGAGGATGACAATTCGATCTTAGCCCGTTCGGCCGCTTCCTTGAGGCGCTGCAATGCCATGCGATCCTTGCGCAGGTCGATGCCTTGATCCCTCTTGAATTCATCCACGAGCCAGTCCATCACGCGAAGGTCGAAATCGTCCCCACCCAGGTAGGTGTCGCCGTTGGTGGATTTCACCTCGAAGACACCCTCACCAATTTCCAGGATGGAAATATCGAACGTGCCTCCGCCCAGGTCGTAGACGGCAATGCGTTCGTCTTTCTTCTTGTCGAGCCCGTAGGCGAGCGAGGCAGCGGTCGGCTCGTTGATGATCCGGAGCACGTTGAGGCCGGAGATCTGACCGGCATCCTTGGTGGCTTGCCGTTGGCTGTCATCGAAATAGGCCGGTACGGTAACGACGGCTTCGGTGACCTTTTCGCCCAGGTAGTCCTCCGCCGTCTGCTTCATCTTCTGAAGGATCATCGCGGAGACTTCGGCCGGGCTGTACCGCTTTCCGCGGATCTCGACGTGGGCGTCCCCGTTGCTCGCCTCGAGGATCTTGTATGGCAGGCGCTTGCTGGCATCCTGCACCTGCCGGCTGTTGTATTTCCGACCCATGAGGCGTTTGATCGAATAGATGGTGTTCTCGGGGTTCGTGATCGCTTGGCGCTTCGCGATTTGACCGACAAGCCGCTCGCCTTTGTCCGTGATCGCGACAACCGAGGGAGTGGTCCGGCTTCCTTCGGCGTTGGCGATGACCACGGGGTCCCCCCCGCTCATGATCGCGACACACGAGTTCGTCGTCCCCAGATCGATGCCTATGACCTTACCCATGCGTTATCTCCTTCCCGTGATTAATCGGTATCACCAGAGCTCTTATCAGTCCAGGAAGAGGCCTTGCCTCCCTCGCGGTCGGCAGGTGTTGGCACATCGGCGACGGCAACCATCGCGGCGCGCAAGATCCGGTCATCTAAGAGGTACCCTTTCTGGTATTCCTCTACGACGATCTTTCCCGAGGCGTCTTCCGATTCCACGTGGGCGACGGCTTGGTGACGGGACGGATCAAACGCCTCTCCGACACTCTTCACTGGGCGTACCCCGAATTTCGCCAGCGTTTCCAGAAACTGCTTCAGAACGAGTTCCACACCTTGTATCAGTCCATCGCTCCCCGGGCTTTCTTTTGAAGATTTGATCGCGCGCTCCAGGTTATCGACGATGGGAAGCAGTTCCTTCAGGAGGCTCTCGTTGGCGAAGCGGATGTACTCCCGCTGGTCCCGCTGGGCCAGGCGCTTGAAATTCTCGAACTCGGCGGCCAGCCGGAGGTACTTATCTTGAAGCGCCTTCACCTCCTCATTCTTGGCGGCCAGTGCTTGTCTGACCTCCTCGTCGGACCTGGGTTCTTCCTGGTCGGTGGTGGGACTGTCTTCGGATGGCGGTCCCAACCCAGCGAAAGTATTCGAATTTTCTTGGTTCCTGTCCAAGATCCCCCCTATACCGCGAGGAGATAGCCACCAGGGATTCTAAAGTCAACCTGCGGGCTTAGGCTTGTTCAATGGGGGGTAGCCCTAAGCAGGGGAAGCCGGGAAGGCTTAGTCGTCGCCACGGGTCCGCCTGTAGAGTAACTCCAACCCCTCCAGCGTGAGGAACGGTCTCACTTCCTGAATCGTGCGGGACTCGGGTGCAATCAGTGAGGCCAGGCCTCCGGTGGCGATCACCATCGCAGCCTGACCAAGTTCAGCCTGCATGCGGCCGACGATTTCGTCCACCAGGCCCGTATGGCCGATAATCAGGCCAGCCTGGATGCTGCTGATGGTATCCCTGCCGATGACGGTCTTGGGAGGGATCAGCTCCACCCTGGGTAATTGGGCTGTTCGGGAGAACAGCGCGTCTGCGGCAATCCCGAGGCCCGGCGCGATAGCGCCACCCAGGTAGTCTCCCGAATGGCTCACCGCGCAGAAGGTGGTCGCTGTCCCGAAATCCACGATAATCAACGCCGTCTTGTACCGCGCATAGGCCGCCGCGGCGTTCACCAACCGATCACTCCCCAGCTCATGCGGGTTCGTGTAACAAAGCCTCAGCCCGGTATCCAAGTTCGGGGATACCACCAGGACGCGGCGGCCAAAGTACGTCTCCGCCATCTGCTCGAAGGTAGGAGTCAGGGATGGGACCACGCTTGACAGGATGAGCCCCGTGACCTGGTCCGGTCCAATCCCCGCTGCGCGGGGGAGGCTTTGGAAGAGGACTCCGTACTCGTCGGCAGTCTTGGATGCGTCAGTCGTGAGCCGCCAATGTGCCTTCAAGGTCTGGCTCTCGAACAACCCCCAGACCACGTTGGTATTGCCGATGTCGATCGCAAGCAGCATGCTAAACAAGTCTCGTGACTTCATGATTTCGTGATTTGGCGATTGTACAGCCAACTTTCCCAGATCGCCAGATCACTAAACCGGACTGTCACCTCACGTGAAGCACATCACCGGCGCGGACGTTGACCGTGGATTCGCCCCCCGGGCGGCTTGAGCCGCCTCTCCGGACAACCCTGAGTGAGCCATCTGGTAAGATCGAGTCCGCATACCCTTCCACACGCTCGCCATGGGCCAGATCGATGCAGACCTGGCGGCCTACCGTGGAACAGCGTAACACATACTCGTTCAACAGGTCTCTGTGTCGGCCGGCGAGAAATGCGTCGCACCGGGTTTCCAGTTCCAGGAGCAGCGCAGCCAGTACGGCGGCGCGATCGAAGGGACGATCCGCCTCGATTGCCATGGACGTGGCGAGCTCACGCAAGCCGTCTGGAAACTCGTGCCGCAGCAGATTGACGTTGAGGCCGATACCGACGACGACAAACGCATGAGCCGAGCCGAGTCCCGCACTCTCGCACAGAATGCCCCCGAGCTTCCGCGTTCCGACCAGGATGTCGTTTGGCCACTTGACGGACGGGTAGAGCGCGGCGGTCGTTTGAACGGCGCTGGCGGTGGCGAGGCCCGCGATCAATGGAATCCAGCCCAACCAAAGCGTCAACTGGTCGGGGGACGGCATCGTGCGGATAATCACCGAGCAGTAGAGATTCTTCCCGGGAGGGGAGTACCACGGCCGGCCGGAGCGGCCTCGTCCGGCGGTCTGAGTTTCCGCGACGACGACCGTTCCCTGTGAGGCCCCTTCCTGCCCAAAGCTCATGGCAACCGTGTTGGTGGAGGAGGTGTCCTCCAGGAGGCGGAGCGTCCGGCCGAACGCCTTGGTTGAAAGGGCCTGCTGTACGGATCGAGCGGTCAGCGCCTGGGAGGCGGGGGAAGCGGTCATGCAATCACCGCTTGCTGACGGGGCGTGAGAGCGGGACGATGTCCATGCTCAAGTTGACGGCCGGCGCCGAGTGGGTGAGCGCGCCGATGGAAATGAAGTCCGGGCCGGCCGCGGCGATCTCCCGGATATTGGCTAACGTGACTCCGCCGGACACCTCGACGAGGGCTCGACCCTTGATGAGATCCACGGCGGTTCGAATCGACGGCGCGTCCATATTGTCCAGCAGAATAACGTCAGCCTGACCATCGAGCGCCGCCCGCACATCATCGAGAGTCTGAGCTTCCACTTCGATTTTCAATCCATGCGCAGCCCCCTCCCTGGCCAGCCTGCAAGCCCTGGCCACGTCGTGGCCGGTCAGGGCAAGATGGTTGTCCTTGATCAGGATGCCGTCGCCGAGCGAGTGCCGGTGGTTGCGCCCTCCGCCCAAGCGGACCGCCCATTTCTCCAGTGCACGGAGGCCGGGCGTGG
>JAHFEU010000094.1 GCA_023248295.1 Nitrospirota bacterium | reverse complement strand
GTGTAGGCGCGAAGCCGCTTCTTGCCTTCCTTATCCTGGATTAGAATCTCGACTTTCCGTTCCCCGTCATCGAGCATCTTCAGACACGTTTTCGACAGCCTGATCCCTTCCTCGAAGATCTTCAACGATTCGTCGAGCGGGAGATCCCCTTTTTCCAGCTCCGAGACGATCGTCTCGAGCCTGGCCATCGCATTCTCAAATTTCAACGCCGCCACCGAGACCTCCTCTTGGTGCGTCACGCGGACGCTATTATACATTGGCACCCGAGGAGGTCAAGCTCTCACGGATCCGACAGGATCTTGCGCACGTCGCACAGCAGTTGGCCCTCCGCCAGCCTCGCGCGCACTTCATCCCCCACGGAGACGTCCCGCGCGCGTTTCACGATCGCGCCCCCGGGGACGGTCTGCACGATGCTATACCCTCGGGCCAGAATGGCCAGCGGGCTCAAGCTGTCCAGCGTGGCGGCCAGCGACCGCGCCCCCTGACGCCCGAACGCCAGCACGGCAAGCATGCGCTGCTCCACCCGTTTCAAGAGCTGAGGCACCAGGACCAAGGCCCGTTTGACCCGGGCCAGGGGGCTGTACATCCCCAGCGCATGTCGGCAGGTCGTCAGACGCTGCTGCAGGGTCGAGAGCGACTCCTTCGCCGACGACCCGAGCCGGCCAGCCAAGTCATCCAGATGCTGCCCATGGCGCTGGACCCGCAGCATCTGGGCCGGCAGGGCCCCGGACCGGTCCTGAGCCCGATGCCGGGCCAGGGTGAGCTGCATCTGGATCGCCCGCTCCCGACGCACTCCCAGGTCCAGGAGAGTCCGAACCAGATCGTCGAGAACCGGCGCGACGACCTCGGCCGCCGCCGACGGCGTCGGCGCGCGGTAGTCCGCCGCAAAATCCGCCAACGTGAAATCGATCTCATGGCCGACCGCCGACACCACCGGCACCGCCGAGTCCGCGATCGCCCGCACCACGACCTCCTCGTTGAAGCACCAGAGATCCTCCAGCGAGCCGCCTCCCCGTCCGACGATCATCACGTCCACCGCGCCGGACGCGCCCAGGGCCCGGATCGCGTCTGCGATCCGTGGCGCCGCCCCCTCGCCTTGGACGGGGACCGGGTAGATCAACACGCCCAGGATGGGACACCGCCGTCGAAGCACGGCCAGGATATCGCGGATGGCCGCCCCTGACTCGGAGGTCACGAGGCCGACCCGGCGAGGGAGAAATGGCAGCGGCCGTTTCCTGGACTGATCGAACAAACCCTCACGCGCCAGCTTCTCTTTCAACTGCTCGAACGCGATCTGGAGCGCGCCGATCCCTTTGGGTTCCAGGTAATCGAGCACGACCTGATACTCTCCCCGCGGCTCGTAGACCGTCAGGCGCCCTCGGACGATTACCTGGAGGCCTTCTTGCAGGGCAAACCGAAGACGCTGTGCTCCCGCCCTGAACAGCACGGCCCTGATCTGGCTGCTTTGATCCTTGAGGGTGAAATACAGATGCCCCGAGGACGGGGTTCGCAGGTTGGACACTTCGCCCTCCACCCAGATGTCAGGGAACGCCTGTTCCAGTCGGTCCCTGACCAGGAGGGTCAGCTCGGAAACGGTCAGAATCTGTCGCGGGTGCGCACCCACAAGTCTTCAGGACTCTGAAGGAATGGGGAGGCCGGAGCGGCCTCCCGGCAGAGATCAGTCGGGAATCCGGAAACGCTGAATGCTGATCGCCTTCCCGACCACGCCATCCAGCTCCACCAGCACGGCGCTCAGCACCGCCGGCCCGGAGGCAACCTCGAAGCGACGGGGCATACCCGTCAGAAATTTCTCGATGGCAATCTCCTTCTTGATCCCGATCACCGAATGAATCGGTCCGGTCATCCCGATATCCGTGATATAGGCGGTGCCTTTGGGAAGAATCTGCTCGTCCGCGGTCTGGACGTGCGTGTGGGTCCCGACGACCGCCGTCACCTCGCCGTCCAGGAAATGACCCATCGCCATCTTCTCCGACGTGGCCTCCGCATGCATGTCCACGATGATGGCGCGGGTTTCTGTTTTGAGCCGCGCGACCTCCCGGCGGGCCACCTGGAACGGACAGTCCAACGTCGGCATGTACGCCCGCCCCATGACCTGGAGGACACCGAGACGTTCTCCGCCCGGTGTTTCCACGACGATGCTGCCCCGTCCCGGCACGCCGTCGGGATAGTTGGCCGGCCGCAGCAGCCGCGGCTCCTGCCGGAAAAAGTCGAGGACCTCCTTCTTGTCCCAGGCGTGGTTGCCGGTCGTAATCACCGCGAGTCCCATCTCATACAGTTCGTGGGCCAGCTCCGGCGTGATCCCGAACCCCCCGGCCACGTTCTCCCCGTTCCCGATCACCAGGTCCACGGCGTGCTGGGCCACGACCTTGTGAAGCGTGCGGGCGATCGCCCGGCGCCCGGGCTCGCCCATGATGTCGCCGATGAAGAGAACTTTCACGTTTCACCCGTCGAGAGCCTCTGGGTCGTGCGACGCCTCACGGTCACTTGGCGATATCCACGAACCGGCTCTCCCTGATCACGGTCACTTTGATCTGACCGGGATAGGTCAAGTCCTGCTCGATTTTCTTGACGAGCTCGCGGGCGAGCTTGGAAGACTCGTCGTCATCGAGCTCATCCTGACGGACGATCACCCGGATCTCGCGGCCGGCCTGGATGGCATAGGCCTTCTGCACCCCCCGAAACCCGCTCGCCAGCGACTCCAGCTTCTCCAGCCGCTTCACGTACGATTCGAGCGCCTCCCGGCGAGCCCCCGGCCTGGCAGCCGATAACGCCTCCGACGACGCCACCAGGACGGTCTCCACGCAGATCGGCTCGACTTGTTCGTGGTGGGCTGCGATCGCGTTCACCACCTTGGGCGATTCCCCGTAGCGTTTGGCCAGATCGGCGCCCAGCAAGGCATGCGGTCCTTCTTCCTCCTGGCTCACCGCCTTGCCGATGTCATGGAGCAGCGCGCCGCGTTTGGCCAGCTTCACATCCAGCCCCAACTCGGCGGCCATGGTGCCGCAGATAAACGCGGCTTCCCGGGCGTGGTACAGGTTGTTTTGACCGTAACTGGTCCTGTACTTCAGCCGACCGAGCAGCTTGACGAGCTCCGGTTGGATACTCGATAGTCCGACCTCATAGATGACTTTCTCGGCCTCTTCGACCATCAACTTGTCAATGTCGGTCTTGACCTTTTCGACGATCTCCTCGATCCGGGTGGGGTGGATGCGGCCGTCATGCATCAACCGCTCCAGCGACACCTTGGCCACCTCCCGGCGCAACGGATCGAACCCTGAGATGACGACCGCTTCCGGGGTCTCGTCGATGATCAAATCGATGCCCGTGGCGGCCTCGATCGCGCGAATGTTGCGCCCTTCGCGGCCGATGATGCGGCCCTTCATCGCGTCGTTGGGAATCGGCACGACGGAGATCGTGGCTTCCGACACATAATCTCTGGTGACCCGTTGAATTGATCTGGCGATAATCTCCCGGGCTTCCCGCTCGGCATTTTCCTTCGCTTCATCGACGATCCGTTTCGCGACGCCCGCCGCGGCTAACTGGGCCTCATTTTCGATCTCACTGATCAGCTGACGCTTGGCCTCTGCGACCGTCAACCCGGTGATCCGTTCCAGCGCCCGGCGGTGCTCTTTGATGGCCTGTTCAGAAGCCGCTTCCTTGGCGGCCAGCGTCTCCTCGCGCTTGGCGAGCGCCTGGTCTCGTTTCTCCGCCGCCCCCATTTTCCGTTCCAGAGTCTCCTCGCGTTGGAGCACGCGATGCTCCTGGGAACCCAGTTCCGAGCGTTTGTCTTTCTGTTCCTTCTCCAGCTCGGTTCGCGCCTGAAACAGCAGGTCCTTCGCTTCGAGTTTCGCCTCTCTCACGAGATTGTCCGCTTCCCGTTCCGCTCCTTGAACGAGCGCGCGGGCCTGCTCGTCAGCCTGACTGCGACGGCTTCCGAGTGACCGCCGGCGCAGCACTTCGTTCATCGCGATCCCTGCCACCGCGCCTAGAATTCCTGCCACAATATAGACGGCGACGTCCGTAAGAATGGTGTTCACCCCCTTCGTGACTGCATCATCGTTTTCATGCGGGACACACGAGCAGCAGGAGCAGGGAGTCAGTGGCATGAGAGCCTGCGCGGCGAGGGTCGGAACTCTGCGGAACCGGCCAGAGGCAGGAGCTAAGACGGGAGGCTACAACGTCACTGTCTTGAACGAGACAACCGGTGTGGGTCGCGGCCGCCCTCTGGCGAGAGATGAGGTCAGGCACGGCTCGGTCATCGCCGGCAGCTCACGACACGCGGGCCGCAGGCGAGGGTTCCCCCATCGCCTATCCGCCCACGGCCTCGCCCGAAGAGAAGCCGAACCCTCTCGCCGCAACACGGTCTGCGCAACAACTTGGTTCATCACTCCACGCGCCCTTCACCAGTCGATCGCCGATTGAAACTTGTTTTTCAGTTCAGGACCGCCCGTCAGCCTCAACGTTCATATACGCCTCTGGGATGTCGTCACCCGCCACCGCGACTCACTCTGTCCTGTGTGCGCTCTTTTTCCCAGACTGACGGTACGGTATCAGATACCCGAGGGCAATGCAAGCCCCCGTTTATCGGACGCGTGAGGGCTGCAGCTGTTCCTCGATCGACTCCATCAGGCTATGCGCCCGCCGCTCGACGTCCACTTCGCCTTGTCGTCGAAGCTGCTCGGCCTGGAAGAGCTGATCGGTGATGTTGATCGCCGCCAACAACGCCAGCTTGGCGAAGGTGGCGGTTTTCATCCCCTGGGCGACCCCTCGCATCTGCTCATCAACGTACGCGGCCAATCGTTTGATGTAGTCATCCTCCGCATCGCCCTTGATCGTATACCGATGGCCGTAGATCTCGATCTCAATGTTCTTAGTCAAGGGCCACCTCCTTAGAGTCCTCCACGCACTCGAGGAATTCCAATTCTCCCAAGACCTTGTCGATCCTAGATTTGATATCGGATCGGTCCTCCGCCCATCGATGGTTCAGCTCTTGCTGTTTCGACAGACGTTCCCGGGCCGTACGCAGATCTCCTTGCAGCGTGGCATTCGTGCGTTTCAGGTCCTGAATCATCTCCAACAACCCTTGCACTCGAGCCTCCAGCGCCTCCATTTTCTCCAAGCCCATGCTCCGCCTCCGTCCCGAGTGAAGTCGCCACGCGACTTCGACTGGAGAAATCGCGGCGAACTATAGAAGCTTCAGCAGACCTTGTCAAGGGAACGGGCGTCGCAGGCTCCACGTCCGAGGCGGTGATATTCCCGATAGCTGCGGAGCACGCGTTTCACGTACTGGCGGGTTTCCTGATAGGGAATGAGCTCGACAAATTCGTCCGGCTCCTTGTCCCCGTTCTTCATCACCCACGCCGAGACGGCGGGAGGTCCTGCGTTGTAGGCCGCCACGGCCAGCATCACGTTCCCGGAAAACTGCTGCAGCAACTGTTTCAGATACCCGATCCCGAACCGGATGTTGGTTTCCTGGTCGAACAGATCGTCCCGTATCACGTTGGGCAATCCCAGTCGCCGGGCCACCGCTTGGGCTGTGCCCGGCATCACCTGCATCAGTCCCACCGCGCCAACGCGCGACACGGCTCGCGCATCGTACTGGCTTTCCTCACGGATGATCGCGGCCACGAGGTAGGGATCGACCAGGCTGCCGGCATGGGCGCGGATCGTGGGGAGGTAGCCGGTCGGGTAGGCCACGGTCCATAATATCTGAGGGACCGGCTCCCCTCCTCGTTCCAGGGCGTCTTGGAAGTAGAGCCTGGCCAGCCGCAGGGCGGGAGAGTAGGCGCCAGTTTCATTGAGCAGCGCCGAGAGCTCGAGCAGGATGCTGCGATCACGGGTGTAGCGATCCGTCAGAGAGACTAACTCCCTGGCCGCGTCCTGATCCATGCCCAGGATTTTCAACTCGAGCGCTCTCCGGTAGTGAATGTCCTGCCACACCTCGGCCTTTCCGTCCCTCGACGGCGGTGAGGCGGCCTGTGAACTGGCATCCCCGGACGCAGAGAATGACGGGGGCAGCTGGGCTCGAGAACTCGCCAACTGACAGTAGTACGTGTAGGCATACCGCAGGCACAGACGGAGGTAGACCTCGGGCGCGTCAGGGTCCATGAGGCGTTCCATCGCCCGCGCCTTCCAGTACAGGACCTGAGGAGTGAACTGGGCATCCTCCTTGCCATTCACGACCTCTTGAAAGGTTTCGATCGCATCACGGAAAGACCCGGCCCGATACCGGATCCAGCCGATTCGCCAGAGGGCATCTCCACGGTACCCGGCACTCTCACGAACCTGCGCCGCCTGACGATACCTGGCAATCGCCTCCTCAAACTGGCCCCCGTCCTCCAGCCAGGTTCCCTCGAACATGAGAATCGCCGCCCGCTGTTCTTCGGACAGCGAGAGCTTCGGGAAGGACTGGCGGAGCGCGAGCAGGCGTGCCCCATCCCCTTGCCTGAGATAGATCCTCGCCAGCCAGACGGCAGCCTCGTCCGATTCTGCGATACGCTCCGCGGCCAGCGCCTGGAAGATTTCCCGGGCCTGCTCATAGCGCCTCAGCCGGACGAGCGCCAGGCCGAGTTTGAGCCTCGCCTCGTTGCGCTGCGGATGGTTCGGCGCCGCGACCAGGAACTTCTGCATCTCTTCGACTGCCTCATCATGCAGCGACAGGTTGAGAAAGGAGACGGCTCGTCCGTACAGATCGTCGGGCACGGGGCGCCAGACCTCCCCGTTCACGCTCCGGCTCAGTTGAGCCATCGCGTCGCGCGCCTCGGGCGTCTGGGGGTACTGCACCCAGAGCTGTCTGAGCGTGGTCAGCGCGCCATCGGGACGGTTCTCGCGAAGCTGACAG
Organism: Nitrospirota bacterium; assembly: GCA_023248295.1. Lineage (GTDB taxonomy): Bacteria > Nitrospirota > Nitrospiria > Nitrospirales > Nitrospiraceae > 40CM-3-62-11. The sequence goes on along the minus strand of JAHFEU010000094.1, from coordinate 3,180 downwards.
TCTGCCAGGTCCAGCAGCGCGAGCGGCGCGCCGGGATCCTGCGGCCCCAGGGAGACCGCCCGGTCGAGAAGGTCGATCGCATCGGCGCATTGCCCCGCCTTGTACCAGGCCTCGCCGCCTCGAAACATGGCCTGACTGACGAGCAGCGTGTCGGGCACGGCTTCCGGAATGAACTCGAACAGGGCCGCAGCTTGCGACACATCGCCCAGCTTGAGTAGGGAGCCTGCGATCCAGAACCGGATATAGTCTTCGAGGAGAGGAAGATCCCGCTGAGCGGCTTTGAGAAAACGAAGGGCTTCGGCCGGCTCGCGTTCGGCCAGAAGCACGCCCGTCAGCAGACCTGCCCGTTTGGCCCAGATGGAGCCCGGATACTGCTCCATGACCATCCGAAGCCGGTCGATCGACGAATGAAATTTCTCCTGGTCGACCGCGCTGCCTCCGGCCTGCACCATCTGACCACGCACGGCGCTGAAACAATCCTCCGCCGACCCGCAGGGCAGGTCAGGCTGAGCGTTCACCGCAAGAACGGTGCTCGAGAACGTGCAGCTCAGGAGGAAGACCACCGCAACCGGCAGGGACAACCCAAGAAGGTCGACTATCGATCGTCGTGTGAGTGACATTCGGGACATGAGTGCCGCGGTGGTGGTTGCCTACAACGCGAGTGATTATAGCAAAGCTTGCCCGGTGAGACCATGCAACCGTCGCTCCCGAGACGCCTTGTCACGGGCTTTCGGCTGTGTTACGCTCGCGCCATGGTGCTGAGTGGACCACGACCTGCTTCGCCGCGAGGGGCCATCACCAACCTATTCGAGCTCGACCTGAAGTCGGCCGAGCAGTTGGTGCGTGACCTGGGGTGGCCGCGGTACCGGGCCCAACAGATCTTCCGCTGGCTCTACCGGAGCCGGGTCCGAGACATTGACGGGATGACGGATCTCTCTCAAGCGGAACGGGTTCAACTCCGGGCCACCGCCACGATCGGGCAGTTCCACGACTGCCACGTCCTGACGTCCTCTGACGGAACCCGGAAATTCCTGGCTCGCCTCGACGATGGCCTGATGGTGGAAAGCGTCCTCATCCCCGAGGATGGATGGCTCACCCTCTGCCTCTCCACACAGGTCGGGTGCACACTGGATTGTGGCTTCTGCCTGACCGGCCGGATGGGACTGCGACGAAACCTCAAGGCGCATGAAATCGTGGACCAGGTCCTGACGGTGCAGGACCGGCTCGAGACCGGCGAGAGGCTGACCAATCTCGTCCTGATGGGGATGGGTGAGCCGCTGGCCAATCTGGACGAGGTCACGGAGGCGCTGGCCCGGTTGACCAACGCGCAGTGGGGCGTCGGGATTCCGGCGCGGCGGATTACCTTGTCCACCGCGGGGCTCGCTCCCCGACTCAAGGACGTGGCGGCCCTGGGAGTCAATCTGGCCGTCTCGCTCAACGCCACGACCAACGCGCAGCGGGATCGGCTGATGCCGGCCATCAATCGGTTGCATCCCTTGAACAGCTTGTTGGCCGCCTGCCGTGCCTATCCCCTGCCGCCCCGCCGAAGGATCACCTTCGAATACGTCCTGTTGGCAGGCATCAACGATACCGAGCAGGACGCCAGGCGACTGACGAAGCTGCTGAGCGGGATGCGCTGCAAAGTCAACCTGATCCCCTTCAACGAATTCCCCGGCTGCGAATTCCAGCGGCCGGAGGAGTCTGTGGTGCTGCGTTTCCAATCGGCGCTGCGAAAGTCCGGCCTCCACGCCTTCATCCGCAAGAGCAAGGGCCGCGACGTGCTCGGCGCCTGCGGCCAGCTCGGCCAGGTCCCCGAGAGCAGAGAAGCAGCGATCTTGACCCCGGTGGGCGCCTGACATGCGCCTCGCTCACAAAGCGTCCCTCCGCCTGTCGCTGACCCGCGGGATCCGCGTTCGCCTCTTCGTCCTCCCTCTCGTGTTGTTCCTGTGGCCCGGCCCCCCCGCTCAGGCTGCAGCGGTGCGGGAATTTATCCTGGCCAACGACATGAAAGTGCTGCTGGTGGAGGTGCCGAAGGCGCCGGTCGTCACCGTGCAGCTCTGGTACCGGGTCGGCTCACGCAACGAGGTCATGGGCCGGGCCGGACTGTCGCACATGCTGGAGCACATGATGTTCAAGGGGACCGAGCGCTACCCGAAGGGGACGTTCTCTCGCACCATCCGCAAGAACGGCGGGAACGACAACGCCTTTACGAGCCAGGACTACACCGCCTATTTCGAAAACCTGGCGGCTGATCGGGTGGAACTGGGCCTGGAGCTGGAGGCCGACCGGCTTCGAGGCTTGCTCCTCGACGAGAAGGAATTCCAGCTTGAGCGCGAGGTGGTCAAGGAAGAGCGCCGACTTCGCACGGAGGACGATCCGCAGGCCTTTCTGGTTGAATCGCTCTTCGCCCAGGCGTTTCTGATGCACCCCTACCACTGGCCGGTCATCGGGTGGTTTCCCGACCTGAACGCGATGACCCGCCAGGATCTCAAAGCGCACTACGACAGCTATTACGTGCCGAACAACGCCACCCTAGTGGTGGTGGGGGACATCAAGGCCGACGCGTTGCTGCCCACCATCACACGCCTGTTCGAACCCATCCCGAAGAAGCCGGTTCCGCCGGCGGCGGCGGTGACCGAGCCCGAGCAGCGCGGGGAGCGGCGGATCATCGTCAAGCGGGAAGCGCAGGTGCCATTCGTGATGGCGGGCTATCGCGTTCCGAACTATACGCACGAGGATTCCTACCCCCTCACGATCCTCGAGTCGATCCTGTCGAACGGCAAGAGCGCGCGACTCTACCGAAGCCTCGTCTACGAGCAGAAGATCGCGCTCGCGGTGGGGGGAGAGTACAGCTTGCTCCAAGCCGACCCCGAGCTGTTTTACGTGTACGCGGTGGTGAAGCCCGGCCAGAAGGTCGAGCGGGTCGAGCAGGCCCTGTACCGGGAACTGGTTCGGATTCAGACCGCCCCTCCGACGGCGCAGGAGCTCCAGCGCGCGAAAAATCAGGTCGCAGCGTCCTATATTTTCGGCCAGGATTCCAACTTTCGCCAGGCCATGCTCCTCGGTGAGGCCGAAACGGTCGGGGCGGGGTGGCGTCACGTTGAACAGTTCCTGGAACGGATCCAGCGCGTGACGGCCGAGGATGTCCAACGCGTGGCCCGGCGCTACTTCGTCGAGGAG
>JAHFEU010000175.1 GCA_023248295.1 Nitrospirota bacterium | reverse complement strand
CGCCGGCCTGAGTCTCCAACCCAACGTGCGCGGTGCGGATCAGGAAATCGGGGAGGGGGGCACGCTCCTTGAATCGGACATCCACCCCCTTGCCGCGAAGCGGTTTCACCACCTCGACCTCATTTCTGCGCTCGGCCTTCCGTTCCAGAAAGGGCTTCAATTTCTCGTACCACCGCAGGCTCCTTGCCGTCCACTCAGCAATGGCTCCCCCGAGCAAGTTCCCGCCCAGGTTCGTCAGGGCCTGTGGCGACAGCGAGTACTTGTCCGTGAGACGGCGCAGCTCCTCCTGCGGGGCTCGTGCCGCTTCATCCACCCGCTTTCGGAGCGACGCCTGGGTGTCTTCAAAGTTCCTCTTGGCCGTCATGATACGGTCCAGGTCACTCCGAATGTCTTTCTGGATCGCCATGAGCTCACCGGCTCCACCCACGATTCCCCCCAGGCCGCCTCTGCCGGCTGACTTCGCTGCTTCGAGACGTTGCTTGTAGTCCTCCAGCTTGGCCTTACCCGGCAGTTCAGCGAGCTGTTTCTGCCACCGCTCTTTCTGGTCCTGAATGTCGGCACGGAGGGATTGGATCGACTTCAGTGAAGGGAGCGTCTCTCTCGCGAGGATCTCCCGCACGTCCGGCACTGTGAAGGAGGGGAGGGTGAACTGTGTGCCCGAGGCCTTGCCCGGAGCGGAGGGAGCCGTCTCTTGAGGAGCCACGGCTCCGGAGGTACGTCGCAGGGTGTTGAGTCGAACCCCCTCCACCGCCATTTCCTCGATGATCAGTTTTCGTCGGAGGAGATTCGGCCCATCCATCAAGAAGGCGATTCGATCAACCTGGACGGCATTGGTCATCGGTGCGTCCGGGTTGGTGACTTGAAGGCCCGTCAGTGTCAGGCCTAAGGGAAAGAGCGACAAGTCAACTGCCTCCAGATCGACCATCGCCCCGACCAGTTTGGTTCCGGCTGTTTTGATGGTGCGTTTGATGACGCTGTCCACCACCAAGAGCCAGACGCCAACAACCAGGAGGACCACCACGAGAAAGGCGAGCAGGCCCGGCCAACGAACCCATTTGCTCATAGGTCGCCTCCCCACCGGACAGCGGAGAGGACCTGCATGAGTCGGGTCTTCCGCAGCCACGCCAGCACGTGCTCCCGGTAACGGAGAATCGCCCAGTTAGCGAGGAAGTAGAAGGGAACCAGGAGGAGGAGCGACACGAGGAGGCTGCCCATGACAATCGAGTTGTTGAATCGTTCCAGCCGCCAGAGTGTCGAGTTGTACAAAGTGGTCCAGAGCCCGTTCAGCGGGCTGGCGGTCAACACGGCGAGACCGATGCGGTGGAAGAGTGGGTCCAGCGCGTAGGCGACGCCGGAGAAGAATGTCAATCCCAGGAGAAAGGCCGAGAGGTTAACCCGAAGCAGCAAGACCAGCAGCAGGACCAGCAGGTTGTGCAGACTGAACAGCGGGGTCAATCCTGCCACCATGGACAACCCCAGAGCCAGGCTGACCTGGCCGGGCTCGGCCTCAGAGCTCAGAATCTTCACGAAATTGACCAGAGTTTTCAGCATCCTCCCCTCCCACGCCTACCGGCAAGCACTGGAGCAGGGCAAACCCGCAGGTATCATCGATCGTTCAATCGGGGGCTCCGGTTGCACCGGGCATCGCCGCGCTAGGCCGCCTTCAGCTCCGAGGTGCAATGCGGGCAACGGGTGGCTTTGATCGGAATGCTGGACCAGCAAAAGGGGCAAGCCCTGGTGATCGGTGCAGGTGGTGTCGCCTCCGTCCGACATTTCATCCGGTTGACTTGCCGAATCAGCAGGAAGATCGCGAATGACACGATGAGGAAGTCAAAGACGGAGTTGAGAAACACGCCGATGCCGACGACGGGTGCGCCTGCGACTTTCGCGGCGGCCAGTGAGGGGTAGGACTGTCCCGAGAGATTGATGAACAGGCTGGAAAAGTCAACGTTGCCGACAATCAGTCCGATCGGCGGCATGAGGACATCATTGACGAGTGACGTGACGACCTTGCCGAAGGCCGCACCGATGATGATTCCAAAAGCCATATCGAGCAAGTTCCCGCGCATGGCAAACTCTTTAAATTCTTTCAACATGGTCGGCCTCCTTACTCTCCTTCGCCAAAATGCCCCGCCCGGAAGGGCGGGGATGAATGGCGAGGAGAGCCCTCCGAAGCTTTAGCGAAGGAGGGCTCAACGCTACGGAGAGTTCCGCTATTCATACCAGGATGCCCCGCGCGGGAGCGCGGGGAGCTTCACTCTCAAGGTTTCACGAGCTGTCCTGCAGAGCGATCAGTCATCTTAGACCTTTCCAGGGGCCAGGACCTTGCGAATTTCGGCAATCAGTCGTTTCTCGATCTCGGCTGTCTCGTCGGGGCTGGCCGCTAGGATGCGGCCTCCCTGCGCCATCTTCTCGAAGTCGGCTTTGACGCTCAAGCGGGTTCCTTTGGAGGGGAGCGTTTGGAGCGACACCAGGTACTGGTTCCGAAAGCCGGACACCTCGAGTGACGCGGGGGCCGAGACCTTGCGCTCGGTCACGTACACCGCCTTCTGATCTGTCTTCACGCTGACCCGGACGGTATACCCGTTCCGGGCCAACGCCTCTTCCGCAGCTCTGCCGACCGCCGCCAGGGCCTGTGGGACCTCTTCGGACTGACCGCCTGTGTCTTCCACGCGCAGCGTCTGGGCGGCCTGCGCCTTCCTTGCGGCTGTGTGCTCAGCTTCCGCAGCCAACTTCTTATTCTGTGCCACTTGTGTCCCCAGCATCGCGGCCGCGGCTTTCCGCTCTGCCTCCACGCGCTCGGTTTCCTTCTTGGCCTCCCGCAGCTCCCGGTTGAGCAGGTCGATCTGCTGCTGCATGACCTTGTTGCCTTCCTGCAGCGAGACGATCACTGATTCCTGCTTGACCGCTTGCTTCCGCAGGCGTTCGTTCTCCTCCTTGAGAAGTGGCGATTCGTCCGGATTGCAGCCGGAAGCCGATGCCGCGACGCCGGTCAAGAGGATCGTGCCGATGAGGGTGGAGAGGGAACGGAGGTCGCTTCTCGAACGGTCAGTTCTTGCCATACGGACGGCTCCCGGTCCTCCGACTGAAATCAGGCGCTGGGCAGGCAATCCAGGGCGGGATTCTAGGGCTCTTTCGGAGTGAAAAGCAAACCTCGGATGTTCCGTCGGTCAAGATCGGGAACGGTTTGACCATTGTTCTCCTACAGGCTATTCTCGCTCGTATGCGCATGACTTCGCCTCTCGCCCACCTGCTCTTGACATCGTTCGTGCTTGTGCTGGCTGACCCGGCGAGTGCCGGCCCGGTCGAACGCCCGGAGGACAGGCCGGAGCCTGTTCCGCCTGAAGAGTATGCTCTCTACGATCGAGTGATCGAGACGAAATTCCTGACCTCGCAGACGAGCCTTGTCATGATCGAGCGGCTGACGGTCACTCGGCTGGGTCCGGAGGAACGGAACCCTCCCGACCGAGCCTACTTCGACGAGAACCGATTCTTCGAAGGCGGGCTCCCACCGGACCTGGTGGCGGATTTTCTCATGAAGATCCGCCGCCCGTCTCGACTGGAGCCCAGGTTTCACTTCGGGGTGCCCTATCGGTTTGTCTCGGACGGAGAACTGGAAGGGCCTGAGGTCTCCCTTGGGCCGATCCCTGTCGCATTCTCCCCGATCGACCTCGCACAGGACGCTCCTCCGACCATCGGTATCTTGGAGTTGTCCCGCGTGGGGTTCAATGGGCGCGAGGATCAGGCGCTGCTCTATGTAGGTGACAACAGACCCGATGGGAGTGGGGCTGGATTGCTGGTGCTGCTGCACCGGCACGGCCAGGCGTGGACGATCGTGAATACCGAAGTCCTGTGGGTCGCGCGGCGCGACGATTCACCCGCTGCTGGTGGCCCGTTGCAACCGGAATAGCAACAGGCGCCCCGAGCAACGGGTCCCCGGCGCCACGCCTGTGCGAGCCGCCGAGTTGGTGAGGCAGCCGGGTCTTGCGCGCCGCAAGGAATAACGTCTCACGCATAACGGGTCCAGGTGGCTTGCTAACGGGGCGACGGAGCGATAGGATGGACTTGCTATGATTCGCAAGACCTTCCCAGTCCCTCCGCTCAGCTGCAACTGTTCGATTCTCGGCGACCCGATCACCAAGCGGGCGATCGTCGTGGACCCCGGCGGC
>JAHFEU010000006.1 GCA_023248295.1 Nitrospirota bacterium | reverse complement strand
CGAGGAGCACGGTGAGCAGGTGCTTCAGCGGTTAGGCGCGATTCCCGACGTGAAGGTGCTCTCCGCTTCCGATCGCATCTTCCTCTTGCATCTTGGAGGCAAGATTCGCGTCGAAAGCAAACTGCCGCTCACGACGCGGAACGCGCTGTCGATGGTGTACACGCCGGGAGTGGGGCGAGTCTCCCGGGCGATCGCGAAGGACCGGGCGAAAGTCTACGCCTTCACGACGAAGAGCAACAGCGTGGCGGTGGTCACGGATGGATCGGCGGTGCTGGGCCTGGGCAATCTCGGCCCGGAGGCGGCGCTCCCGGTCATGGAGGGGAAGGCCATGTTGTTCAGGGAGTTCGCCGGCATCGACGCCTGGCCGATCTGCCTGAACACGCAGGACCCCGATGAAATCGTCCGGATCGTGCAAGGCATCGCGCCCAGCTTCGGGGGCATTAATCTGGAAGACATCAGCGCGCCCCGCTGCTTCGCCATCGAGCGCCGCTTGAAAGACACGCTGGACATTCCGGTGATGCATGATGATCAGCACGGCACCGCCGTGGTCATCCTGGCCGCGCTCAAGAACGCGCTCAAGGTGATCAAGAAGCGCTTCGAAGAGGTGCGGGTGGTCGTCAACGGGCTCGGTGCGGCCGGGACCGCCTGCTGTCAGATCCTGTTGGCGGCGGGGGTTTCGCATCTGGTGGGCTGCGGTCGGCGTGGCATCGTGCTGTCCGGAGACCCGGACAAGCTTCGCGCCTGCCGGCGCGACCTGGCCCCGTGCCTGCATCAGGACCGTCCGACGGGGACGCTCCAGGATGCCCTGAAGGGCGCCGACGTCTTCATCGGCCTCTCGGTGGGAAACGTCCTGCGCCCTGAAGACCTGGACTTGATGGCCGAGGATCGGATCGTGTTCGCGATGGCCAATCCGGACCCGGAAATCGCGCCGGAGCTGGCCATACCGCGTTGCCGGGTCTTTGCCACCGGCCGGTCGGATTATCCGAATCAGATCAACAATGTCCTGGCTTTTCCGGGCCTCTTTCGCGGCGCCCTGGATGTCCAGGCCCGGGATATCAATGAGGCCATGCAGTTGGCCGCGGCCCAGGCCATCGCCGACATCATCCCCGAGGGGACGCTCAGCGAGGAGTACATCATTCCCAGCGTCTTCGACAAGCAGGTGGTGCCGCGGGTGTCGAAGGTGGTCGCCGCTGCCGCCCGGGAGACAGGCGTCGCCTGCCGACTTCGTAAGACATGAGTCGTCATCCGCGTTATGCTAGAATGGCGCCGGCACGCAGACGGTCGGCGGCCGTCGTGTGCCAGAGGCGAGTTCCCGCAGGGGCGTGATGGCCTTCGATCGGACGAAGCTGGCCAGATACCGGGCCGGGATGCGGCGGCGTATCGAGGCCCTCCGGACGAAAACCGTAGACAGCCTCGACTTCGCGCTCGACACCATGATGCAGGACCGGGTGGACTCCTATTTTAAGGTGGAGGAAGGATTGGAGGAAATCGATCGGACGTTGGGACTGATCGAGGAAGACCTCGATGAGATCCGTGATTTATCAGGCGCGCTCCGTCTTGATTCGCGCCTGGAGTTCATCGAAGACCTCTTTGAGGAGCTTGACAGCGAAGCGCGCCAGCGGCCGCGGCGACGCCGCCGCAGGCTCAACATGTCCGATTTCTTCAAGGCGGCCGGCGAGGGCGGGGACGCGCCGGGTTCCCGCGGCGAGATTACCAATGCGTCCGACGCGCTCAACGCGCTGGGCCTCGACTCCGGATGTTCGATGGCGGCGATCACCGCGGCGTTTCGCCAGCGCGCAAAGAGGCTTCACCCCGATGTCAGGAAAGGGGATCGAAGCTCGGAGCCGGAGCTGCGACGGATTATCGAGGCCTACCAATACCTCAGGGAAAACCTGAGCCTGATGCAGACCGATCCGCCTCGTGACTTCTGATGTCGAACGCTCGCCCTCAGAGTGCGACCCCTTGTCAGTGAGCGGCCAACCACCCCGCTATATCGCCGATGCGGCCAGCCTTCGGAGCCTTTGTCGGCATCTTCGCGACAGCGATCGGATCGCCCTGGACACCGAGTTCGTGGGAGAGGGCAGGTTTGTGGCCCGCTTGGAGCTGATCCAAGTGGCGGCAGGCGACCTCTGTGCGGTCATTGACGTGCCGGCCCTCGGGACCGTCCATGACCTGGCCGAAGTACTCGGCGACCAGCGGATCCTGAAAGTGTTCCACGCCGGACGCCAGGATTTGGAATTACTCTCCGCCCACACAGGCACGTTCCCGCTGCCGTTCTTCGACACGCAACTGGCGGCGGCCATGGTGGGGTATGGCCTCCAGGCGGCCTACGGACAACTGGTGCAGAAAATCACGGGAAAGAAGCTGGACAAATCCCACACCTACACCAACTGGAGCCAGCGGCCGTTGACCCAGGAGCAGATCAACTACGCCCTCGAAGACGTCCAGTTTCTGTTCCCGATCCACGATCATCTCCTCAAACGACTCAGATCGCTCGGACGGCTCGACTGGCTACAGGAAGAGTTCGCGCGATTGCAGTCTTCGTTGAGCACTGCCGCGCGAGGTCCGTCCGAATCTTACCGGCGCATCCGCGGGTGGGAGCACCTCAAACCACGAGCCGGCGCCGTTCTGAAAGAATTGGCTGCGTGGCGTGACGAGGAAGCGAGGCGCAGGGACGTCCCACGCAGCCGCGTCGTGCGCGATGAAGTGCTGCTGGAACTGGCCCGCCGCCCTCCCACGACCCTGGAGACCTTGAAGGGAACGCGAGGTCTACACGTGACCGAAATCGAGCGGAAGGGGGAGGCGATTCTCGCGGCGATTCAGCGCGGCTGGGAGGCTCCAGAATCGGAGTGGCCCATGGTGGCCACGGCTCGGGAGCATGAGCCGGAATCATCCGGACAAGTGGAACTGCTGCAAGCGGTGCTCAAGGCCCTTGCGAAAGACGAGCACATCGCCCCGAGCCTGCTGGCCACGGCATCCGATCTGCAAGCGCTCGTGGACGCAAAGCATGATCGTGACAAGCTGGACCTGCCGATCCTCCACGGCTGGCGTCGGAAGCTGGCCGGCGAGACGCTGCTTCAGGTGCTGGACGGGAACACGGGGGTCAGCGTGGACCGGCACACGGGAAAGCTCCGGTTGACCCCTGTCCCGTTACAGTAGTTGCTTCACCGTCTCCGCCGGCCTGGCCAATATCGCCCTGTTGCCCTTCTCCACGAGCGGGCGCTGGATCAGATCGGGGTGCGTGACCATCAGATCAATCAGCTCGCCATCGGACAGAGTCTTCTCGCCGACCTTCAGCTTCTTATAGATCTCTTCCTTGGTCCGGAGCACGTCCTTTGGCCTCAACCCCGCCTTCTTCAACAGCCCTTCGAGCTGCCCCTTGGTGAAGGGCGTCTCGTAGTAGTTGACGGCGGTGTAGTCCCGGCCGCTGGCCTCGAGGATCTTCACCGCCTCCCGGCAGGTGGAGCAGGTTGGTTTCTGGTATATGGTGATCATCGTCATGGTTGCCCTCTCCGAATGACCGCTGCTTGACGTGGTTTTTCTGCGCGTGGTAATGGAACAAGGCGATGGGCCATTGGCGATAGGAGAACGAATCAGCCCATAGCCTGTTGCCCATCACCTATTGCCTGCTCGGGAAGCAAGACTATGCCGACGGCGGGAACCAGTTCGAGCGGCGGCTTCACCGTCGCCACCGCGACCCAGCGGACGCTGAAAGATTTGCGGACGAAACGACGGGGACAGCCAGTCTTCGTGGTCGGTCATGTCGTGGAACGGAAAGGGCAGGAGGCGGCCTTTGAACTCTTCAACGTCCGTCTTGCCGTAGTGAAGTTCGCTGACGGGGTGTTGCTGGGCTACGACCCGTCGGAATTGCTGCTTCCGACCGAAATCGATGAGAAGGGGGTCGCCTATTTCGAAATCCGGCAATGTCAGAGATGCGACCAGCACTTTCCGCTGACCTCCGAAGAGTTCCACGCAGAGCACGAGCGGACGGAATGCCCGGCTTGCGCCCCGTCTTCCACCGGCTAGCCCGGCTTATTCACGAAGAGGTGAACAATCCGCCCTTCGATAAACTCAGGGCCCTGAGGTGTCTCGATGGGCCCTCCGGGCTTCGACTCCGCCCCGCATTTGCGGGGCGTCGCTCAGGGCTAGCCTTGAGCAGGCCGCGGAGGCGGCCTGTCGAAACCTGCAGGTGCGGACTTCGGCGAGCTCGCCTCGGCTGAGCTCGTCGCAGGCAGGCGAGTCGCGGAGCCCGCACGTGCAGGCGCATTCTTCACGACGGTGCTTTGTTCGTGAAGAATGCGGGCTAGTCCACCAACGGGGCGAATTCCAACGCCTTCTTCAAGAGGCACTCCCCGGCAACTCCTTGAAGGGTCATCGGAAGCATCCCCGCATCGAGTATTTTGACCGAGACAAGCCGGTAGCCCTCTGGAGTCATCCAGGCTTCGGCTTTGAGTGAATGGCAGATCTCCAGCTTCTTCCAGATCAGGTTATCGAGAATCGGATCGGTTGCGATCAACGTGGCCTCGGTCGCAGCTCCACCGGCGGACACCTGCGCCGTGACCTGCTTCCTGTCTTTCGAGACCTTGGTGACGACGGCAAAGATGACCAGAGGATCCTGCTGCGCGATCGCCAAGACGGCGGAGAGCAGGAGCGAGAGTCCTGTCCCGACTTCCAGCCATCTGGGCCGCCTCATAGCCTGCTCGTTCCTCTTCGTTGATCAGTCCGGTCGCCCGCGAGACGGGCGGGTCGAACCATCGGCGTCACTGATCTCGCGGGATGGTCTGTCCCTCTCTGAAGCGCAGGGGATGCGCCCGGAGCCATCCGACCGCTCGGCTGCAGCGGCCGGTATGGTCGTGACGGGGCAAGGATCCGGTGTTGGTCTTGCGCCGTCACGAGCGGGCGCAGGGTTTCCATGGCTGAGGGCGCTCGTGCCGATGACGGTGGCGGGCAGGCCCACGGCGCTGCGCCCACTGGTCGCACGCGGCGAGGGGTCCGGAGCTCCACGCCACGTGATCAGGACGGCGGCGAGCGCGACTCCGCCCACTGTCAGCAAGGTTGTGGCCGCTCGTGGCATGTGTCCCGCCTTCGTGGGGCTGACCGAGAACAGGCTGCTCTTGACGTAGTATGCCCAAGGGTCTGCTTCATTTCAAGGGAGCCTCGCCTGAAAAGGCCTCGTGGCTTGACGCGGATTCGTTGAGCCATTATTGTTTGCTTGTTTCTCTGAATGGTCCGGTGATTCAATAGGACTGAGGGGGGGGGCGGACGATGCCGCATGATTTCATGCCGGGATTGGCGGGGGTGCCCGCGGCCATGTCCTCGGTGAGCGACGTGGATGGCGAGCGCGGCATTCTGGAATACCGCGGCATCCGGGTTGAGGAGCTCTGCGCGAAATCTTCGTTTCTGGAGACGGCGTCTCTGTTGCTGGTCGGGCGTCTCCCATCAAAGCCGGAACTGGATCAGTTCGTCGGGGACATTACCGTCCACCGACGCATCAAGTATCGGATCGTGGACCTGATCAAGACCCTGCCCGAGCAGGGTCATCCGATGGATGCCCTGCAGGCGGCCGTGGCGGCCCTGGGGATGTTTTACCCGGGGCGAAACGTGGAGGACCGGGAGAATAACTATTGGTCCGCCGTGAGGCTGATCGCCAAGCTGCCCACGATCGTGGCGGCCTACGCGAGACTCCGCCGGGGGGATGACCACCTTCCCCCACGGGATGATCTGAGCTTCTGCGAGAACTTTCTCTATATGCTCTCGGAGAAGGTGCCGGAACGGGTGTGGAGCCAGATCCTGGACACCTGTCTCGTCCTGCACGCCGAGCACACGATGAACGCCTCCACCTTCGCGGGGATGGTCACGGCCTCCACCCTGGCCGATCCCTACACCGTGGTAGCCTCTTCGATCGGGGCGCTGAAGGGGCCCTTGCACGGCGGCGCCAACGAAGAAGTGGTCGAGATGCTCAGGGAGATCGGCACGCCGGGGCGGGTCCGGGCCTACCTCGAACGGAAGCTGAAGGACAAGCAGAAGATCATGGGGTTAGGCCACCGCGTGTACAAGGTGAAGGACCCGCGCGCGACCATTTTACAGTCGCTCTGCGAACGGCTGTTCAGGACGTGCGGGCCGTCACCCCTGTACGAGGTGGCGCTGGAAGTGGAACGAGTCGCGGCGGGGTTGCTGGCCGAGAAGGCAGTGTATCCCAACGTGGACTTTTATTCCGGGATTATCTACGACAAGATGGGGATCCCGGTGGAGTTCTTCACCCCGATCTTCGCCATGGCGCGGGTGGCTGGCTGGCTCGCGCACTGGTTTGAGCAACTCAAAGAGAATAAGCTGTATCGCCCGGACCAGATTTACGCCGGCGAACACAACCGGCCCTACGTGCCGATCGAGAAGCGCTGACCGGCAGGGGCCCTACCTGTCTGCTTCACGCATCACCAGTTCCCAGATCAAATCGTCCACGTCGTACCGAAGGACGTAGCGCTGACCGTCGTCCGCGCGTAGCTTGAAATAACTGTGGCGGTCGGTATACCAGCGCGCTTCGATCTCCCGGACCTCATGCCGGAGCCCTTCATGGATGAACGCACGGGGGGTCTCCTCCCCCTTGTACCCGGCGTACGCATCCACCACGAAGTTGGCTGATCCCCCCGCTTGCGTGTCCCGCATCGAGGTCACGATAGCCTGCTGCCGTGAGACTGTCAACCGACCGTCCGGGGAAGGGGCTTGTGCTGGGTAGCTCGATGGATTAAGATTGCCCGACCGGTAACGGTCCGATTATCTCTGGAACTCATCGCGACAGGCGAAAGGAGGCACTCATGCCCGTCTACGTGAGCCTGGTCAAGTTTACTGAGCACGGGATTTCCACCATGAAACAGCAGGGAATTGCTCGTTCGGAGGCGGTCCAGCGGAACGTCGAATCCTTGGGCGGGAAACTGCTGGATGCGTATTACTGCCTCGGGGAATACGACGTGGTAGCCATTCTGGAGTTCCCGAACAACCGCGCGGCGATGAAAGCGGCGGTGCTGAATGCGTCGCTGGGGCATATCCGGATCACGACGATGCCGGCAGTGGCCCGACGTGAATGGCGGGAATTATTGCATGAAATCTGGGGTGAGAAGTTGAAGCGGAAATGAGTGGGGCCTCGAGAAAACGACACGCTGCACGGCACACATGAGCAAAGGGAAGACCGTGGCCACGCGGCCCAAGACGGCGAAGAGGGGGCCGGCCCCGCAGCCGCGAGGCGGGCAGTCGGCTGATCCACGACCCGCCGGAGCCGGGACGCGGGTCGAACGGGACACCATGGGGGAGTTGGCGGTGCCCGCTGACGCCTACTACGGCGTGCAGACCGCGCGGGCTATCCGGAATTTTCCCATCAGCGGGCTTCGGTTTCCCAGGGCCTTCCTACGGGCGCTGGGACTGCTCAAATGGGCTGCCGCGACGGTGAATGAGTCCCTCGGGTTGATCGAGAAGAAGGTGGCGGAGGCGATCCGGAAGGCGGGTTGGGAAGTGGTCGAGGGGCGGTGGGACGCGGAATTCCCGGTCGACGTCTTCCAGACCGGGTCCGGCACCTCCACCAATATGAATGCGAATGAGGTCATTGCCAATCGGGCTGCCGAGTTGCTCGGCGGCGCGCGCGGCGGCAAGCTGGTTCACCCCAATGACCACGTCAACCTCGGGCAATCCAGCAACGATGTCATTCCGACCGCGATCCACATCGCCGCGGTGGAGACGATCGAGCGGCAGCTCCTGCCGGCGCTGACCCGGTTGCATGACGCCTTGGCTGCCAAGGCCCGCGAGTTCGACAGCGTGGTGAAGATCGGCCGGACCCACCTCCAGGACGCCACGCCGATCAGGCTCGGCCAGGAGTTCGGCGGGTACGCCCGCCAGATCGAGTTGGGGCTGGCCCGGGCCCGGCGTGGGCAGGCGGCGCTGAGCGAAGTGGCGCTGGGAGGCACGGCGGTGGGGACGGGCCTCAATGCGCATCCGGATTTCGCGCCGCGCGTGATCGCGCTGTTGTCGAGGGAAATCGGGTGTCCCCTCACGGAGGCGGTGAACCACTTCGAGGCTCAGTCCACGCAGGACTCCATCGTGGAGGCCAGCGGTGAGCTTCGCACCGTCGCGGTGAGCCTGATGAAGATCGCGAACGACATCCGCTGGCTGGGGTCGGGACCGCGATGCGGACTGGGCGAGATCCTCATACCTGAGATGCAGCCCGGGTCCTCCATCATGCCCGGCAAGGTGAACCCGGTGATCGCGGAGTCCGTGACCATGGTGGCGGCGCAGGTGATGGGGAACGATGTCACCATCACGGTGGGCGGACAGGCCGCGAATTTCGAACTGATCGTCATGCTGCCGGTGATGGCCCACAATCTGCTCCAGTCCATCGAGCTGCTCGCCCGCGCGTCCGAAAATTTCGCGCTGCGGTGCGTTGATGGGATTGCCGCCGATGAGGAGCGGTGCCGGAACTCCATCGAACAGAGCCTGGCCATGTGTACCGCGCTGGCGCCCGAGATCGGCTATGAGGCTGCGGCCAAGATCGCCAAGGAGGCGCATCGGACCGGAAAAACCGTCCGCGAGGTCGCCCGTAGTCAGCAGATCCTTCCGGAAGCCCGACTCGAGGCGTTGCTGGACCCGTGGCGGATGACGGAGCCGGGAGAGGAGTCGCGCAAGCGGGGGCGGCGCTGATTGCGCCCCGGCCGGAAGATGACCATGGAACGGCCCCTCCGAGCGATGTCTCTTGTCGGTCTCTTGTGCATCTTCGCGTCGCCGGCCGGCTGGACGGGCGGCGCCGGGGGGCAACAGCCCGGCGTGCCGGGCGACCTTCCGAATGTCGCCCTTCGCAGCCTCGCCGACCTCCGTGAACAGCTCGACCGGAACCCCATCGGTCCGACTGAGGAGCTGCGCATCACCCCATTGATCGAAGACCAGGACTCGAGTGCGTTGCTGGTCCAAGTACGGACCGCTCTGCCCCCGCACTTTCATCGGCATACGCGGGAGATCCTCTACCTGCTTCAGGGGGAGGGGATCTTTCGCCTGGAGTCGGAACGGATGCCGGTGCGGACGGGATCGGTGGTGCGTGTCCGACCCGGTCAGGTCCACACCTTCGCGCCTCTCGGGCAGACCCCTGCCGTTTTTTTCGTGGTGACGATGCCCCGGTGGGATGAGGCTGACCGTATCGCTGCCGACGATCACCTGATGGCTCGATAAGGGTGCAAGTGCGCGATGCTTTTGACAATTCTTCCGCGTCTGTGCTAAAGTCCGCGAACCTTTTTTAGAACCCCGAGCCCGACGGTCGGTTGAGCGACGGAGAAGAGGGCCGGAATCACATCATGGCAACCGCGGGAATAGGCCAGGCACACCTCATTATTATTGTAGGCGCCGGGCCGGCCGGCATGGCGGCCGCGAACCTGCTTTCCAAGGCCGGCCATGAGGTGGTGATTCTGAACCGGGACATCAAGTTTGGCGGCCTCGCGGAATACGGCATTTTCCCGAGCAAGCTCAAGCTGCGGGGAGGACTGCGGAAGTCGTACTGGGAGATCAACGAACGGCCGAACGTGCATTATTTCGGGAACGTGTCGGTCGGCAAGACCAAAGACCTCACCGTCGATGACCTCCGCAGTCTGGAGGCCAGCGCGCTGGTGTTTGCCACGGGCGCCCAGGGGACGAAGACCATCGGCGTCGAGGGCGACTCGGCGACCGGCGTCTATCATGCCAAGGACGTGGTCTACCATTTCAATCGGCTTCCCGGCTTCAGCGAGCGGCCCTTTGAGATGGGCCGGCGGATCGCCATCATCGGGGTCGGCGATGTGATGGTCGACATCGCCCACTGGCTGATTCGTTACAAGCAGGTGGAGCAGGTCACCGCGATCGCGAGGCGCGGCCCTGCGGAGCGCAAGTATAACCCCAAGGAGATTCGCGCCATTTGTTCGAACATTGATCGGGCGACGCTGGCGGAGGAGTTCGCCCGCCTTCGCCCTCGGTTGGAAGCGGTGGGGCAGAACCCGGACGAAATCCTCAAGGGGATGACCGACGAATTCACCAAATGCGAGCCGCTGACCAGCCCGACGAAGATGGGGCTCCGTTTCCTGGCGTCTCCCCGTCGGGTGTTGACCGACGCAGAGAATCGTGTCCGGGGGTTGCAGATCGAGGAAACCAGGCTGGAGCCCAAGGGGCAGGATTTCGCGGCGGTCGGGCTGAAGGAATACTACGACTTCCCCTGCGACAGCGTGGTGTTCGCCGTGGGAGACAGGGTGGACGAGACGGTCGGGCTGCCGTACAAGAGCGGGGTCTTCGTCACGAACCCGACATCGACCGGCAACGACCCCGACGATGCGCTCTTCCAGGCCTACGATGAAGCAACCGGAACGGCGATCGAGGGGGTGTTTCTGACGGGCTGGGCGCGAAAGGCCAGCGAGGGCCTGGTCGGGATCGCAAAGCGGGACGGCGAATGGTGCACCGAGGTCCTCCTGCGATATCTGGAATCACGGCCCCCGCGGGAGCCTCGCGTGAACGAGCGGGTGCTTCGTCAACTTCGGACGGTGCTGCAGGCGCGAGGGGTGCACGCGATCGACGTGGAAAGCCTCAGACTCCTGGAGGCCATCGAGAAGGAACAGGGCATGACGCGTGAGTGTATCGGCGAATTCAAATTTCCGTCCAACGAACTGATGCTGACGCTCATCCAGGAACGGCGCGAGCGCGAACGAGCCCCCGCCGCACGTTAGCCCGCGTTATTCATGGCGGTTCGTCGCGTCCACCCCTTGCATTCCCTCAGAGCAAGGGGTACCCGGCAGTCGCGCGCGAGGGGGACCCATTGCTCTTCTCGTTGCAATGGGTCAGGGAGGAGCCGCGAGGGACCGAGGCGTACTTGAAACAGTACGTCGAGGGACTGAGCGGCGAGCCCGCCCGCCTGCATGCCTCGGAAGCCGCATGCAGGCTCGTCGAAGCGGCGAATCCGCGATTGCAGCAGAAGCGTTCATGAATAACGCGGGCTAGCTGTCCCCCCACTTCAGCTTTCTTCTCAAAACATCATAGTACGTCCGATCCGGCAAGCGGATGAGCTGTGTTCGGTGTTCGGAGACGGCGATCGCGACCGTGTCTCCCTGCACCAGGGCGACGCCCACCTGCCCGTCGAACGTCGCCATCGCACCCTCGACCTGGCTGGTCAGCGTGACCTCCAGGGCAACGTCGCGGGGAACCAGAAGCGGGCGGTGGGTGAGCGTGTGCGGACAGATCGGGGTGAGGATCAGCGCTTGGACCGTCGGGTGGATGATCGGCCCGCCGGCGGAGAGCGAGTAGGCGGTGGAGCCGGTCGGGGTCGAGACGATCAGTCCGTCCCCTCGTAGACGCGTCACGAACTGTCCGTCGATCAGAATCTGAATCTCGATCATTCGCGCGAGGGTACCCTTGCTCACGACCACGTCGTTCAGGACCGTCGCCTTCGCCACCTGCTCACCGTGGCGATGCATGTCGGCACGCAGCATCAGTCGTTCCTCGACCATGAACTCCTGGGCAAAGACCTTCTCGAGGGCCGGGTAGAGTTGATCGAGGGTGATCTCCGTGAGAAATCCCAGCCCTCCCATGTTCACGCCCAGGATGGGCACGGCGCGTTCCTCCAGGAGCCGCGCGGCGCTCAGCATCGTTCCGTCGCCGCCCAGCACCAGGACCATGTCAGACCGTGTCGCGATTTGAGTTTTCTGGTGCGACGCGGATTCGCCGATGAGGGCGGCGGTCTTCGCGTCAAGCACCACCTCTTTCTTGCGCTCTCGAAGCCAGGCGACGAGGTCTGTGAGGATGTGCTTGACGTCGGGAAACTTGGGCTTGGTGAGGATGCCGATGGTCTTCATGGGTCTCCAATCCCGGTGGCGGCGATGGACTGGGGCGACGAATAGAAGTGGGGTCGGATTGTATCGGGAGGTCCGTTTTCTTGTCAACGAATGATCGCTCGCGACGGACGCGCACGGTGACTCGGCAGCGGAAGAATTCTGGACCATGAGGCGACGAACCGAACGAAGGGCTTGACAGGCAACCACCTGGCCGATAGAATTACGGCAACATTTTCGAAGGGTTCCTGCGATTCCGTCGCCTGACGACGAACGAAGGAGGAAGGATGTTCGAACGATTCACGGATAAGGGTCGAAAGATCATCATCCTGGCGAGGGAGGAGGCTGAGCGTCACCAGAACGATTATCTGGGGACCGAACACCTGGTCTTGGCTATTCTCCGTGAGTCGGACGGGATCGCCCTCATGATCATCAAGAAAATGGGTCTCTCCTCGGAGCAGATCCGGCTCGAGATCGAGCGGAATCTGCCCGGCGGCGGCACCACGATGACGTTCGGTGAGATTCCCTTCAGCCCGCGGGTCAAGAAAGTCATCGAATATGGGGTCGAGGAGGCCCGGTTGCTCGGCCACAACCACATCGGGAGCGAGCATCTCTTGCTCGGGCTGTTGAGGGAAGAAGAGGGCATCGGCGGAAAAATTCTCCGGAGCCTGGGCGCCAATCTGCTGACGGCGAGGCAGTTGACCGTCACGTTTCTCCGCAAGTCTGCGCCCCGCGAGCGGGACCGCAAGAGCAACACCCCTGCGCTCGATGAATTCGGGCGCGACCTGACTCAACTGGCGCAAGAGGGCCAGTTGGACCCGGTCATCGGAAGAGCGGACGAGATCGAGCGGGTGTTGCAGATCCTCAGCCGCCGTACCAAGAACAACCCGGCCTTGATCGGCGAGTCCGGCGTCGGCAAGACCGCGATCGTCGAGGGGTTGGCCCAGCGCATCGTGATGTCGGAAGTTCCCGATAATCTTCTGTCACGGCGGGTCATCGCCCTGGATCTGGGGTCGCTGGTCGCCGGCACCAAATACCGCGGTCAGTTCGAGGAACGCCTGAAGGTGGTCATGAAGGAGATCGTGCAGGCCGGGAACATCATCATCTTTATCGACGAGCTGCACACCCTGGTGGGTGCCGGCGCGGCGGAAGGCTCGATTGACGCCTCGAACATGCTCAAGCCGGCGCTGTCCCGGGGCGAAATCCAGTGCATCGGGGCCACGACGCTCGATGAGTACCGTAAACATATCGAGAAGGATGGCGCGCTGAAGCGGCGATTTCAACCCATTTATGTTCAGCCTCCCAGCATGGATGAGACGGTCCGGATCATTCAGGGGCTTCGGGACCGGTATGAAGAGCATCATGGGGTGGAGATCAGCGAGGAGGCCATCGTGGAAGCGGTCAAGCTGTCGGACCGCTATATCACTGATCGGTTCCTGCCCGACAAAGCGATCGATCTGATCGACGAAACGGGGTCTCGGGCGAAGTTGCAAACCTATTCGTTGCCCGGTGAACTCAAGGCGCTGGAGCAGGAACTGAAGAAGATCTCCCGCGAGAAAGAACTGGCGATCTCACTGCAGAACTTCGAGGAAGCGGTGAAGTTCCGGGAAGAGGAGGAACGGTTACGGAAGTTGTTGGATGAGTCCAAGCGGGAGTGGAAGAAGAATCAGGAGAAGCAGAAGCCGGTCATCACGAAGGAAGATGTGGCCTATGTGGTCTCGAAGATCACCGGGATCCCCCTGTTCAAACTGGAGGAAGAAGAATCCGCCAAGCTCCTTCACATGGAGAATTTTCTCCACAAGCGGATCGTGGGGCAGGAGGAAGCGATCTCGGCGGTCTGCCGGGCGATCCGCCGGTCACGCGCGGGTCTGAAGGAAGCCAAAAAACCCATCGGATCGTTCATCTTCCTGGGACCCACGGGGGTGGGAAAGACGGAGCTTGCCCGGGCCCTGGCGGAGTTTCTCTTCAACACCGAAGACGCGTTGATTCGTATCGACATGTCGGAGTACCAGGAGAAGTTCACCAGCTCGCGTCTGTTCGGAGCCCCACCGGGCTATGTGGGGTATGAGGAAGGCGGACAGCTGACCGAAAAGGTGCGCCGTCGTCCGTACTCGGTCGTGCTGTTCGATGAAATCGAGAAGGCCCATCCCGATATCTTCAACGTGCTCTTGCAGGTGTTGGACGATGGCGTGCTGACCGACAGCCTGGGTCGCAAGGTCGATTTCAAGAACAGCGTGGTCATCATGACCTCCAACCTGGGGACCAAGCTCATCCAGAAGGGCGTGTCGCTCGGCTTCCACCGAACGGAGCAGAGTGACCACGATCAGCGCATGAAGGATGAGGTGTTGGCTGAATTGCGCCGGACGTTCAGCCCGGAGTTCCTCAACCGAATCGACGAAGTGGTGGTCTTCCATCAGCTCGTCAAAGAGCATCTCTTTGGCATCCTGGACATCCTGATCAGGGAGCTCAACGTCCGGTTGGTGGAGCGTGGGGTGCAACTTGAGATCGGCGAGGATGTCAAGAACTGGTTGATCAAGGAAGGCTACCAGCCGCTCTACGGCGCGCGACCGATGCGGCGTACCATACAAAAGTGCATCGGCGATCCGCTCTCTGAAGAATTGATCAAGGGACGGTTCAAGGACGTGCGCAAGATCAAGGTCGTGCTCAAGGATGACCTCCCGGCGTTCGTCGAAGAGGAGGCCATGGCGGGGGTCTGACGTGGCCCTCCCCCGTGCCACGCACGAATACGTCACGGACGGTGTGACGGCCCTCGTAGCGGGAATCGGTACGAGGGTCGTTCTGTCTCGGCAGGTCGCCGGCGCCTTCGCGCTCCACGTCCCAACGCCCCACAGTCCTCTTCACCCGCCTACGCAGGAAGCCACGGCTGTTAAGCCGTGGAGGCATGCGCAGCGGGTGTCCTCCGAAGCCTCGGCGAAGGAGGACATGCTTCGGCGGGTTTCGCTGAAGATACTAAAGGGACCACGGCTGTGAAGCCGCGGGGCTCCACTGAACGAAAGCGATCAGGTGCCGTCACCAGCCCCCACCATCCTCGGACTTGAAACCTCCTGTGATGAAACCGCGGCAGCTGTCGTGAGGGGCGAGGGCCACGTCGCTTCGAGCGCGTTATACTCTCAGGGTGATGTGCACGGACCGTATGGAGGAGTGGTGCCGGAGCTGGCTGCGCGCCGGCACATCGAGACCGTGGAAGCGGTGGTCCTGGAGGCGATGCAGCGGGCAAAGATTGACTGGTCCGACCTGAACGCGATCGCGGTCACCCGCGGACCCGGTCTGGCGGGCGCGCTCCTGGTGGGGGTGAGCTTCGGCAAGGCGCTGGCCTATGCGATGCAGATCCCGTTGATCGGGATCAACCATCTGGAAGGCCATCTGGCGTCGGCATGGATCGATCAACCTGACTTTCCGACACCGTGCGTGACGCTGGTGGTCTCGGGGGGGCACACCCATTTGTACCTGGTGAGTCGGGACCGATCCTATCAGTTGCTCGGTCGCACGTTGGATGACGCCGCCGGCGAGGCGTTCGATAAGGCGGCGAAGATGCTGGAACTGGAGTATCCGGGCGGCCCGGCGATCGATCGATTGGCCCGAACGGGTGACGCGGGCGCGATCCGCTTCCCGCGTCCCTACCTGAAACAAGGAGGCTTGGATTTCAGCTTCAGCGGGATCAAGACCGCGTTGTTGTACTATCTGCGGGACCTCGACCGGTCGGGACGGCCGCGGCCGGTGGGGGACGTGGCGGCGAGTTTTCAGGAAGCGATCGTGGAGGTGCTGGTGGAGAAGGCGTTCGAGGCGGTTCGACGATGTCGCGTGCGGGCCTTGGCCGTCGTGGGTGGCGTGTCGGCGAACTCGAGGCTCCGCGCCTGGCTGGCTGCGCGGGCGGAGTCGGCGGGCGTTCGACTGGCTCTCCCGCCTGCAGAGTACTGCACCGACAACGCGGCCATGATCGCGGCGGCGGGTCAGCGGGCATACGCGCAGGGCCGGTTTGCGTCGTGGGAGATGGAGGCCGATGCCGACCTGCCTCTCGAGGCGGCGGCCGTGTCCCGTTCACCGAAGCGGCGCATGGCGGCTGCAAGGAGAAGATAAGATCCCGACCTTACGAGGACATGTCACCGGCCTGAAGGCCAATCACCTGTTGAAGCTGGAGCACCTGTACCGCCGTCGGGTGCCGGTCGACAAAGTGATCACCCCGGAACTGGCCAGGGCCTGCACGGAATTATCTCACGAAATCCGGCGACAAATCGGTCTCGTGATCACCCGCCGCGGGGCCATCGAGCAGGTGATCGTCGGAAGCGGGCGGGAACTGGAGCTCACCGACCTGTCGAGGTTCCGTTTGGGGCGCCGGTTGTTGCGGGGTGTCAGACTCGTCCATACACACCTCGACAATGAGCCGCTCACTCGGGATGACTTGACCGACCTCGCGCTCCTTCGACTGGATCTGATCGTCGCCATCGGCGTGGGGTCCCATGGGTTGCCGGCCGATGTGTACCTGGCCCACATCCTGCCGCCGAATCCCAGGGGGCGGGTCTACGACGTGTGGGCCCCGTCCGCGTTCCACTCCTTCCAGTTGGAGTGTGACGCCTTCGTGGACGCGCTGGAAACCGAGTTGACGCGCGTAGCCTCCGACCACGTCGTGCAAGGCGGTCAAGAGTCCGCGATCCTGGTCAGCGTCTCAACACGCAGTCGCGGCGATCAACAGGAGCGATTGGAAGAGCTGGCCGAGTTGGTCCGCTCGGATGAGATCACGGTACTGGAGACGGTCGTCCAGCGGACCCACGACATTCACCCGAAATACCTCCTAGGCAGCGGCAAGCTCAAGGAAGTGGTGATCAAGGCCTTGCAACGCGGCGCGGACCTGCTCATTTTCGATCAAGATTTGACGGCCGCCCAGATCAGGACGATCGCGGAAATGACCGAGATGAAAGTCATCGATCGGACGCAGGTGATCCTGGACATCTTCGCGCGTCGGGCTCACAGCCGTGAAGGGAAAATTCAGGTCGAGCTGGCGCAGCTTCGCTACTTGTTGCCCCGGTTGTCGGGGCAAAGCACCGCGCTGTCGCGGTTGGGCGGCGGCATCGGAGGACGGGGCCCGGGCGAGACCAAACTGGAAACCGACCGACGCCGGGTTCGGGATCGTATCGCTCACCTGGAGCGCGAGCTCGGGGCGTTCGCGCGTCATCGAGACCAACGACGCGGTCGCCGGTTCCGCCGGATGGTCCCCATCATTTCCATCGTCGGGTACACCAACGCCGGCAAATCTACGCTGCTGAACGCGCTCACCGAGAGTCATGTCCCGGTCCAGGATCGTCCGTTCGAAACGCTGGATACCTCCAGCCGCCGGTTGCGTTTCCCCCGCGACCGGGAGGTGATCATTACGGATACGGTCGGATTCATTCGCGATCTCCCGAAGGATCTCATGGGAGCGTTTCGGACCACTCTGGAAGAGCTCCGGGATGCCGATCTCCTCCTGCATCTCGTGGACGCGAGCGCCAGGGACGTTCAAGGGCAGGTTGAGTCGGTCGAGGCGATCCTGTCCGAGCTTGAGCTGGACCGGATTCCGCGGCTGTTGGTCTTAAATAAATGCGACCGATTGCCCCCGGAAGAGGCGGAGGCGCTGTGTCACCGGTACCGGGCGCTCGGTATCTCGGCGCTTCAGTCATCGACTCTGAGGCCGTTGACTGACTGCCTCGAACGGACCCTGGCCGAGCGACTTCACGAGTTCCGGGGGACGCCCGCCAGCCCGCCTGTGGTGGCGTCATCGTCCGTGGGGAGCGGAATCGGCGGACCTTGACCGACAGGGTTGCCATCCGGATGCGTGGATATCGGGTTGGACAGCAGGAGGTCGCAGGGCCAGGCCCTTGGGATCGGAAGCGGGTGGCGCGCATTCTGGCATCCCTGGAGCGGAGCATTCCTCAGGCGAAGGTTGAATTATTGCACCGGAACCAATTGGAATTACTCGTGGCGACAATCCTCTCGGCTCAATGCACCGATCAACGGGTCAATCAGGTCACGCCGAAGTTGTTCAGACGCTACCGCCGGGCGGCGGATTACGCCGGAGCTGATCCCGCTGAGCTCGAGGCGATCATTCGCCCGACCGGATTCTACAAGAGCAAAGCACGCAATCTTGTGGCCTGCGGCCGCGTGCTGACCGAGAAGTTCGGCGGGCAAGTGCCGGACACCATGGACGCACTCGTGACGCTCCCTGGTGTCGGGAGGAAGACCGCCAACGTGATCCTGGGGACCTGTTTCGGAAAACCGGCCGTGGTCGTGGACACCCATGTGAAACGAGTCTCGCAGCGACTCGGATTGGCGGCCAGCGAGGATCCGACGCGGATCGAGCACGCGCTGCAGCGGCTCATCCCTCGCCGAGGCTGGACACCGGGGGCGCAGAGGCTCCTGTTGCATGGTCGGTATGTCTGTCTGGCTCGTAAGCCGAAGTGTGAGCAATGCGCGGTCTACGCTGAGTGCGCCTGGGTGGGTAAGCGACCACGATGATCACGAGCATGACCGGCTATGGAAGGCGGGAGGCCGTCTGGCGCGGCGGCTCGGTGGCGGTGGAGTTGCGTTCCGTCAACCACCGTTTCTGTGAGGTCGTCATCCGGCTGCCGAGAGCGCTGTCTTCTCTGGAGGACGACTTCAAGCGGAGGATCCAGCGCCGTTGCACGCGCGGGCGGGTCGAGATGACGGTCTCGCTGCATGGCGGGAAAGAAAGCGGAAGAACCATCAGCCTTGACCGTTCCCTCGCCAAGCAGTACCATCGTCTCCTCGGCGACCTGAAACAGGAGCTCCGCCTCGGCGGAACGATCGACGTGGCGCTGCTCGCGGGGTTCAGGGACATTGTCTCGGTGTCGGATCAGCCGATCGTGGACCGACGAGTGACCGAGATCGTCAAGCGTCTCGTGACGGGCGCATTGGCGGACCTCGACGCGATGCGCCGGCGTGAGGGTGCAGCGTTGGCGCGCGATGCCAAGAGCCGGCTGCAGGTCGTTCGCCAGGCTGTGGCCGGCATCGCGGCGAGAACGCCGCTGGTGGTTCAGGAGTATTTCGAACGAATGAAGGCCAGTGTTGAGAAGCTGGTCGGCTCAGGACAGGCCGATTCGGGACGCCTCCATCAGGAACTCGCGCTGTATGCGGATCGGTGCGACGTCAGCGAAGAACTGACCAGGCTCGAGTCCCATCTCGTGCAATTCACCGCGGCGCTGAACAGCCGGGGGCCGGTGGGGAGGACCCTGGATTTTCTGCTTCAGGAGATGGGGCGGGAGGTCAACACGATCGGGTCCAAGGCCAGTGATGCGGAGATCACGACGCACGTCGTGCAGATCAAGGGCGAACTGGAAAAGGTCCGGGAGCAGGTGCAGAATATCGAGTGACGCCACGCCGCCTCGAAGAGTCGAGCCGTTGCGTTGAGGCGGAGCCAGAGGGAAAAGGAGGCCATGGAACGACGAGGGTTGTTGTTTGTCGTGTCGGCGCCTTCCGGTGCCGGAAAAACGACGTTGTGCAAGGAACTAATCTCGGTGGTGCCCGGGCTCCGGCACTCGATCTCCTATACGACCCGGAAGCCTCGACCGGATGAACTGCACGGTCGGGAGTACTTCTTCGTCGAGGAGAGCCTGTTTCAAGAGATGGTGAATCGGAACGAATTCGCCGAGTGGGCGCCTGTGTACGCGTATTTCTACGGCACTCCCAGAACCGCGCTGACCGAGATGATTGAAAAAGGCGTGGATGTGCTGTTGGAGATCGACGCCCAGGGCGCGATCCAGATCAAGAAGAAGTTCGCGGACGCCGTCTTCATTTATATCATGCCCCCCTCCATTGACGCGCTCCGAGCCCGATTGATCCAGCGGGGAGGGGATCCGCCGGAGGAGATCAACCGGCGACTCCAGAAGGCTCGCGAAGAGGTGTGGAGCTACCGTGATTATTACTACATCGTCCGGAACGAGGACATGAAGCAGGCGCTGAAAGAGCTGGAGGCCATCGTCCTGGCCGAGCGGATCAAGACGAAGCGAATAGACATGACCTGGCTCGAGGAGAACTTTATTCGGGAGAAGGACGAGAAGCCGGCGGACCGTGGGGTATCCGTCGCCATCGAGGAGGAGAAGCAGAAACGATGATTGACGCACTGTCTTTGCTGCCTGAGCACAGCCACGAACGGTTCGATTCCCGTCATCGGTTGGTGATTGCTGCGTGCCAACGCGCCAAGCACCTGCTGCAGGGGGGAAAGCCTCTCGGGGTGTCGAAATTCACGAAGGAGACCACGATCGCGCTCGATGAAGTCCTGCAGGGCCTCATCGAGTTCCTCACGGGGAAGGACGCCCGCCAAGCGATGAAAGACGCGAAACGGGGCAGGGAAAGTGAAGTGGAACGGATGGCAATGGCGTCGACCGGCGAGGATGCTCGCGAAATCAAGAAAGAACTGAGCGTCTACATGGATGACTCCCCCAAAGCCGCCGAGCCCGAAGGCGAAGGCTAGGGAATCCCATCATGTTGCCCACAGGGAACCTTCGGTTTCTGGGAAAGCGGATCTTGCTCGGGGTGAGCGGGAGCATTGCCGCCTACAAGGCCGTCGGGCTGGTCCGCGAGCTGGTGCAGGAGGGGGCCGAGGTCACGGTGGTGATGACTGACTCGGCGACGCGCTTCGTGCGTCCCCTCACCTTTGAGGTGCTTTCAGGGCGCCCCGTCGCGACGGATCTGTTCGGCGCGCACCAGGAGATGCTTCATTTGACCCTGCCGGAGCGGGCCGATCTGATGGTGATCGCACCCGCGACCGCGAACGTGCTCGCGAAATGCGCGCTCGGTCTGGCCGATGACTTGCTGAGCACGATCGTGCTCAGCGCCGGTTGTCCGCTCATCCTGGCCCCGGCGATGGATGGCGGCATGTGGGAGCAGGCCGCGGTCAAGGCCCACACGGAAACCTTGCGCGGCCGAGGCGTGACGGTGCTCGAACCGGAAGAAGGTCCCCTCGCCTCGGGGCGGGTGGGCAGAGGTCGTTTGACCGAGGAGCGCGTCATCCTCGCCGCGATCGAGGCGCGATTGAGTCCGGCCCGTGACTGGGTCGGCCAGCGGGTCCTGGTGTCGGCGGGACCGACACAGGAGGCGATCGACCCGGTCCGGTACATTTCCAATCGTTCGTCCGGCAAGATGGGGTACGCGGTGGCTCAGGCTGCCCGTGAACGAGGAGCCGAGGTCGTGCTGGTGAGCGGGCCCACTGCGCTCGAGGTTCCCGGAGGCGTGGAGTATGTGCCGGTCTGTACGGCGGAGGAGATGGGGAAAGCGCTGATCTCCCGGTTTGCCTGGTCGACGGTCGTGATCATGGCCGCCGCGGTGGCCGATGTCCGTCCCAAACGGCCGTCGTCCGAGAAGATCAAAAAGGGCGCGACGTCTCTGCAGAAGTTGGAGATGGAGCCGACCGGCGATATTCTGGAGATGCTGGCCAGGCAGAGAACCAGCCAGGTTCTGGTGGGATTCGCGGCCGAGACTGGGCACGTCGTCGCACATGCGAAGGAGAAACTGGGACGCAAAGGGCTCGATCTGGTCGTCGGAAATAACGTGGCGGCTGAGGGCTCCGGGTTCGGGACGGACACAAACGCGGCGGTTCTGATCGATCGGGACGGTCATGTGACGCAGCTCGACCTGATGCCGAAACGTATCCTCGCTGATCGCATACTGGACGCCGTTCTGGACCTCACGTTGCCGACCAAGCGCCGCGCGCACACGCCACCGCTCGGGAGGACGTAGACGCTGCATGCAGCGGCTCGCGAGCATCCAGCAACGGCGAGTCTCCAGAATTTGACGGCCGGTCGTGTGGCATCGTCTCGCACAACTTGCGTGCCTCGTTTGACCCTTCCGCCCGAGGCTGCTAGAATGACCGTCGCTTCACCCACCAGACTGAATGTTCGGCTCCGGTCGTGAGTCGGCGTCCGGACGGGATGCCTATGTTCCGCCTTCTTGTTTTGCATGGCCCGAATCTCAACATGCTGGGGAAGCGGGAGCGGTCCGTGTATGGGGATGTCTCGCTCAAAGCGATCAATACCGAGATTACCAAGCTGGCCAAACAAGAACGCGTGCAGGTGGAGATCAGGCATTCCAATCAGGAAGGGGAGCTCGTGACCTGGATTCAAGACGCCCGAGATCGATTCGATGCCATCGTGATCAATCCAGCCGGGTATACCCATACCAGCGTCGCCCTTCGTGATGCGATCGCGGGGGTGGCGATCCCGACCATCGAGGTTCACCTGACGAACATCTACCGGCGCGAGGCGTTTCGGCATCGGTCCTACATCGCGGGGGTCGCGCTGGGCCAGATATCCGGGTTCGGCCCGACGGGGTATTTACTCGGAATCAAGGCCGCGATCGAGCATCTCAAGGCGATACGGGCGGCCGCACCCCAATGACGTCAGAGGACCTCGACGAGGGGAGGGAGGCATGTCTTCGTGATTTCGACAGGGGATTTTCGCAACGGGGCTCGTCTCGAACTCGATGGGGAGCCCTATGACATCGTCGAGTTTCAGCACGTCAAGCCCGGCAAGGGCGGAGCCTTCGTGCGGACCAAATTGAAAAGCTGTAAGACCGGCAATGTGATCGATCGGACGTTTCGGTCCGGAGAGCGGTTTGAGGAGCCCAATCTGCAAGAGCGTGAGATGCAGTTCTTGTACGCGGCGGGAGACTCATATACGTTTATGGACACCGAGAGCTTCGAGCAGTTTACCTACGAGAAGAAGGAATTGGGGGAGAACGCGGACCTCCTGAAGGAAAACATGGTGGCGACGATCCTGGTGTATGAGCACCGGCCGATCGCCGTCGAGTTGCCGATTTTCATCGAGCTCAAGGTGGTTGACGCGGAACCCGGCGTCCGAGGAGATACCGCTTCAGGGGGGACCAAGCCTGCCGTGGTGGAAACCGGCGCGACCATCAAGGTCCCGCTGTACCTGGAAGTAGGCGAGGTCATCAGAATCGATACCAGAACTCGCGAATACGTGGAGCGTGTCCGGTGAGCAAAGCGCGCGTGCCTCCTCGCCCGAGGAAAGACCCCGGCCAACTGGCTGCGGTGCCGAACCCCTTTCCCGATCTCTCATCGAGCAGCCAAGAGCTCACCGGCATGAGCGTGGACCAGCATCGGGAAATTCAAGAGCTGATCGAGTTGCTGAAGCGGAACAACCTCGCGGAGCTGGAATTCGAGCGGGATGGGTTCAGGATCTATCTGAAACGCGAGGCGGGTCCCGGCCAGGCCGCTGCAGCGCGGGAAAGCGTTCCCGCCGGCCTGGAGAGGCCCGCGGAGCGCCTTGCAGACTCAGGCCCGGGTGAGACGATCGGGAAGGTCACCATCACGTCCCCGATCGTCGGAACCTTCTACCGATCTCCATCCCCGGACGCCGATCCATACGTCGAGGAGGGCGATATCGTCAAGAAAGGGCAGGTCTTGTGCGTGGTGGAAGCGATGAAGCTGATGAATGAGATCGAATCCGAAGTGGACGGACGAGTCGTCAAGATCCTAGCTGAAAGCACCAAGCCCGTAGAGTTCGGCCAGCCGTTGTTCCTGATAGATCCCGCACCAACGCCCTGATCGTCTGATCCTCACGCAGGAGTCAGCCGATGTTCAAGAAGATTCTGATCGCGAATCGTGGGGAGATTGCCCTCCGGGTCATCCGAGCCTGCAAGGAGCTCGGTATCAGGACGGTCGCGATTCATTCCGACGTGGACACGAACGCGATGCATGTGCGAGCCGCGGATGAGCATGTCTGCATCGGTCCCGCCGAGGATGTCCTCAGCTACCGCAACATTCCGAACGTGCTGAGCGCCGCCGAAGTCACGGGCGCCGAGGCGATTCACCCGGGCTACGGGTTCCTGGCCGAGAACGCCCATTTTGCCGAGGTCTGCGAATCGATCGGGATCAAATTTATCGGCCCGACCTCCGAGAACATCGCCGTGGTCGGGGATAAGGCGAAGGCGAGGGAGATCTTGGGGGGCCGTGGTATTCCGGTTCTTCCCGGCAGCCCCGGCGAACTCCGCAGCGAGAGCGAGGCGCTGGAAGCCGCTCGCAAGATCGGGTTTCCCGTCATCATCAAAGCGTCTGCCGGCGGGGGGGGACGCGGGATGCGGGTCGTGAACAAGGAGGAAGAGCTTGTCCGGGCCTTCCAGGCCGCTCAGGCCGAAGCGAAAACCACGTTCGGGAATGAAGGGGTCTACCTGGAGCGCTACTTCCTGGAGCCCCGACACATCGAGGTTCAGGTGCTGGCCGATGAGCGTGGACGGGTCGTGTCTCTCGGAGAGCGCGACTGTTCCATCCAACGGCGCTACCAGAAGCTGGTGGAGGAGACTCCCTCACCGGCGGTGGACGACCGGTTGCGGCGGGAGATCGGTCGGGTGGCGACCGAAGTGGTGAAGGCGGTTCATTATCGGAACGCCGGCACGGTCGAGTTCTTACTGGACAAGGATCAGAACTTTTACTTCATGGAAGTGAATGCCCGGATACAGGTCGAGCATCCGGTGACGGAGATGGTGACGGGCATTGACCTCATCAAGGAGCAGATCCGGATCGCCGCGGGGTTTCCGCTGGCATTTCGTCAGCAGGATGTCCGGCTGACGGGGCACAGCTTCGAGTGCCGGATCAACGCCGAATGCCCGGAGAAGTTCACCCCCTGTCCCGGTCTCGTGACGCGCTTCCGTCCCCCGGGAGGGTTTGGAGTCCGAGTGGATTCGGCGATGGAGTCCCAGAGCACGGTCGTGCCTTACTACGATTCGCTGATCGCGAAGCTCATCACGCACGGCCAGACCCGCGAGGAGGCGATGGCCAGGATGAGACGAGCTCTCGACGAGTTTGTGATCGACGGCATCAAGACCACCATCCCGCTGCACGTGCGAATCTTCAACGATGCCGAGTTCCAGAAAGGCCGGATCTCGACGGGCTTTCTGGACCGGCTGCTGGCCCACGATTCCGTCTGAGACCGGCGGATGCCGCCCCTAGCCCGCATTATTCATGAACGCTTCTGCTGTAATCGCGGATTCGCTGCTGCGACAAGCCTGCATGCGGCTGCCGCGGCATGCAGGCGGGCGGGCTCGCCGCTCAGTCGGTCAACGTACTGCCGGGAGTATGCCTCCCTCCTTCGCGGCTCCACGCGCCCGTCTCGCGACGCGACTGCGCGATTTCGCCACGAACCGTCATGAATAACGCGGGCTACCCCGTGCGCATGATCGTGTAGCCCGTGTCTTCTCCCCTCACCCACGCGTCCTCCCTCAAGGGCCTCTACGTGGTCTTGGACGCGCAGGCGTTGCGGGGCCGATCGCTCGTGGATGCGCTGAGAGAAGCGGCATCCGGTGGGGCCCGGCTCTTTCAGTACCGTGACAAGACCTCCTCGACGGTAGAGATCTACCGCCAGGCCCTCCAACTCCGGCGGGCGGCAGCGGATGCGGGGGCGCTCTTTCTGGTCAACGACCGATGCGACCTCGCCCTGGCAGTGGATGCCGACGGGGTCCATCTGGGCCAGGAGGACCTCCCTCCGTCCCTTGCCAGGCGCGTGCTGGGAGCCGGGAAAATCATCGGGGTGTCAACCCATGGGGCGGCCCAGGTCCGGGATGCGACCGAGGGCGGGGCCGATTACCTGGGGTTCGGGCCGATCTTCCCGACAGCTACCAAGCCTCGCGACGAGCCGGTCGTGGGCATAGAGGGACTCCGCCAGGTTCGGCCGCTGACGCGGTTGCCGATCTTTGCGATCGGCGGCTTGACCGTTGACACGGTGGAGGCGGTGGTCGGTGCGGGAGCGAACGGAGTGGCCGTGGTCTCCGCGATTGTGGACTCGCCCGACATCGCGGGAGCGGTCCGGGCGTTCATGGCGCGTCTGTCATGATCAGATCAGCCAGCGTGCGGATGGCCTCCTCGGTGGCCACCTTGCCGAACCCTGCTTCCCGTGCCTGAGCGAGCATGGGCTCATGGCAGAGAGGGCCGAGCACAGGGACTCCGCTCAGCTCCTTCAGCAGGTCGGCAGTGGAATCTCCCTGTCTCGTGTCGCTCGCCTCCGGCCTCGTCCGGGAATGCTCCGAGGGGATCGCGGCGTGATTCAGCACGATCCCGAGGATGGCGATCCGGCGCTGTCTCAGCGCCTCGACCGTCAGCAAGGCGTGATTCACGCCGCCCAGAGTGGCCCGTCCGACCACCACGGCGGGGAGTCCGAGCCGGGCGATGAGGTCGCGTACGTTGAAGTGATGGCCGATCGGGACCATCACCCCTCCGACGCCCTCCACCACCATCAGCGCGTGACCGGCCGCAAGCCTTTCATACGCCGCCAGAATGCGATCCATCTCAATCGCGCTGCCGGCTTGCCTGGCGGCCGCCAGGGGAGCCAGCGGAGCCGCGAAGCGGTAGGGACTGATGACGTCCACAGGGTCCACCGCTCCTCCGGCGGCCCGTAAGCCCTCCGCGTCGGACAGGGTGGAGCCGCGTTCCCTGACGCCCGTCTCCACGGGCTTCATGACGCCCACGTTGAGGCCACGCTGCCTGAGGCAGATCGCCAGGGCTGCCGCCACCACGGTTTTTCCAACGCCGGTATCGGTCCCGGTGACGAAACAGCCACGAGTCATAATGGGGAGCGTATCGCTGATAGCGACTGGCGGAAAGCAGGTGCCCGATGACTTCCGGCCATCGGCCATTCGCCATCAGCTCTTCGTTAGAGGATGCGGCTGTCCAGATTCCAGACCTGGCCCGACGCGTCCTTCAAGACTGCCAGATGATGGACGGACCGGGCGATTTCTTCCAGATCGGGGGAGCGTCCGAGCGCATGGTCATGCAAGCGGGCCTTGTCCGGCATGGCCGCCTCTGACATGTCGGTGTTGTGCCAGCCCGGGAACACCGCGTTCACCCTCACATTCCGGCGCCCCCATTCCCGGGCCGCAGTTTTCACCAATCCCAGCAAGCCGGCTTTGGAGGCAGCATAGGCAGACTGCCCGCTCTTTCCCTGCACGCCCGCGAACGAGCTCACCACGATCACTGAGCCATCCCTCTGCGACAGCATGAGCCTGCCCGCCGCCTTGAGGCAATGAAACGTCCCCGTCAAGTTGGTGTCGATGATGGCCGCCCAGTCCTCCGGGCGCGTGCGAAGCAGGAGCGTGCTGGAGGCCTGCCCCGCGTTACAGACCATCACGTCCAGCCTCCCCCACCGGGCCGCGAGGGCTTGAACCATGGCGTCCACTTGCCGCGCGTC
Organism: Nitrospirota bacterium; assembly: GCA_023248295.1. Classification (GTDB taxonomy): domain Bacteria; phylum Nitrospirota; class Nitrospiria; order Nitrospirales; family Nitrospiraceae; genus 40CM-3-62-11. The sequence goes on along the minus strand of JAHFEU010000006.1, from coordinate 9,004 downwards.
CCGAATATCCGCGCAAACCGTGAATCCCTCGCCGCCGCGATCTTTGATCCAGGCGGCGGTTCGATCGGCGTCCTCCCGGCGTTCCCGGTAGTGGACGCCGACCCGCCACCCGGCCTGCGCAAACTCCAGACAGATGGCGCGGCCGATGCCGCGAGAGCCGCCTGTGACCAGGACCGTGGGATGGGGGACTGGCGAGGGTGAAGGAGAGGTCCCGGCCAGCGACGATGTCGGCATGTACGCCTCGCGAGCCGGTATTATCACGGAACGCGCAACGCAAAGGCAAGCTCAGCGGATGACCGCGGCGAGGCATGCCTGCAGGGCGCGGAGCTGACGCCGCATCTGCGCGTCTGCCGCCGAAGCGGGCCGGCCGGGGAGGCGGCCAGGCCTCCAGTCCGGGCCTTGCCGCTCGCAAGGAGTTATGTTACGGTGGCCACCAACTGGTGCGGGAGAGAAGCGCAGGAGGCGAACAACGATGCAGGGGGTTCGTGTCACTGTCGGGCTGACAGTCTTCGTGGGGTTGAGTCTGACCCTGGGGCCGGGCCTGCATGACCTGGGGTCTGCTGCGCTGAGAGCCGAGATAGTCGCCAACGCGGACGACTATTTTCCGGATGCCATGGGGAGCCGATGGCGCTACCGGGGCCAGGTGGTCGATGTCCCCCTCCAGAAAATCGGCAATGGGTTCGTCAATGTGTCCACCGTGAAGGGAGCCGAGACGATCAAGGGCGTCAGCGTGAAGGTGTTTCACGATACCAATCCGGGGAACTACGGTCCTTCCGACAGTTATTATCGGCGTGATGCAGCCGGTATCGTGTACTACGGTTCCGAGCCGGGCACCGCGCTCGAAAAGCAGTTGACTCCTTATCAGATCGTCCGATTTCCGCTCGAGTTCCCGTCCTCTTTTCAGCAATTCGACCGCAAGGGGCTCAACTTCGGCAGTGATCTCGATGGTGATGACAGGAACGAGCAGGCGGACGTGCAAGCGTCGGTCACGGTGGTCGGCAAAGAGACCGTGTCGGTGCCCTCCGGTTCCTACCCGGATGCCCTCAAGATCGAGGCCCGGATGACGATGCAGATCCATCTCTCCGGCGCTCAGCGGACCGCGGTTGGAACCGATACGATGACGGCATGGTTCGCCAAGGGCGTCGGGCTGGTCAAGTATGTCGAGCGGCAGGAGATCCCTCCGTTCAGGTCGGACCGGGGTCTGGTCACCGAGATCACGGAGGAACTCGAGGAAGCGGAGGTCAAGACGGAAACGGCCTCACTCCGACGGTGCGAACCCACGGCGGAGCGTGTTCTCGCTCACGACGCGCGCCACCATGAATTGGGCCAAGTAGCCTTCGCCGCCGGCCTTGGTCCCGACTCCGGACAGGCGGTGTCCTCCAAAGGGCTGGCGGCCCACCAACGCCCCCGTGATGGGCCGGTTGATGTACAGGTTGCCCACGTCGAACGTCTCGCGGGCTGTCCGGATATTCGCGGGACTCCGTGAATACACGCCCCCGGTCAGCGCATATGGCGTAGCGTTCGCAAAGCGGATCGCCTCGGGGAAGTCTCGCGCCCGCATCACCGCCAGCACCGGTCCGAAAATCTCCTCTTGCGCCAGCCGGTGAGACGGTTGGATGTCGGCGAAGATCGCCGGCCCGATGAAGCACCCATCTCCCGTGACCGGCCTCTCCAGCACCAGCCGCCCCTCGCGTTTGCCGATTTCGATGTACTCGCGCACCTTGGCGCGGGCCCGCTCGTCGATCAGGGGACCCATGCGGTTGCTCGGATCCTCCGGAGGCCCGATCCGGACGCTCATGACCGCGTCGGCGAGCCGCTGCAGGAACACGTCGTAGATCGAGTCATGGACGATCGCCCGTGAACAGGCTGAGCATTTCTGTCCCTGGTACCCCGTGAAGGAGGTCACAACTCCCACCACCGCCTCGTCGAGGTCCGCCGTGTCATCAACGATGATGGCGTTCTTCCCGCCCATCTCCGCGATGACGCGCTTGACCGACCGCTGGCCCGGGTCCACGCGCGCGGCCTGAGCCAGGATACGCAACCCGACATCCTTTGATCCGGTGAAGGCGATGACCTCCACCTCCGGATGGGCAACCAGCGCCTGGCCGACATCCGGACCGCCGGGGGTGAATTGCAGGACCCCTTCGGGCACTCCCGCCTCGGCCAGCAGGTCGGCCAAGAGGTGTCCCATGATCGGCGCGCGTTCCGACGGCTTGAAGAGCACCGCGTTGCCGGTCACCAACGCGGCGGACACCAGGCCGGTCGGGATCGCCAGGGGGAAATTCCACGGTGAGATGACGGCCACGAGGCCCCGCGGAGAGAACGCCATCTGGTTCAGCTCGCCGGGTTCGCGCCCGAGCCGGCGCGGCGCACCGGTGCGGCGCATCTCGCGGGCGTAGAATTCAAGAAAGTCGATCGCCTCCGCAACGTCCGCGTCGGCCTCATGCCACGGTTTGCCCGTTTCAAACATTTCCCAGGCGGACAGCTCGAAACGCCGTTGCCGCATCGCGGCAGCCGCTTTGCTCATGATGTCGGCCCGCAGTGCCGGCGACAGCGCCGTCCAGCCGGGCTGCCTCGAGAGCGCGTGCCGGGCTGCCACGGCGATATCCTGGGGAGCGAAGCCGGGCATCCGGCCGACCACCTCACCCGGCGAACTGGGATTTCGTGAGACGAGATCCGCCCCGGACGGTGACAGGCCAGGCGCCACCGGGTACGGAAGTCGACGGCCAAACTGCGCCCTGACCGAGGTGATCGCCTGGGCCATGGCCGCTCGGGCCGGCGCTTTCGAAAAATCCGTATGAGGTTCGTTGATGAACCAATCGGCGAGTTCCGGTTCCGATGGTCCCTGAGAAATACGGCCGGAGGTGGGAGGAGTCGGGACGGGCGGGGGAGCCAGGAGGAGATCGAGGGGCTGCGATTCAGCGTATTCTTTGCGCAGGAAGGATTCGTTCGACGTGTTTTCCAGCAGGCGGCGCACCAGGTAGGCCATACCCGGGAGGAGTTCCCCCACCGGCGTGTAAATCCTGACACGTCTTCCGGCCTGGGTGACGGCGGTCTGGAGCGGTTCGGCCATTCCGAAGATCATCTGGTACTCGGCGGCATCCGGCGGCAGCCCCGCGGCTTCCGCCGCAGCCTGGGCATGCGCCAGGCTGCGCAGGTTGTGCGTGCCGAATGCGGGTCGGATGAGGCTGGCGTGCTCGACCAGCGTCCGGCTGAGGAGCTCGTAGTTGTGATCCGTCTCCGCTTTCGTTTCAAAGACCGGGACCGGCCAGCCCCGCTGTTGATAACGGATCGTGTCGGAATCCCAATACGCCCCCTTGACCAGCCGGATCGTGACCGGAGTGCCACGTTGCCGCACCCATCGGATCACGCTCTGGAGGTCGGCTGCCGACTCCTTCAGGTAGGCTTGCATCGCGAGGCCGCCATGGGGATAGCGACGGTAGGCGTCTTCGGACAGGAGGCGCATGAAGATCATCAGCGTCAGATCCTTCTGCTCCGCCTGTTCCATGTCGAACGTGATCGCGGCCGGTAAGGTCGCTGCCAGGTCTAGCATTGGACGCAGGCGTGCCGCCACGGCGCGAAAACAGCCTTCGGGATCGATGGGGTCCAATTGGGAATACAGCGCCGACAATTTGACCGACAGGTTGACTCTGGGGAGCGGCCCGATGCGGTCCCGCTCCAGCACCGGAAGGGAGGGCCAGGCGGCCGTGGCCTTGGCCAGCAGCCGCAACGCTTCGAGACAGCGATCCCGGTACCGGTCGGCCTCTAGCTCGCTGACCGTCGCTTCCCCCAAAAGGTCCACCGAAAATCCACGCCCCTCTGTCCAGAGGCGCGCCAGGACCGGCACTGCGTGCTCGATCGAGGCTTCGGCGATGAACGTGCGGGCCATCTGGTGGATTTGATGCCGGAGCGACTTTGCGCTCAAGCGAGCGCCGAGGCGCGTGGCGGACATCGCGCGTAATCCCCACTGAAGGGAGGGCGCCAGCGTCTCCGTCTCCCCAAAGTATTCCTCCAGCAGCCGGGCGACGTGGTCATCATCGCGGAGGCACGGCAGGACATCGATGAAGCGGAATAACTGAACCTTGAAGGTCTCATCCTTCATGCACCACTCGAGCAAGTTCCCCGACCACCAGCGGGGGTCGAACACCGTCGGAGAACTCCCGGCTGATCGTTCCCTCAGCTCCTGGCCTATGCGACGAATGGCGGGTTCGAGCACCGAATCGGTCAGCTTCATACCTTCCCCTGCGCAGGAGACCTATTGATGGATAGTATACACCGCGAACGATTTTTCTTGAAAATCAGCGTGACAGTTCGCTAGCATGAGCCGATTAGCTAGGTCTCGCAGCTCGCGCACAAGGCTGTGCGATCCGGGAGGAGGAGCAAGGGTGGAGAAAACTTCCAGGCGGCTTGATTACCCTGTCATCGTACTTTTTGCACTCTTCACGCTAGGCACAGTCGTGGGCGTGCCGATGTTCGGCGTCATGGTCGGCTTCACGTCGCTCGATTGGGTCATGTTCGGCGTGCTGTACATGGTCAGCGGACTCGGTATCACGGTCGGCTATCACCGGTTGATCTCGCATCGAAGTTTCGAATGTCCGCCTTGGGTGAGGGCCTGCCTGCTCGTGGCCGGCGGGTGGGCGCTGGAAAACTCGGCGCTGCGATGGTGCGCGGATCATATCCGGCATCATGCCCGGTGTGATGAGGAAGACGACCCTTACAACGCGATGAGGGGATTTTGGCATAGCCACTGCGGCTGGATTTTTGAGGTCTCTCCCTACCGGGAGGAGAAATACGAAATCACGTTACGGAAAGACCCGTTGATCATGTGGCAGCACCGGTACTATATCCCGATCGTGCTGTCGGGCCTGGCGCTGCCGTTCGGGGTAGGTCTGCTGCACGGAGGCTGGATCGGAGGCCTCAGTTGCTTTTTGCTGGCCGGAGTGTGCCGTGTGTTCTTGGTGCTCAACTCCACGTTTTGCATCAACTCCATCTGCCATCTCTGGGGTGCTCAGCCACACGGAAATGGTGACAGCAGTCGGGACAGTTGGTGGGTCTCCCTCGTGACCTTCGGGGAAGGCTACCACAACTATCACCACATGTACCTTCGGGACTATCGCAATGGACCGAAGTGGTATAACTTTGATCCGTCCAAGTGGCTGGTTTTCACCCTGTCGAAAGCAGGCATGGCCTATAATCTGCAGCGGTATCGCGGCTGACCTTCTCGCCATTCGGCTCCCAGCCTTCGCTTTCCCCCCTTGTCTCTTCACCGGAGGGTGGCGTATCATGAAAAGGCCAACCTGGCTCCGTTCAGAAGGAGATGCACGATGGAATGCCCACGCTGCAGGGGTATCATGGTGCAGGATGTCTTTGAAGACATGAGGGACGACACGGGGGCCTTGTCCTTCAAAGGCTGGCGCTGCATCACGTGCGGAGAGATTCTGGATCCGGTCATCGCGTCCAATCGCGAATCTCGTCCGTCGCCCCTTATAGGCCGCGCGCGCAAGAAGTTTGCCACCCAGCTTAGCTGACCGCCCGACGGACATCGCTCAGTTGCCACGTTGACAGCGGTGCGGATGGCAGGGAAGGGAGAGTGCGGCTTGCGTCTGAGCTTGGAGAGGTGAGGAGGACGGTGGCATGGGAGAGGTGAACAGCGGGGGGATGACCCAGGGGCGGAATCAGGGGAAAGAGGACCTGATCCCGAACGTCAAGCATGTCATCGCCATCAGCAGCGGCAAGGGAGGAGTGGGCAAAACCACCGTGGCGGTCAATCTTGCGGTGGCGCTTCGTCTCTCGGGCGCGACAGTCGGTCTGATGGATGCCGACGTGTACGGGCCGAACATCCCCATGATGATGGGGGTCCCGAAACCGCCTGAGCAGCAGGACGGCAAGATCAAGCCGGCTGAGAGCCATGGGGTCAAGCTGATCTCGATGGGATTCTTCGTGCCGGAAGAGACGGCCGTGGTCTGGCGGGGCCCCATGATTCACACGGCCATCCAGCAGTTCCTGCGGGATGTTCTCTGGGGGGAGCTGGAGTATCTGCTCATTGATCTTCCTCCGGGGACGGGAGATGCCCAGCTCACCCTCACTCAACTGGTGCCCATGTGTGGCGCGGTGACGGTGACGACACCTCAGGAGGTGGCACTGCACGACGTGCGGAAGGGCATGATGATGTTCCAGAAGGTCAACGTCCCGTTGCTGGGCATCATCGAGAACATGAGCTTCTTCGTCTGCGGGCACTGCGGCGAACGGACTGAAATTTTTTCTCATGGGGGGGGCGAGCGGGCGGCCGAGAAGTTGGGCATTCCGTTTCTCGGGCGAATTCCGATCGATCCCGCCATCCGAGCCGGCGGGGACTCGGGGATGCCGATCGTCGTGGCCAATCCCGCATCGCCTCAGGCGGCGGTGTTCAGGGAGATCGCGGCCAAGCTTGCGGATGGGATCAGTGGCACGGATGCAGGGATGGGAGGCCAGCCTAAGGCGTCGCTGGACAGCCTGCTGAAAAAGATCAAACGGCCGCTGGGAACATGAAGAAGATAGGTGAACCTCAACCTCACCAAGAAGAGGAGGCAGAATGGCTGAGTTTGTGAGAGTCACCGGCGCGGCCGATGTCGCCCCGGGGAGTGGTGTGGTCGCCGAGGTCAAGGGCCAGTCCATCGCGGTGTTTAATGTGGACGGAACCTATTTTGCGATCGACAATACCTGCGTGCATCGCGGCGGTCCGCTTGGCGAGGGCGAACTCGAGGGCGACACCGTCACCTGCCCGTGGCACGGCTGGCAGTACAACGTGAAGTCCGGGAAGTCGATCAACAACCCGTCGGCCTGTGTCAAGTCCTACCAGGTGACGGTCGAGGGGAGTGACGTCAAGATTTTGCTCTGACGCGACCCCGTTTCTTGTGTCTCCCGCCCGCATTCTGCATAATGGGTCCTGATGGACCGCGACGACCTCCTGTCTCTCTACCGCCAGATGCTGCTGATCCGCCGCTTCGAGGAAAAATCGGCGGAGATGTACGCCTTAGCCAAGATCGGCGGCTTCCTGCACCTCTATATCGGTGAAGAGGCGATTGCCGTGGGCGCCATCGCGGCCATCAGGGCGAATGACTATGTGATCACTGCCTACCGAGACCACGGTCATTGTCTTGCCAAGGGCTCGGAGCCGGGCCGAGTCATGGCCGAGCTGTTCGGCAAAGCGACCGGTCTGTGCAAGGGGAAGGGAGGCTCCATGCATCTGGTGGACGCCCGTCGGAACTTCATGGGCGGCTATGCCATCGTGGGAGGACACCTTCCGCTGGCCACAGGGTTGGCCTTTGCCGTCAAGTACCAGAAGCGCGACCAGGTGGTCCTGTGCTTCTTCGGAGAAGGCGCGGTGCCCACCGGGCAGGCGCACGAGGCCTTCAATCTCGCAGCCCTCTGGAAGTTGCCGGTCATCTTCATCTGCGAGAACAACCGCTACGGCATGGGGACGCCGGTTCAACGAGCGGTCGCGCTCTATTCCAACGTGGCGGAGACGGCCCGTGCGTACGGCATTGAGGCCGAGACGGTGGATGGGATGGACGTGCTGGCGGTGCGCACGCTCATGAAGACGGTCGTCACCAAGGTGCGGTCCGCGCCGCACCCCTCTTTCGTCGAGGCCTTGACGTACCGGTTCATGGGTCATTCGATGGCCGACCCGTCCCATGGTCACTACCGGAGCAAAGAAGAAGTGGAAGAAGAACGAACACGCGACCCGTTGCTGCTGCTCCGCCAGACCATCATGAACCGGGGGCTGGGATCGGAACCCGATTTTAAACGGCTGGAGCGGGAGGTGGGAGAGATTGTGGCTGCCGCGGTGAAGTTTGCCGATGAGAGTCCGTTCCCGGCTCCAACGGCTCTTGAGGAAGACGTCTATGCCGAGTAATCCGCCATGCTGATCTCATACCGCGAAGCGTTGAACCAGGCCATGCGCGAGGAGATGCGGCGGGACGACCGCGTCTTCCTGATTGGCGAGGAGGTGGGCTATTACCAGGGGGCCTTCAAAGTCAGCAAGGGGTTCGTGGAAGAGTTCGGCACGCAGCGGGTCCTGGACACCCCGATTACGGAAGCAGGGTTCACTGGGTTGGCCATCGGCGCGGCCATGGCCGGCTTGCACCCGATCGTCGAGCTCATGACGTTTAACTTCGGCATCCTGGCGCTGGATCAGATCGTGAACAACGCGGCCAAAATCAGATACATGTCGGGAGGACAGTTGTCGGTTCCCCTCGTCATCCGCGGACCGGGGAGCGCCGCGCATCAATTGGGGGCGCAGCATTCGCAGAGTTTGGAGGCGTGGTTTTGCCACGTCCCGGGCTTGAAAGTCATCGCGCCGGCGACCCCGCACGATGCCAAAGGGCTCTTAAAAAGCGCCGTGCGCGATTCGAATCCGGTCATCTTCATCGAGGCGCAACTGCTGTACTCGACGAAAGGAGACGTGGCGGAGGGGGAGTACACGATCCCGATCGGGCAGGCGGAGGTGAAGCGTCGGGGCGACGATGTCACGATCGTGGCCTACTCCAAGATGCTGTTGCTGGCCTTGGAGGCAGCGGAGGATCTGGCCCGGGAAGGCATCCAGGCCGAAGTCGTGGACCCCCGAACCCTCAAGCCGTTGGATGTGCAGGCCATCGTGTCCTCCGTCCAGAAGACCGGACGGCTCGTGATTGTGGAAGAGGGCTGGCGCTTCGCCGGACTTGGCGCACAGATCGCCGAGGTGGTCTACGCGCAGGCGTTCGATTATTTGGATGCTCCCATCGTGCGGGTGACGGGGGTGGATGTCCCGATGCCCTATACGCGGCCGCTCGAGGATGCCGCCATTCCTGATCGGGAGCGTGTGCGCGCGGCCGTCAGACAGGTTGTCAAGGGGTCGTAACGAGGGAGGGCAAGGCGTGTCTGCTCAATCTGCAGTGCCGAGACATATTGAGATCACCGAGACGCTGGTCCGACTCTATGTCTTTCTGGCCCAGCATCTCGATCGTTGCTATGACGAGGCCGCGCG
>JAHFEU010000093.1 GCA_023248295.1 Nitrospirota bacterium | reverse complement strand
GAGGTTCCCTTTTTCCTTCGTGACTCCGATGATCGGGTTGAAGTCGGCGGCGCTGGCGATGGGACGCGTGAGCTCGGAGAACTTGATCTGGACGCCTTTCGAAGTCAGGAAATAGAGGTTGTAGTACATGGCATCCGGCACGGGCTCCCACGAAATGGTGATCCGTCCGTTCCCCGGTTTGGCGACGACTCCGGTCGGAGCGGGAGGGAGTTCCTCTTCCGCGACCGCGTCCCCCGCGCCCCAATCATCCGGGTTTCCCTCAGCCCGGAGTCCCGGAGGACCCAGCAGCCTCGTTGCGTCAAACAGCCACTCGTCCATCATGCCTCTTCGCGTCCCGACCTGGGAAAGATTCCCGCTTCTTTCAAGGACTTAGCTGCGAAGTCTAACAAACGGCCATGAGCGAAGTCAAGGTGGCCCACTCGCCGCATGACGAACACGGTGGAAGCCTTGTTGTTGCTCTTCCCGCGTTCCGTTATCATGCAGACCGGTCGCGATCAAGCCGGCCGCGCGAGAGGAAGATGCCGCCGCCAAGCCTGTACATCGCCAGATTGCTTCCTGAGCCGGTCATGGCTGCGGCGAGAGAGCAGTTCCATGTGACGGCCCTCCCCGAGGCCCGGCCTCCCAGTCGAGAGACCCTGCTGGAGGGCCTCCGGGGGGCGCAGGCCGCCATCTGCACTCTGACAGAACGCATTGACCAGGAGATCCTGAGCCAGACGCCCCGCCTCCGGGTGATAGCCAACTACGCCGTGGGCTACGACAACATCGTCGTGGAGGCGGCCCGGGCCAGGGGAATCGTCGTCACCAATACGCCGGACGTCCTCACCGAGACCACGGCTGATCTGACCTGGGCCCTGCTGCTGGCCACGGCCCGCCGCGTGGCGGAGGGGGACCGGCTCGTGCGCGAAGGGGCCTGGCAGGGATGGGAGCCGACCCAGTTGCTCGGTGCGGACGTGGAAGGGAACACGCTCGGGATCATCGGGATGGGCAGGATTGGACAGGCCGTTGCGCGGCGCGCCAGCGGGTTCAACATGACAGTGCTGTATTGCAGCCATGGCGAGAGAGACCCATCGGCGCCGGGCAGCCAGTGGCAACGGCTGTCGCAGGACGAGGTGCTGGCCCGATCCGATTTCATCAGTCTCCACGTCCCGCTGACCCCTGATACTCATCATTTGATCGGTCCGGCGGAGCTTCGTCGCATGCGCCCGACCGCGTTCCTCATCAATACGTCCCGCGGACCGGTGGTGGACGAGGCGGCCCTGGTCGACGCGATCAGCACAGGGCGGCTGGCCGGGGCAGGGCTGGATGTCTACGAACGGGAGCCCGATCTCCATTCCGGTCTTCTGCAACTCAGGCAGGTCGTCCTGCTGCCACACCTGGGTTCGGCAACGCTCCGCACACGGGTCCGGATGGGCATGGTGTGCCTCGAGAATATTCAGGCGGTCCTGGAGGGACGCCCGGCGCCGAATCGGGTGGTGTAGGTCGTGACCGGGAGGGAGTGATGCTGGGACGACCGGCTCGTCGGTCTAGCCGCCGCCTGTCATCCGCTTGAGCCGCATCGGCACATCCAGGAAGGAGGGAATGGTCGAGAACACCTGCACCGCGTTGTCGGACAGACCCTCGGCTTCATACAGCTTGCCCAGCTCATAGCGGACTGAGACCGCAGTGTCCCCGACACAACGCGAATCAGCCAGCGCCTGTTCCATGGCCGCGATGGCTTCCTTGGTCCTGCCCTGCTCTTTCAAACATGCGGTGAGCATCCTGTAGGCATCCAGGAGGCGACCGGACCCATTGACCGCAACCCGGAATTCTTCAATGGCCTCGTTCAGCGATCCCGTATGTTTGAGCGCGACGCCGAGTTCGTAACGGGTGTCATAGTCCTGCTCGCTGGGCGGTCCCGGCCTGGCAGGCTCCGGGACGCTCAGCGCCTCCTGGTTCGGATCCGTCGGCTCGAACACCGGCGCAAACCGTCTGACGAACGCACTGTGGGGATCCAGCGATTTAATGTTGGCATACAGCTCGGCGGGAAGAGTCGGCATGTCGGGGACGGGGCTCTCCACCAGCAGCGCAAGAGCTTTCCCATACTGGGCGACCGCAGATGCTCGATTGCCCTTCTGTTGGTACACCCGGCCGAGCATCTCGAGCAAGGGGACGCACGTCGGCTCCGATTTCAAATACTCACCGAGCATCGACTCCGCGAGCTCATACTCCTTTGCCCGCATCGCCGCCTCGGCCAGAAACTGGAATTCGGCTTTCGCCACCGCCATCTCACCCCGTTTCAGATGAAGCAGGGCAAGGAGTCGGCATACCTCCGGATCCCCCGGGACTTGGTTGAGAAGGTCTGTCAGGGCCGCTTCTGCTTCGGTGTACTTCCCTTCCCTGATCTTTCCGACGGCCGCCTCCAGGACAATCAAGCGACTGATCCCTCTTTGTGCCTGGGGTTCTTCCAGGAATGGCGACGCTGAGGCCAGCGCGGGGCTCTGGATTGCAGTGGCCGCTTGGTCCCGCGTGGTCGCGGGCTGCATGGCCGACTCGCCTTGTGCATTACTCATCGGACTGAACTCGGCGAGCCGTTGCTTCGCCTCGACGTTGGACGCGTCCAGTGCGGCGATCGTACGGTACAGATCTATGGCTTCTTGAGTCCTCCCTTCTTTCAGGCATCGTTTGGTCAGGGTGAGATAATCCGAGATGGCATTACTGATTAAGCCACGCTCGGCGTTGAGGTCACCGAGGTCACGATAGACCTGGTAACGAGCCGGATCGACCTTGAGAATCTTTCTGTAGACCGCGATGGCCTTGAGCCCACTGCCTTCCGCACGGAATGCGGCAGCGGCCTGAAAATAGGCGTCGACCGCTTCGGCCGATGCGTGCCGTTTCAGGTGCAGATCACCGATGGTGTTGTAAATGGTGCTGTCGGTGGGTTGGCCGGTCCTCAGCTTCTTCCATTCGGCGATGGCGTTGTCAAATTCGCCCTGCGCAGCGAAGCGCTGGGCGTTCTCCACGATGGCGCTCTTGTCGGTCCCCCAGAACCACCTCATACAGATGTGAACGCTATCAACTTGACGGGAGGTTGTCAAAAAAAACCCGATTGTCGGAACGAGAGGTGGAGAGCGGGACAAGTTGAACCGCCTCAGGGCCCTCCAGAAGCGGCAAAGGGCCCGCCGTCCGGAGACGACGGGCCCTTCGTTCGTAGCCTTTCGGCAAGCCGAACTACGATTGCGTTTTCATCACATTCGCGGCCTGTGGTCCCTTCGCTCCCTGGACGATATCGAACTCGACGTTCTCCCCTTCCTTGAGCGTCTTGAACCCCTCTCCCTGGAGCGCGGAGTAATGGACGAAGACGTCTTCGCCGCTCTCAAGCCGGATGAAGCCAAACCCTTTCCTGTCGTTGAACCATTTCACGGTCCCCTTACTTTTCACACGGTCCTCCTTTCCTGAACAACCACCCGACGGTGCGCCGGCTCGGCGGCCGGACGGTGAACGCATTCTGCCGCAGATTGCCCTGTAGACCCGACCGCCTGACCGACGAGGTCTCGCATTGCGGATGCTGCGAGACCACATGCAGCGTCTCATCCACAGCGCCGTGAGCCCCGCAAAAAAATACCGCAGAAGGGAACGCCCCCCTGCGGCACTTAAAAACGGGTAAGATCGCCCATGTGCATACCGTAAATCGGGGCAAGCATTTAGCATAGGGCACCCGCCTTGTCAAGATTTTCTTGCGCCGTCCGATGCCCTGCTGCGGCTGTCGGGGCGCTGAGCCGCTCCAGGGACGTTCCTCTCCCTACGTTTACAAGTCCTCGAAAATCCGTTATTATTATCTCTGTTAACGGACCGTCTGTGGCCGAGGTACGGTTGCGCACAATCCTGGATCGGTATATCTTCGCGGAGCTTCTCCCCCCTTTCTTCATCAGCCTCGCCGCACTCTGTTTCGTCATGCTGACGAAGGAGTTGCTCCGTCTGGTTGAGCTCCTGGTCTCGAAGGGGGTCGGTTTCTTTGCCGTGCTCAAGGTCTTTCTCCACCTCCTGCCGTCCTTTTTGGTCCTGACGCTCCCGATCGCGGGCATCATCGCGTCGATTACCGCCTTCAGCCGGCTGTCCTATGACAAGGAATTGGTGGCCATGCGCGCGGTCGGCCTCAGCCTGTTCCGTCTCTCGAGACCGGTGATGGTGTTCACCGGTCTGGTCTTCGGGCTGACGTTGGTCCTTTCCCAGTGGGGCCAGCCATGGACGAGCGTCTCATTGAAAAAACTGGCGATGAATCTCCTCCGGGAAGAGCTGACGCTCGCCCTCGATAAGGGCGTCTTCAACGAGCCGGTGCCACGCATGGTGATTTACGCGTCGGACAGCCGGCAAGGCGACGACGTCGGGAGCATCTTCATTTCCGACGAACGCAATGAGGCCGAGGCTCGAATTATCACCGCCGCTCAGTACTCGATGCGGAGCGATCCCGGCAACAATCAGGTCTGGATTGAGCTGTTCAACGGAAGCATCCACACCAAGCCCCACGAGGTGGAGCAGTACCAGCAAGTGGCGTTCTCCGCCTACCATCTCCCGATCCCGCTCGACCAGACCCAATACGCCCCCCTCGATGTTCGTCCGTCGCTCTCCTCTGTGCTCGAGCGTCTCGATCGCTCGAATTGGCAGGACACGGCCGCGCTGCGGCGATTGATGGAGCATTACAAGGACCTGGCTTTTCCTGCTGCCGCGCTGATCCTGGGGATGCTGGGAGTTCCGGTGGGCATCGTGTCCAAGCGGTCAGGTCGCGTAGGGGGGTTCGCTGTGGGAGTCATGATCATCATCGTCTACTACGTGCTGAACGTCGCCTGCGAGTTCTTCGTGACGACGCTTGTGCTTCCCCCCTTCGCCGGGGCCTGGTTGCCGAATGCGTTGTTTCTGGCGCTCACGGTCGCGTTGTTCCACCGGGTCAGCCGACGATAACCACCATGACGATCTTGTTCCGCTACATTCTCCGCGAGTACGTCAAGGTGTTTACGATGTGCTTCGCCGGCCTCATGACCATCTACCTGGTGGTCGATTTCTTCGAAAAAGTCCGCAAATTCATTCGGTATGACGCCGACATGTCGACCGTCCTCGGCTACTTCCTGCTCAGGACTCCCGGCATCTCGTTTCAGATCGCGCCGCTGGCGATCCTGATGGCCACGCTCCTAACGTTGGGCATCCTCTCGAAAAATCTCGAGATCACTGCCATGCGGAGTTGCGGCATCAGCCTGTACCGGATCTCCGCGCCGTTCCTGTGCTTTGCGCTCGCGGTCGCCATCGTGCTGTTCAGTCTCAGCGCCGTGGTCATTCCGCTGTCCACCGCCCAGGCTGAGTACGTCAAGACCACCCTGATCGAAAAAAAAGGCAGTCCCGCCACCTTCAAGGCCGACCGCCACTGGATTCAGGTCGACAACCATACCCTCATGAACATCGAGGTCGTGGACCCGGGCGGAGCCACCCTGAGAGGCATCAGCCTCTATCAACTCGGGGCGGCATTCACCCCCGCCGAAATCACGGAGGCCAGGGAGGCACGCTCTACGCCTCGGGGTTGGGTGCTGCATCGGGGTGTGCGCCGAAGCTTTCTCCCCAACGGAGGCCTGCTCGTGGACGAGTTTGAGAGCCGGCCGATCGCGCTGTCCCACACCCCCGAGGATTTCAATTCCTGGCTCTCGGCTGAATCAGACGAGATGACGCTCATGGAGATCCGATCCTACGTGGAACGCTTGCGCAAGGACGGCTACAACTTCGCTCGTTTCCTGACGGACTATTACGGGCGTGTCGCATTCCCGTTCGTCAGCGTGGTGATGACCGTGGTCGGGATCGCGCTGAGCCTGAGAGGGAGCGGGGTTCGCGGCCGAGGGATGGCCATTGGAATCGGCCAGGCCCTCATGATCGGGTTTCTCTACTGGACGACCCACTCTGTCGCCATCGCGCTCGGCCGGAGCGGCGTGCTGGCGCCGGTCATGGCGGGTTGGTTCGCCAATCTGTTGTTTCTCTCGTTCGGTTCCTACCTGTTCCTCAAGGTCAGACAATAGGTTGACTGAGCGCGGGGCTTGGGGTACAAGAAGACCTTCCTCGAATCTGGGCGCCACGCGGATGGACGGATGAAGAACAGGGTCGTCATCACGGGTCTTGGCATCGTCTCTCCGATCGGAATCGGAGTCGGGCAGTTCTGGAAAGCCGCCTTGGAAGCGCGCTCGGGTATCACCGCCATTCGATCATTCGATCCCTTTCCGATGGAGACGTATCGGTCTCGGATCGCCGGCCAGGTGGGGGACTTCAACCCATCCCAGTATCTGGAGGCGGTCCACGCCAATCGGGTCGACCGGTACGCACAGTTCGCCCTGACGGCGGTGAAGGAGGCGCTGGCGGATTCCGGGCTTCGCATGGAGGAGGAGACCCCGCACCGAGTCGGCGTGATCGTCGGCGCCGGCATGGGCGGGATGGTGATGGGCGAACGAGAGATCACCACCCTGTACCGGAATCAGAAACCGCACCGCGTCCATCCTAATTTCATTCCCGTGATCACGCTGAATTCGGCGTCCGGCATCGTGGCCATGGCGCATGGGGCCAAGGGCCCGAACCTGACCATCTCCACCGCGTGCTCGTCCAGCGCCCACGCCATCGGCCAGGCGCTCACCTGCATCCGCACCGGCCAGGCGGATGTGGTTATCACCGCAGGGGCCGACGCGAGCATTACGCCGTTGGTGTTTGCCGGCTTTTGCTCGCTCCGGGTGCTGTCCACCGGCTTCAACGACGATCCGGCTCGCGCGTCCCGCCCGTTCGACCGGGCTCGTGACGGATTCGTCATGGGTGAGGGCGCCGGGGCGCTGATTCTGGAGTCGCTGGCTCACGCGCGAAGGCGCAAAGCCCGCATGTACGCGGAGGTGGCTGGCTACGCCGCGACGAGCGAAGCGTATCACATGGTCATTCCCCGTGAGGACGGTGTCGACGTAGCCGCGACCATGTCGCTGGCGCTTCGCGATGCGGCGGTGCTTCCCGCGCAGGTGGATTACATCAATGCCCATGCGACGTCCACTCCGATCGGTGACGTCGTCGAGGTCAGAGCCATCCGGCGTGTGTTCAAGACCCGGGCGGAGCGGGTGTCGGTGAATGCCACCAAGTCCATGATCGGCCACACGCTGGGAGCAGCCGGTGCGATCGGCGGCATCGTGTGCGCCTTGGCCCTCGACACAGGGCTGGTGCACCCGACCGTCAATTATGACGACCCCGATCCGGACTGCGCGCTGCAAGGGATCGCGCGTGAGACCCGGAGGCGGCCGCTTAAGGTCGCGTTGCTGAACGCGTTCGGCTTTGGAAGCAACAACGCGGCGGTGGTGTTCAAAACGTTGATCCGTTAACTCCGTCTTCGAGCTTCCACCGCATCGCAGGATGTATGGGGACTGCGCCAACCATCGGGAGCCGGATTATGACCGCCCTCGGGGACTACCTGAAGCGGGATCCGAACACCATCAGACCGGACGACCACCTCCGCGATGATCTGGGCCTGGATTCCATGGCGACGATCGAACTGCTCTACCAAATCGAGGAAGCGTTCGACTTTCAGATCCCGGACCAGGACCTTCAGAAGCTCCTCACCGTCGCGGATGTGATCGGATACGTGGAGGGACGGCTGAGACCGTCTTCACCCGCACGAGCCACGGGACGGACCGGGAAGCGACTCCCCGCCAAGAAAAAGGGTTAGCGCCAGGCATGCCGCCGCAGGACCAACCGCGCGCCATCCGACTGGAAGAGATCGGCCACGCTATTGGTGGGAGGATCCTCGGCACCCCCGGCACGATCGTTTCCGGGGTTTCCAGCCTGTCAGAGGCGGGGCCGCATGACCTCACGTTCGTCGCCGCAGACCGATTCGTCAAATCCGCGCTCACATCGCGGGCCGCCGCGTTTCTGGTGGGCCGACCCATCGAGGAGCTCCCGCGCCCGCAGATCGTCGTTCCGAACCCGGCGGTGGCGTTCGCGAGCATCGTCCAGCGGTTCTTTGTCAGGCCGTACCGGCCCCGCGGTGTTGCGGAACAGATCGTCCGCGGGACGGATGTGCAAATCGGGGCGGATGTGTCGATCTGGCCGTTTGTGACGCTGGGGGACCGGGTAAGAATCGGAGCTCGGGTGACGCTGTATCCCGGCATCTTCATCGGAGAGGGCTCGGCTGTGGGAGATGACACGGTCCTCTATCCCAACGTCACCGTGAGGGAGGCATGCGTGATCGGGCGTCGGGTCATCATCCACAGCGGGACGGTCGTCGGCAGCGACGGCTTCGGCTATGTCCAGGATCAAGGCCGCCATCACAAGATCCCCCAACTCGGAACCGTCACGATTGAAGACGACGTCGAACTCGGCGCGAACGTGACCGTCGATCGCGCCACGTTCGGCAGCACGGTCATCAGGCGCGGGACCAAGGTGGATAATCTCGTTCAGATTGCCCACAACGTCTCGATTGGAGAGGATAGCATCGTGGTGGCTCAGGTGGGGATCGCAGGGAGCACCGTCATCGGCAGCCACGTCATGATCGGCGGGCAGGCCGGGCTCTCGGATCACATCGAGGTCGGCGACCGAGTGATGATCGCGGCGCGCTCGGGGGTCAACCGCAATCTGGCATCAAACCAGATCGTCTCCGGTGCGCCGGTGATGCCGCACGAGACTTGGGTTAAGGCGCAGGCCGTCATTCCCCGCCTGCCCGAATTGCGCCAGCAGGTGCGCGACCTGGAACGGCGCGTCCGCGAACTTGAAGGAAAAACTAAAAAGGCGAAACGTAAGAAGTAGGACCTCTACCCTTTCCCTTGCCCCAACACTCCCCGCCAAAAGAACATCTTGGCCCAGAAAAACCCGGCCCAGGGCAGCAAGTAGGCGGCCACATAATACACTTGGCCAAACATCGAAGCCAGCGCCGAGGCCCCACACAGGGCCCCGATTCCCAGCACATAGAAGAGGGGTACGAGGTTTCGCCCCCGATGCTCGAGTGAAGGGAGAGGTGACTCCTTCCTCCCTCGCTTCAGCCCGCCCCGCGAAAAGATTCTCATGCGGCCGGCGAAGTGACCGGGGTGCTCGCGGAGGAGGTACTGGTGGTAGCGCGTCTGTCCCCATCCAAGCAACCCGCCAGCCACCAGCAAGCCGGTGCTTTGAAGGAACGTGCGCCAGCTATAGGTCTCCGCGAAGAACTGGTAGAGCAACGCCGCCGTCCCCGACAGCATGAAAATCAACCCGAGCAGACCGGACGGGAAGAGGATGTGAACTTTCACATACTCCCGCGCCTTCTCGGTTTCACCTTCGAGCCGTTTCGTTGTGATGAGCTTTGTCATGCACCGGTGGCAGTGGCGCTAGCAGAATGATCGAGGCATCAGCCGTTCGGTTCGGGTTCTGCAGGTCGTTCAACCACGCTCGAGGGTTCCTCCGCCGCGATCCGGCACTGCTCCGCAGCCCACGCGCCAAGGGCGGTCAGTCGGCACCGCTCTGACCAAAAAGGCTGCCAGGGATTCCACTCCCACGCCGATTCGCGATGACGGAGAGGACACCGGACCAGCATAGGCGGGATTATACCAACACGCTACTGCAATGTGAACTTCGACACGAGAGTCCCGGGTCCTCATCGGCCAGCGCCGTTTCTCCCGTCCATGGCGTGGGTTGGCCGGTCGAGCAACTTGGAACCGCGCGCCATCACGCGGCTGGACACCGGCGGATGAGTTTTCGCAGGTCTAGTGCAAGGCCGATGCATCGGGAGGCGGCAAAGTGGCTTGCAGCAACGCTTACGCTCCAGTCGAATGCTAGGACCCGCTTCCTGTACGGTGGCTGTCGGTGGAACCGCGTGACAGGGACAGAATTCTATCCCCAAATTTTGTGGAAGGCCTGTGGATAAGCTTGTGAGTCGATGTCTCTCGGGTAGGCATTCAGCCTCTGATAGCAGACTGCACAAATTTTAGGCTACGAAACATTTGCGATTTCATGAGCTTGTTCGTTCTTGTGATCAACGGTCCTGGCCGTACTAGATAGTGGGCCTGTCAACGAGCAAGAGGTGAGCAGCTCTCCGAGGCGACCGGCGCCGGCGCGCCGCTACCGTTCTTCCCCTGAGTGATGACACTGTCCTACTGTCTCTCCCAGAGAAATTCCTTCTCACCCTGCGTTTTGGCGACCCAGCGCGCCAGCACGAACAGCGCATCGCTCAAGCGGTTTAGGAATTTCACGATTCGAGAGTCCACGGTTTCCTCCCTGGCAAGCCGCACGCACACCCGTTCCGCCCGGCGGCAGACCGTCCGG
>JAHFEU010000005.1 GCA_023248295.1 Nitrospirota bacterium | reverse complement strand
TTCACGGCCATCGACCGGGTCACCTTCACGGTGGACAAGGGAGAGGTGCTGGCATTTCTGGGCCCCAACGGAGCCGGAAAAACCACCACGATGCGGATCCTGACCTGCTTCATGCCGGCCACCGAAGGCGTGGCCAGGGTGGCCGGGTTCGACTGCTTTGACCAGCCCCTCGAGGTCAAGCGGCGCATCGGCTATTTACCCGAGCATCCGCCGCTCTACCAGGAGTTGACGGTCACGGAATACTTGACGTTCGTGGGCCGGATCAAACGCATGGGTGCAGAGGACCTGCGCAACGGATTGGATCGCGTGATGGAGCGCCTGGCGCTGGGCGACGTGCGCCATCGCCTGATCGCCAATCTCTCGCGAGGGTACCAGCAGCGGGTCGGACTGGCTCAAGCGCTGCTCCACGATCCGCCGGTGTTGATCCTGGATGAGCCGACCTTGGGGTTGGACCCGAAACAGATCATCGAGATCCGCGAGCTGATCAAGAGCCTGGCCGGCTCACACACCGTGATTCTCAGCACGCACATTTTGCCAGAAGCCACCGCGGTCTGCCAGCGAGTCGTCATCATCAACAACGGCCGGATCGTTGCGGTGGATAGTCCGGAGGGGCTCTCGGCGCGGCTGCGCCAATCGGAGAAGATTCGCGTCACGGTCAAGGGGCCCCCTGCCGACCTGGCGAACCGGTTTCGCGCGTTGCCGGGCGTCTTGAGCGTCTTCGAGCCGACGGAGTCCGGCGCCTTTCTGCTGGAATACGAACTGGGCCAGGATCGGCGGGATGAACTGGCTCGGTTCGTGGTCCAAAACGGCTGGGGGTTGCTCGAGTTAAAGACCGTCTCGATGACGCTGGAAGACGTGTTTCTCCGCCTGACCCAGCACGAAGAAGGGCTGGAATGACCTCGGTGAACGCCATCCTGGCGAAGGAACTGCGCTCGTACTTCGTCTCGCCCGTCGTCTACGTGGTGAGCGCGGTCTTCCTTTCGATCTTCGGGGTGCTGTCGTACCTGGCCGTCGTGAACGCGGGCAACCAGGCGGTCAGAATGATGCAGATCCAGGGGGCGGCGGCCCAGCTCAACCTGAACGACCTGGTGTTCCGGCCGACGTTCTACAGCGCGGCGATTGTGATCCTATTAGTGCTTCCGATCCTGACCATGCGCCTGTTCGCAGAAGAACGGAAGCTTCGCACCTTCGAGCTGCTCATGACCTCTCCGATCGGGCTCAACGAAGTTGTCATCGGAAAATTTCTGGGTGTCTGCCTGATTTTCTTTGGCTTGCTGGCGTTGACGGGTATCGTGCCCCTGATCCTGTCGGTTTACAGCAGCTTCGACTGGCGGCCGGTGCTGACCGGCTACCTGGGACTGGCGCTGATGGGTGCACTCTTTTTGGCCACTGGCCTGTTTGCCTCCGCCCTGACCGAAAATCAGATCGTAGCCGCGTTCCTCAGCTTCGGCCTGCTGATCCTGGTCTGGCTGCTCGGCGCGCTGGGATCAGTGCTCGGTGACAACCCGATCGGCAATACCATCTCCTACCTCTCCTTCATCGAGCACTATGACCGGCTCGTTCGCGGCCTGGTGGACACGAAAGATCTGATTTACTACCTGTCAGGGATGATCCTGATGCTGTTTCTGGCTGACCGCGTGGTGGAGACGCAGCGATGGAAGTGAGGGGGGCAGAGGGTGGCGGGGCCGGACTCAGTGCTCGCGCGTCGCGCACGATATGGCTGTGCTCGCCGGACGCGCGCAGTCGAGTCCGGCCCGGCCACCCTCTGTGCGAATAGAAAGAAATTGAGTTGGACACGCGGACTCACCGAAGCATGCTTCGTCGCTCGTGAAGCGTATCTCGTCAGATCCTTCACGCGAGATACCAGATACGAGATACGAGTTACGTTTTCTTAGGACGCTTCACGCTTCAGGAACGGCGTTTTTGAAGGGACGCTAGTATGCACCAGGTGCCAAGACTTCTCGGGATGATCGGCGGCGCGTTGGGCGTGGCCGGCCTTATCGTTTATAGTGTCGCTCCCGGCCAGCTGTGGCTGGTCACCCTCTGCGAGGGGATCGCGCTCATCTGTTTGGTCGCGTTCTTTGTGGCGCATGTCGGAACCCTCAAAGCCTTCTCGGCCAGACGCTCCACCCGCCTGGGCGTCCACAGCCTGTTGATGGTGCTCCTGTTCACGGCTATTCTGGTGATCGTCAACTTCCTCGCAGCACGCCATTCGCTACGATGGGACTTCTCTGAGACTCAGCACTTCACGCTGGCCCCGCAAACCCACCGGGTCCTCCGCGGCTTAAACCGCGAGGTCAAAATCACGGTGTTTACGCAAGAGCGGGGCCAGGCCTTCAACACATATCGTGATCTGCTCGATAGCTACCGCCAGGCCAGCGACCAGCTCAAGGTGGAGTTTGTGGACCCGGAACGGCGACCCGGAGTCGCCCGCCAGTACGGCATCTCTCGAACCGATACCGCCGTGTTCGAGAGCGGGACTCAATCGACCCGCGTCACCGCGCCGTCTGAGGCCGAGTTGACCGGGGCGCTGATCCGAATTTCCAAGGATACGAAGAAGCGCGTGCTGTTTCTCGAAGGCCACGGCGAGCGCGGCCTCTCGGACAAGGAACCCGGAGGCCTTTCGACCGCGAAGGAGGCGCTCGTCAAACAGGGTTACGACGTGGGCACGGTGGTGTTGCTCCAAGAGCACGCGGTTCCGAAGGACACCTCCGTCCTGGTGCTGCCCGGCCCCCAGCGCCTGGTGACTCGCGAGGAGAAGGACCGGATCGGCCGCTATGTGGCCGACGGCGGTCGTCTGCTGATTCTGCTGGACCCCGACTCGAAAGCGGAATTGGATGACCTCCTTCGGCGGTGGGGCCTCGAAGCCGGACAGGGCGTGCTAGTGGATTTGCAGGACCGGCTCGCGCAAGGCGATCTGACGGCGCTGATGGTTCGGACGTTCACCGAACACGAGATCACCCAGGACTTCACCTTCGCGGTACTGTTCCCAGTCTCGCGGCATCTCGTCTTCCACGACGATGCCGGGAAGGATTGGGAGTTCGTCCCCCTGGCCCGCACCTCGGCCCGGAGTTGGGCCGAGACGAACCTCCAAGGACGGGTCGTCAGCTTCAGCCCTAAGGAGGACGTGCAAGGCCCGCTGCCGTTAGCCGCTGCCCTCACCCCTAAGAAGGCTCCCGAGGAAGGCAAGCCCCGCGCGGCGATCGTGGTGGTCGGCAACTCCGCTTTCGCCAGCAACGCGTACGTCAACTTTCCCGGTAACACGGATTTTCTGTTGCACGCGCTGGGGTGGTTGGCCGAGGAACGGGAACTGATCTCGATCACCCCGAAAGACCCCGCGTTTCGACCCTTCATCCCCAACCCGACCCAGGAACGAACCCTGCTGTACGTCCAGGTCTTCTTCCTCCCTGTGTTGACGTTCCTCTGGGGCATGACAGTTTGGAGCAGACGGCGGCGACTCTGATCCCAGTGACGAGTGCTGCCCTTTCAGATCTCAACACTCATAACTCTTGAACCATGAGCCGATACTGGTTGACCATCCTGATGGCCCTGGTGCTGGCCGGCCTGGCAACCTATGTCTATTTCGTTGAACTTCCCGCAGAGCGGGCTCAGACCCTCATCGAAGCGGAGACACAGAGGATCCTGCCATTCGAGGAGCGGGACATCAATGGTCTGACGCTGCGCTCGGAGGCCGGCGAGGTCGTCCTGGCTCTCGGAGACAATCGAACCTGGAAGATTGTCGCGCCGATTCAAACCGAGGCAGATTCCAGAGCGGTCGAATCCCTGCTCAGAGCGTTGGCGTTGGGCACGGTGACGCGCGTGGTCGAGGAGCAGGCGACCGCGCTCGCGCCGTTCGGCCTCGAGAAGCCCTCCGTGGTCCTGATCGTGACGGCGGGCCCTCGCCGGGAGACCTTGTCGCTGGGGGACAGCGGGCCCATCTCCTCTACCCTGTACGCGACACGGGCTTCGGACCGGAAAATCCTCCTGACCGACCTCGCCCCCAAGGATTTCCTCAACAAGACCGTCACAACCTTCAGAAAGAAGGATGTGCTGCGCCTCGACCAGTCCCAAGCCGAACGGCTGCGGTTGACCTACCCCCGGACCCAGATCGTGCTGTACCGCCAGAATGGGATCGCCGGGAAGGACAACAAGTGGAAGATTCGATTCCCGATCGAAGCGGAGGCTGACCAAACGGCGGTCCGTGTGCTGCTCCTGAAGCTGGAAGACCTCACAGCCCTCGGGTTCATCGATCCGGGACCGGAGCACGCCACTCTCACCAAGAGATTGTCCAAACCGATGGTCAAGGTCACCGTCTATACGGGCGGCGGGGAGCAGACCATCACGCTGTTCCATCCCGACCCGACCAGCGGGGAGGCGTACGCGGTCACGACTCCTGATTCCCCGATTTACCGGATCAACCCCATCGCGATCAAGGACCTGACAAAGGAATTGTTCGCGCTCCAAGACAAGCGCCTCCTGGGGATCGAGAGGGACGAGATTGTCAGGCTGGCCGTGAAAACCCGGGAGGACCAGTACGTGCTGGTCAATCAGAGCGCGGGGCCGCGCGACGGGCAGAAGACCGGCTGGGTGCTCGAGGATGAGCCGCATCAGAAGCTGGACCAGCAGACGGTGGATCTCTTTATCACCCGAGTCGCGGGCCTGCCGGCCGAGCTGCGGGTCGTCAAGCAGGCTGGACCGCTGGCGCCCTACGGATTAGCGTCCCCGGCCGCTGAGTTCACCGCGACAGGGAAGGACGGACAGGTGCGCGGGCGGCTGGTCCTGGGCACGCGCGTGGGGGGATTGGTGTATGCGATCGGGCAAGGCCTCCCCGGCATCTATCAGGCCCGCTCCGATATCCTCACACAGGTTCCCGCCAAGCGGGACCTGCCGGCTAAGCCTGGCCAGGCGAGCAGCACCAAGCCTTGAGCCTTGCATTGAGCCGACCATCTCATGTAAGAGTGACGGTTCCGTTCACAAGGAGGGACAGGGTCATGACGATCGTTCGAATTGGAGCCGTGCTTCTGTTCGCGGCATCAGCCGCCTTCACGGGCGCATGCGCCACACCGGACACCGAGTCTTCCGTACCTGGCGCTGCGTCAACTGAGGCCCTTTCCGCCCCGGCTAGAGGGGTCGGGGCCGCCGCATCCGGCACCCAAGGGGACACGTTGCAGGCCTGCCTGAGTCGGATTCCCAAGGACGCGAGCGCCGGCCAGCGTCTCATCGCGGAGCGAAGTTGCGAGCGGGATCAGGCAGACCGGAAAGAGATCGACATCGTGCCCGGCGGTCGGTGAATCATCGTGAGGTGTCCTTGGCCGCTCTCCACCAGCGAGGGCTCGGACAAATTGCTCCAAGCCCGTGGCGGTCTTCTGGACTTTCCCCAACCCATTCGGTATCGTAACGCCCGTGCCCCCGTAGCTCAGTCGGATAGAGCAGCGGTTTCCTAAACCGCGCGTCGCACGTTCAATTCGTGTCGGGGGCACCATACCACACTTCGTGTGACCCGCCCGCTTCGATCAACTGCGGGCGGATAGTTCCTTTGCCTCCAGTAGGCTGAGATTCCTCCATACCTCGCTTCGCGTGATCCGTCGCGTTCGGTCACCTCGTTGTCCTACCCCCTGCAGGACTTCCCCGCGCCCGCAATCTTTTCCCTTCCGGTCGTCATCTAACTATGAGTCAACACAGCGAAAGATCGGACTCTGGCATCACCATCTGCCATCAGAGTGGTGGCATTGTGACACCGTCACTTGACGAACACCAAGAAAGTGCTACGGTAACACCATTACGCAGCACGCCCACAATTGAGGACTATGAAAAGACTCACCCTGCGGTTAAGCGAGAATCTTCATACCGCACTCAAACAGCTCTCCGTACAGGAAAACCGCTCCCTGCACGGAGAAATTGTGTATCTCCTCAAACAAACGGTCGGACCCGATAAGTCCAACCCATCTAAGAAGGAGTCGGACTATGCTGAATGACACCGAAGTCAAACGAATCATTGAGGCCATCACGGAGTACAGGGAGCTGGTCCAGCAATCCAGCGAAATGCGGGACCAGTTGGATTCGCTCCAGAAACGCTGGAATGCGCTGAAACAGGAACGGGACGGACTTCGAAATAACGTGGACAAGATTCACCAAACGATGTCGCAGTTGAAAGTCGACTACCAAGCCATTATGAAGAGCATGACGGATCTCTCCTCAACGGAGGACACGGTGTTGGACAACGTGAAGTTCCTGGTCGACGAGCTGTCATCCCTTCTTAAGAAACACGATGTGGCGATCTAACACTCCTCCCGAGGATCGGTGAGGGCATCCATGTTGAAGCTGAGACCCGCTCACTTTACGGATGAGAGCCGGATCCTGGTCGAAGGCCAGAAAGACGGGGAGAAAAATATCCCTGAGATGGGATCGTATACCCCTGCGCAGTTTGAGCAGGCGTTGATGGCTCACGGAGAGCAAGAAGTCCAGCGGACCTACAAGGCCGCGTCACTCCGGATTGCGAAGCTCCAACCCGAATTCGAGGCCGGCCAGAGACGACTGGAAGAAATTGAAGCCCGGCTCAAGCCTATCTCCGAGATTTACGAGGCCAGGAAAAAGGAGTTAGGGCGGGATGTCGCGATTCCTTTTCCGTCCATCTTTCATATTGCTCTCATTCTGTTTCTTGGAATCGGTGAATTTCCCTTGAACACCGTCGTCTTTCGGCTGTTCGGCGAAGCGGAATACCTGACCTACGTGATGGCCTCCACCCTCGCCATCACCATCCCTCTCCTCGGGCTGTTCATCGGCATCCACCTGCGGCATTCAATTCCCCGACCTGCCGGGAACATTCTGGTCGGGGTCCTGACCCCCGTGGCCGTCGGCGCGGCTCTCTTCTCGATCAGCGTGCTCCGGAATGCGTATATTTTCTCTCAAGGACCCTCGGGCGCACCCTCGCTGTCAGCCCAAGACCAACTGGCCTATTCTTTGTTCGCACTCAATACCCTGGTGTTCTTCGCCGCCATGGTGTGCTCCTTCTTCGCCCATGACCCGGACGAGAGGCTGGACTCCTCCCACTCCTCCCTCATCTTTTTAGACCGGAAGAGAAACTCCGTTCGAAACACGCTCTTCCGGATCGGCACCAAGATGAATGGGGAGATCAAGCGGGCCAAGAGCCAGATCGATGAAATCAGAGCCCTCACCAATCAGCGGGTCGCCTTGTACCGGCAGACCAACACCCGGTTCCGTCAACTGTTGGCTCCGCCATCTTTTAGAAAAAGCCCTGAGTATCCGGAGCTGAAATTGTGGCGGGAAGTGTCCATGGGCAATTCCGATGGTCGTCCTCATGCTGGTTGACCCGTCCTTCCCTCGCCGCATCACCGCCTGGATTCTCTTCCTCATCATGGGGGGAGTGCTGCTGCCGACGGGATATCCCTCATCCTCCTCACTGGCCACGACGCATCCAGGCATGGAGCTCATTATCTTTGTGGACTTCTCCGGCAGCATCCGGAGTGAGGACAAGAAGTCGTTTGAACAGGATCTGATAAAGCGAGTGATCCCTTCTCTCTCGGCCGGCGATCGAATCCTGGTCGCTCCCATCACCGAAAAGACCTTGACGGACTTCCGCCCTCTCATCGAGGTAGACTTTCCTGCCAAACCCGCGTTCAACGGGTTCATGCAAAATGCGATGACATACAACCGCCAGGTGAAGGAGGTCGAAGCCGAGGTCGCCCGTCTCAAGGAAGAGCTTGTCGCGCAGGCAGCGGGCATGTTCAAACAACATTTTGCCAGCCCGCGCACCGATATTTTCAACGCGGTCGTTCTCGCCCAAAAACTCTTCAGCGATGAGGGGAAAGCCAAGGTGTTGGTTCTCATGTCGGACATGGTGGAAGATTCTCAGCCGTATAACTTCTACAACCTTAAATGGGGTCCGGACACAGTCGAAAAACTTCTGGGCGAGCTGGACGCGCACGGGCTCATTCCCGACCTGTCCGGTGTGTGCCTCTATGTGTCGGGGGCCTCCGCGGACTCAGCCGAAATGGCCCACCGCATCAGCAACTTCTGGGGGGTGTACTTTCAGCGCGCCAAGGCGAATATGGATCCAAGGCGGTATGCCCATGTTCTCTTGCACTGGCCCCCTTCCAAGGCCTGTCCTGCTGGATGAACGGCTGGCCCGTACTCAGCGGCCGCTGATTCCGGAGATCACGCCACCCTCTTCCAGAGTTCCAGTACCTTCGCTCAATCGTCTGGATCCGATGGCGCTCGGAATCATGCCCGATGATGCAGGACGCCAGGCGCCTTGATCCCCCCATGGTGCTCGGACCGTACGGGTGGCAGCGGCGATCCTCCCCAGGCTTCGATGGAGAAGACGGTAATGAATCCCCGGCTGAGCGAGACACTCCCGTCTCCCGTCCCCGGTCCCCCGCTCCCATCAGTCTCTCACTGCAAGCGCTCGTTTTGAGAAGGGTGGACGCATGACCGAGCTCACGGAACAGCCCAGTCTCTGGCCGCGTGTGGCGATGGTCGTGATGGTTGCCGGAGTCTTCCTGCTGGATCGGGTGACTCCCACGGGGGTCGCCATCCCCCTCCTCTATGCCGCAGTGGTCCCGATTGCTCTCTGGTCGCGCCACCAGTGGGACCTCCTTCTTGCCGCCATCACGTGCACGGTCCTGACGGGCCTTGGCTCCGCATTTTCATCTCCCGATACCGCGATGCGGGTTGCGCTCGCAAACCGTGCGCTTGCGGTGGTGGCGATATGGGCGGTTACGATCCTGGCTCTGCAACGCAGCCGGAGCGAGAAGATGGGTGAGTTGCTCACCCACCTCGATGAACTGCTCCAGGCCTGCCTCACGACTGAAGAAGCCTGTGAGGTGATCGGCCGGGTGGGTCCACGACTGTTCCCCGCGGAGGATGGTTCGCTCTGGGCGATCCGCCCGTCACAAAAAATGGTTGAACCCGTCGCCCAGTGGCCAACGGCGAATGCCGGGGTCCACGAATTCGCGACAACCGCCTGCTATGCGCTGCGCAGCGGTCGGACGTATTTCGTGGAAGACATGCGGGTAGGTCCGCTCTGCAACCATCTCGCGACTCCATTGCCTGCCAGTTATATCT
Source organism: Nitrospirota bacterium (assembly GCA_023248295.1). Lineage (GTDB taxonomy): Bacteria > Nitrospirota > Nitrospiria > Nitrospirales > Nitrospiraceae > 40CM-3-62-11. Next base: position 27,853 of record JAHFEU010000005.1, on the reverse strand, counting down.
GCATTCCCTTGATCACCCGGGGGGAAACGACCGGCATGCTCCACTTGAGCCATCCGCCCAGGAGGCTCTCCGCTAAGATCGACCGGAAACTTGCCGCCACAGCGGCCGCGCGCATCGCCATGGCCATGGCGAATCTCAGACTGCGTGCAGAGCTGCATACCCTGTCCGTTCGCGATCTAGTCACCGGACTCTTCAACCGGCGGTACATGGAAGAATCGCTGGAACGTGAGGTGCATCGAGCCACACGGAACCAACGCAAGGTGGGGATCATTGTGCTCGATCTCGACGGTCTTCAGTACCTCAACGAACACTTCGGCCGCGACGCGGGCGATGCATGGCTACGCGAGGCGGGCCGCACCTTGCAACAAGCGGTGCGCGGGAGCGACATCGTCAGTCGAACCGGCGCCGAGGCATTCACGATCATCATGCCGGACACCACCTCCGCTGCGACCCTTCAGCGAGCGGAACAGCTATGGACCACTCTCAAAGAGCTGAGGGCGCAGCACCAGGGTCCTGCGTCGGGTCCTTTTCATTGCTCGCTCGGGCTATCGCTGTTCCCCGACCACGGTTCGAATGGAGAGGCTGTCCTGCGCGCTGCAGAGGCAGCCTCGAAGCGAGCAAAATCCGGGGGCGGGGATCGTGTGCTGATCGGCGAATCAGGAGAAGAGCAGCTCGGCCGGTAAGCCCTTCGCCGTCGTTCTCCGCCCGGTTTAAAACCTTCTCAGCCTACCTGGTGGCCAAGGCAGGCTTGGGTTGGACGACGCAATCACTCCTGGAACCGAGTGGGTAGGCGCATAATTCCTGCCCGGAGCCCTCGATTCTCACGGTCAGCCTGCCTCTTCAAGATCCCGGCCTGGGGCACGCTTCCGGCGAGCTCCTCGAATGTGGAAAACCACTTTGTCCACATGGGCTTACGCTCGAGACTGATACGAGTGCTAGACTTGTCTTTATGGGATAACCTTGGATAAAAACTATGCCGAGTCTCAAACCTCTGAGTCCCCAAATCCAGTCCAGGTCTCGGACCATTCTCCTCGTAGAGGACGAACCAATCCTACGGGCAGTCCTGAGTCAGGGCCTTCGAGAGGACGGGTATACGGTGCTGGAGGCAGGGCTTGGCAAGGATGCCCTTGGGATCTTTCAGCAGCACGCAGGCCCCATTCACCTGCTGATCGCCGATGTGGGGTTGCCCAAACAGAGGGAGTTGGAACTGAAAGGAAGTCCTTCGGGCGTACCTGAGTTGGACGGAATAGAGCTGGCGCGACGCGTCGTGGCTCTCCGTCCTCAGACACGCGTGATTTTCATCTCCGGCCACCCGAGGGAGACCTGGAAGCCTCACCGTGCCGGTCACCCCCGGGGAGCCTTCCTCCTGAAGCCTTTTGACCCGGACTCGTTGTCGCGGAAGGTACGTGACGTGCTGGAGGCACCGGCACCATGATCGCGCGAGACGCTCTTCCAAAGGGCCGGCTTCTACCCACCATCTCGTCCCTTCCCCTCAGTTCATTTCTGCTTTCGCGTGTGGGCGCACGCGGCACGCAGGCTGGGCACAGTTCAGAAGATCAGAGAGTCACAGTGCGGGCCCGCGGAAGACGTCGCAAGTTGTCGGAATTCCTTGTGCGGTTCCGTCCTTTGCAGTATCATTCACTCGTTGAGAGCCACAAAAATCGGCCGGTTTCGCATGGACAGGCCAGAGTGGGGGGTCAGTGCAACAGCCTCATTATAGGAGCGGGGTCATATGGGTAGGCCCAGGTGGCGCAATGCCTGGTGGCAATGCAGAGTGGGTTCCCTTATCCACTCAGTCGCGTATCTTCCCCTTGGAGTCATGTTCCTCCAGCTTATCGGGTGTGCGCTTGGATCGGGTTCGAGCCCTGCCCTGAAAAAGGACACGCGTTCACTGCAGATGCGACCGAAAGCCAGCGTCGAGCGAAAGGTAAAAGGACCGGAGCAACCGGATGTGCGGTCGCAAGTGGAGCAGCCGCGAGCGGAGAAGGCGTTCGGGATCGTGACTGATAGACCACCACGCTCAAAGGAGCAACGATCTCCCTCGGAGGGTTCACTGCTCCCTCCTCTGCCCGCGAAGCCGCCGCCCATGGGCGGATCGGGTGGCTAAGAAGGAACAGGATGGTCCGCTCCACGAGAATAAGGATCTCGCGATTTCTTCCCCTAGGTTTCATCCTGTTGCTGATGGTCGGGTGCGCTCTCGGACCGGGCTATGGCGCAGCCTCTCACAAGGATTCGGTTCCGGGAAAGACGCGGGTCTCGCCCCCGCAAGAGAGCAGACAGCTGCAGCGTCCGGTTGGACAGGAAAGAAATCCGGCGCTCGAAGACGGCACCCGGGCCAAGAAGCAGCAGCCTTCTGGACAGAAACCCAAAGATGATTTATCCCTGCCGCCTACCCCGACAAAACCGCCCGCCATCGGGGGCTCGGGCGGATAACCCGCAGTCAAGGCATTCCTCAATGTCGGAACGCTCATGAGCGTGATGAGGCGATTCCTTCATCGCGACTGGAAACGGGCCCACGTCGCGATGCTGTTGAGCTGCGCAGTCGCCGCCCTCGTCCTCCCTCTCTTGCTGGCCCTGACCTGGCCCGAGCTTATTGAACCGCTTGAACTCTGGACGGTGGATGTCCGATTCCAGCATCGTCCCCCGCTTCCCGTCTCGCGTGACCCCTTGCAAGAACGATCCGACACCCTCGTCGCGATCGACTACGACGACCTGGCCGCGCACAAATATAGACTCGGGCGATGGCCCTGGGACCGGCGCGTTCACGCGCAAGTCTTCAAATTCCTGAAAACAGCCGGCGCGCACACCCTGATGGTGGATATGCTCTTCGACCACGCGGCCCCCGCCCGGGACCAAGACGAGGCTCTGGCTGACGCGACCCGCCGCGCTGGCTTTGTCCTCTACCCCGCTGTGTTCAGCATCGCGCCGGAGCAGGAGAGCACCGAGGCTTTTCGCCTCGCGGCGCCCCGGCACCTGATCCAGGCTGAGGTCCGTGGCGTGGGGGAAATCCCGGGGGTGGGTAAGCTGACGCTGCCCCTCCCTGCTCTCATCGAAACAGCGGCAGGGCTCGGCCACATCTTTCGCACGCCCGATCGAGGCGGTGTCCTGCGACGAATGCCGCTGGTCTTTTCCACGAGGGGGGGCTTTGTGCCTGCGCTGTCCCTGGCCGCCGCCTTTCGCAGTCTGGATGTGCCCCCCACCTCAGTGCGGATCGAGCGCGGCCAGGCGATCCGTTTCAAGACCGGTGCGGGCAGGGAGGTGGTAATCCCCATTGATGCTCACGGGCGTACCTGGATCAACTACGCGGGTCCATGGGGAGCGCGCTTCCTGCACTATCCCTACAGCTGGATGCTCGATCAGATGCAGTCGGCCGAAGGCAAGGCCCAATTGCTCAACAGCTTCAAGGACAAGTCGGTTCTGCTCACCAACCTGACGACCGGCTTGGGTGACCGCGTGGCGACCCCGTTCGACCCTGATTTCCCGACCAGCGAAGTCCATCTCCACCTGCTCAACATGCTCCTCACCGAGCAGTTTCTACGCGACCCGACCGCGTTCGAGGTCTCCCTGTGTCTCGGGATTCCGATCGTCATGTTGACCGCGGTGGCGCTCACCGGTGGTCCCGGGATGATCATGCCCGCTTTTGCCGTCGTGCTGGGCTCCTACCTTCTCTTGTTGCAGACCGGACTGAACCGCTGGGGGGTCCTGCTTCCCGCTGCGCAGCCCATCGTCTCGCTGACGGTCGGTGTCGTCCTGCTTCTGATGGCGCGCCTCTTCCTCATTGACAGGGAACGGGCGCGGTTTCAGATTGCGTTGGGCGCCTGTCTCCCACCCCAAACGATTCAGCTGATCAAAGAAAGCCCCGAGCGCATTCCCAATCTGCTCGCCGGTCACCATCGAGAGCTGACCGTGATTTTCGCGGACATCCAGGGGTTTTCGGCATTTTGTAAACGGGCCGACCCTCTCCTGATCCAGCGGGTCTTGCGCGACTTCTTGACACCGATGACCATCATCCTGCGTGAGTACGGCGGGACCCTCAATAAATACATGGGTGACGGCGTCATGGCTTTCTTCGGCGATGCTGAGCCGGAGGGCGGAGGGGAGGACGTCGAGGAAGAACGGGTGAGGCGCCACGCGGCTAACGCCGTGCGGGCTGGTTTGCAGATGCAGAAAAAGATGGCCGAGCTCAATCTCCGCTGGCTGAGCCAGGGGCAGGACACACACCTGGTTCGAATCGGGATCAACACCGGGATCGTCACGATCGGGAATTTGGGGACCGAGTATCTCTGGGACTACACGGTGATCGGTCCGGAGGTGAACAAGGCCCAACGGTTGGAAGGCGCCGCCCAACCAGGCGGTCTGTTACTCGCGCGACGAACGTACGCGCTGGCTCGGCGGGAGAGTGTGCTTCCGGACAATCTGCCGACCAAGGTCATGACGCTCAAGGGAATCGGGGAGGAGGCCGATCTTTGCGCCGTGCCGCCGGAGATGATCGACGAACTGATCGGGGCCAACTCGTTTCCGAGCGATAGCGGAAGTCCGCCAGACCATCGGTTGGCGGCCGGATAAAAGACACGACCTCGGCCGCGACACCGCATCCCGCCTCAAGGACGGCGGCGCCCCCCATCCGAACCCTTCCGACGTCTGCATTATGTTCGATGGAACCCCGTCTCCCCCTTGATGGTGTATCGGCATGCGAACAACATGACGTGAGTCATCATGACTCAAAATTCTGATATCATTTTGCGGGCGCCGGCTTGTGTGAGATAGAATAGAGCCCTGTTGGGTCATATTCCCGGGGGCCCCCGCGTCACCGGCTGGGTTCAGTCGAATTCCGGGAACATTCCCCGGTGAACTCATTCACCCTGCAGTCGGAGGAGTTCCGATGGCAAAGAGCAAGCCGACCCGTGACAAGGTTTTCCTCTCCCCCCAAGAGGTTGAAGAGGCCATCGAGAAGCTGCGAGCACGCATTGCCCAGGTAGAGGAGTTAAAGAAAGACGGGCTCCCTTACCGCGACGCCTTGAGGGTGACGGCCGAGTTTCAGATCAGGGAGACGATCCGGGAGATCTACGGCGAGAAGTCACCGGAGTTCCAGGAGCATGAGCATCATCGGATCTACTCACTCACGAAAACCGAAATTGCAGAAACGCTCGTGATGCTCCAAGGACTGATCACCGATCTGGAAGATAAGAAACTTGAGTTGCTGGCCGGTAAACGCCCTGCTGCCCGACCGCATGGCAGTCCACCTGCTGGGGTCACAAGAAACGCCGTCGTTGCAAGGGAGCGGCCCACCGGGCAGCACCAAGCGAGCGCACTGAGGAGTGGCGCGGCAGCCATGGCTAGTCCCATGGATGCGTTAGGCCGGATTCGGAAAATCTGCATGCGTTTTCATGAGGTGGCCAGACATCTCCGCCAACGACGCGAGGACCGACCGACGCTTGAAGTCGAAGACGAGCATGATGTCCGGGATGTCCTGAGTTCCCTGCTCTCCCTGGAGTTCGAAGGTATCAGCACTGAGGAATGGACGCCTCGGTACGCCAGAAGCACGAAGCGGACGGATCTCGTGTTACCACGAGAGCGCATCGTGATCGTGGTGATCAAGACAAAGCCGGGACTGGGGGCGAAAGAAGTCGCCGATCAATTGACCACCGATTCCCAACATTACGCGGCCCACCGAGACTGCCAGACGCTGTTTTGCTTCGTCTACGATCCAGAGGGCCGCATCGGGGACCCCCAGCGACTTGAGGCCGATCTGACGAGCACCAGCGGCGACCCCGCGATCGAGGTTCTGATTGCCCCGAAATAGTCGTGCGCCCAAGCAGACCCGCCCGAATCGTGACCAGCCGATCTGACGCGGCGCAGGTTTCTGTTGACTTGTCCTGGGGTATCCGCTACCTTCTGTCGCCGGTCCTCACACGTTGGCTGTTTCAAAGGCCCGTAGCCGGCTGACAGAGGGCGTGCCATGCCTGATCGAGCGTATGTCCTGATCAACGTGCTGCCCGGACAGACCGCGAACGTCATCAGGGCGTTATCGGAGATCAAGGAAATCAAAACGATTGACCCCTGTTGGGGGAAACCGGACATCTTCACCCAGGTGGAGGTGTTCGACCAGGATGCCCTGACCACGCTGGTGTTGACGAAGATCCACTCGATCGAGGGCGTCGCGCAGACTGATACCCATCTCGTCTATCGGCTCAAAAGCTAGCGGACTCGTCCCGAGCAGGTGGTGGTGCGCAGACAGAACACCTTGACACGCGGAACAGTGGTGCTGGCCGTCGCGGCGCTGATGAGCAGTTGCGCCACGACACAGACCCCGGCAGGGCCGGACTCCGTGGAGGCCGTGCTGGTGGCACCACAGAACCTGGTCAGAGCCGCGGTGGTTGAGGTTCTGACAGAAGCCGGGTATGAGGTCGGCGGGGAAGACCAACCGGACCGTGTTCTCAGCACGGGCTATCGGCAGGAGATCGATAGCCCCTGGAATTGGCTTCTGGTGTGCCGTTTTGGAGTGAGCCGCAGCCGCGTACACGCCACCATCATACCCGAGAACGAGACCGCCACGCGTCTCATCATTCAGGTGAGCTATGAGAGCAAGGGCGGCCTGTTCGCCTCCTGGCGTCCCTACGAGACCCCGCTCCAACCGAGCGCGGCGAACCAGTTACGCCTGGTCAGGAACACGCTCGGCCTCCTATGAGAGTCATGAGTGTGGAAGTCTGATCAAGATTGACAACCCCGACCTGTTACTCAGCTCCCTCCTCCCCCAGGTCCACCCCGTACCGTTCTGCCATACGATAGAGCGTCCGCCGGTCGATTCCGAGAATCTTGGCAGCGCGAGCCTTGTTGCCCCCCGTTTCACCTAGCACTTTCATCAGATGCTGTTTCGCCATCTCATCCAGCGTGAACAACGCATCGTCACGCTCCGATTCCTTTCCAGCCCTGCCACCCGAGGGACCTGGCCCGGCCATCCGGATGAACTCCGGCAGATCCTCCGGCAGGATCAGCGGACCGTGCGCCAGGGAAACCGCTCGCTCGATGACGTTCTCCAGCTCTCTGACGTTCCCCGGCCAGGGAGAGCGTTCGAGGAGGGCCATCGTGTCAGGAATGAACCCTCTGATCGGCTGGGCGTTCGCCGCAGAAAATTTCTGCAGAAAATGCTGGGCCAGCATCGGAATATCTTCACGGCGCTCCCGCAGGGGAGGGAGCACCATCCGCACCACGTTCAAGCGATAGAACAGATCTTCCCTGAATCGCCCTTCTTTGACCAGGGCAGCCAGGTCACGGTTCGTGGCCGCGATGACTCGGACATCGACCTTGATCGAGGACGTCCCTCCGACACGGCGGACCTCCTGTTCCTGAATCACACGCAGGAGCTTGACCTGAAGCGCTGGGCCGATGTCGCCGATCTCGTCCAGAAAAAGGGTGCCCTCATGGGCGGCTTCGAATAGCCCCTGCTTGACGCCAATGGCGCCGGTGAACGCGCCTTTCTCGTATCCGAACAGTTCGGATTCCAGGAGCGTGTCCGACAGAGCGGCGCAGTTGACCGGCACGAATGGTCGGTCTCGCCTCGGGCTGTTCGAATGGATGGCGCGCGCGACCAATTCCTTGCCGGTCCCGCTTTCACCCTCCAGGAGAACCGTACTTTTGCCGACCGACACGCGCGCGATCAGCTTATACACCTCCAGCATGGGCGGGCTGCTGCCGATGAGCTGCGACATCTCCTGTCGTTCGCGCAACTCCCCCTTGAACCGGGCATTCTCGCGCACCAGACGGCTGTGTTCGAGGCTGCGTCGGACGACGAGCTTGATCTCCTCCTTCTTGAACGGCTTGGCCAGATAATCATAGGCGCCCTGCTTGATGGCCTCGATCGCTCCTTCCATGGACCCGAAGGCCGTCAGGAGCACGATGGAGGTGTCCGGGCTGCACTGTTTGAATTCCCGCAGCACCGCAATGCCATCCACGGCGCCCATGCGGAAATCCGTCAGGACGAGGTCGAAGCGCTTCTGGCGGCCCCGCGCGATCGCGTCGGTGCCGTCGGCTGCCGCCTCCACGTCGTAGCCTTCCTTCCGCAACGCCTCTACCAGGAGGTCGCGCGCCACCGCGTCATCATCCACCACCAGGATGGTTCCCTCAGCGTTTCCCATCGCTCCCCGCTGCCGCGCCGGCGGCCTGTTCTGTGTAGCTTGGAAGGGCGATGATGACCAGGGTCCCTTTCCCGACGACGCTCTCGATCGAGAGGGTCCCTCCATGGGCCAACGCAATCTCCCGGCTGAGAAAGAGCCCCAAGCCGGTGCCATCTCCGACGGCCTTCGTGGTGAAGAACGGCTCGAACGCCCGTTGCAGATGCTCATCAGGAATGCCGCATCCCGTATCGCGGACCGTCAGCGTGACCATCGTCTCGATCGGCGGCTCGCCGGCCAGTCGGCGCTCCTCCAATTCCGTCAACGTGGCCGCCCGGCGCCCCAGCACGATCACCACCTCATCCCCGGGTTTCGTCGCCGCCAGCGCATTCGTCAAGAGATTCACGAGCACCTGGCGGAGTTGCTCCACGTCACCCCAGACGACGGCCGTCTCGGCCCCCAGATCCATTCTGAGCCCCACCGCTTTTCCCACGAAGGAGGGCTCCATCAGGGCCACCACGGACTGGACGAGGTGCTCCAACTGCAATCGCGAGGGGGCCGGCTTGGGTTGCCGGGTCGAGGACAGCTTCTCCGTGATGATGCGCACCACCCGGCTCAGCTCCGTATCAATGATGGCGATTTTCTCCCTCATCTCCTGCGTCACGCTCGGCTCTTCCCCCAGCGATTGCACCTGCCACGCGATCGAATGCAACGGCGTGCCCACCTCGTGCGCCACCGCTGACGCCAGGAAGCCCAACGCGGCCAGCCGCTCTGAGCGGCTCAGGGCGTCTTTCACTTCGACGAGCTGCGCGTTGGCCCGCAACAGCTCGGCCCGAGCCGCCTCCTCGCGGGCCTTGCGCTCCTCCCGCGTCATCGCGAAATACGCCACCCCGATCAACACACCGACCACGACGGTTCGGTTGATGACGGCGGACACGAACCGGCCCGGCTTCGTCGGTCTGAGGAGCCCGATGTACGTCGCCACGACGCACAACGCAACGGTCAACAACATCAGCCGGCGGTTCCTGGCCGTGGCCACCAGCAAAATGGGGAGCACGAAGCCGTAGGCGCCGACAATGTTGGCCGGCGCCACCATCTCCGCGGAGACGATCAGCAGGAACAGCGCCGCCGACCCGCCGAGCACCAGCGAGTGTTTGTTCGCTCCAGCTATCAGCCTGAACTGCCGCAGAACCAGGGGCATGCGCGTCGCCTCGGGCCTGTGACCATACTGGAAAATCATCCGCCTCGCAAGCACCCTCCGCTCACCCTCCTGTCGGAGGCCGGACCGCTCGCAGCGCGGACGCTAGCTGTCTCAGCCTCGGATCACGCCGAAGCTCTTCCAGTGAGAGCGACATCTTTCGTGACCAGTTGGGGTACTGGGTGACCGTGCCGGGCACATTGACTTGTGCCACCTCTCCCAGCGCGTCTTCGAGGTTCGCCAGCACCACCCATGACGGGGTCCGCGCGAGATACGCGTGGATGGCTCGGCAGAGATCTGCGGTCATGTCCTGGCCTGCCGCGGACTCTTCGGACGATCCGTGCGGCAGCAGCCCTTCGGCACGCAACGCGCGCAACACCCGCACCTTGTCCCGATGGCGGTCTTCCAGCAACCGCCGCCGTGCCGCCTCATCGGGATAGTATCCAAGTTGAGACCGGACCTCGATGTCCTGCGCCGCCCAGAAGCCCGACAAGGTCGGCAGGTCATGGGTGCCGACGACGGCCATGGCCTGTTTCGGGTAGGCGCCCGGCGCCTGCCACTCGCCCTGATCCGTTCGCTCGAAGTACAACACGCGGTACGACAACACCCGTGAGTCGGCCAGCCGCTCGCGGATCCAGGCCGGGACGGTCCCGAGGTCCTCCCCCACGATCACCGCGCGGTGACGCATGCTCTCCAGGGCCAGGATGCCGAGGAGATCCGCCGCCGGGTACCGCACATACGCGCCCTCGGACGGCGGGAGCCCGCGCGGAATCCAGAACAGGCGGAACAGCCCCATGACGTGATCGAGCCTCAGCGCGCCGCCGTGTTTGAGATTGTTGCTCAGCAGGTCGATGAACATCCGATAGCCGCTCGCGCGCAGGCGCTCGGGATTCACGGGCGGGAGTCCCCAGTTCTGCCCCTCCGGCGCAAATACGTCCGGCGGACAACCAGTATCCACGCCCAAGGCCAAGACGTCCTGATACACCCAGGCGTCGCTCCCGCTCCGATCACTTCCAAGGGCAAGGTCATGGTACAACCCGATCGGCATGCCGAGCGCGCGTGCTCGTCCAGCCACCTCTCCCAGTTGTTCGCTGGCCACCCACTGGAGGTATTGGTGGAACCGGACCTGCGGCTCGTGCGTGACCCGGAACGCGGCCACCGCGGCCGACTTGGGGTGGCGGTACGGTTCCGGCCACTCCTGCCACACTCGGGCCAGCGGATAGAGGCGGCGGAGCTCTTCGGAAAGAGCCTGGAACAGCGCGAATGTTTCCAGCGCCTCGCCCTCTTGCCGGACATATCGTTCGAAGGCCAGCCCACGCTCCGATTTGGGCTGCAGGGTACACCCCTGGCCGCCGCGATCCCGCTGCTCCTGGAAGGTCGCGAACAGCGCCTCCAGAACCGCGCGCTTCGCAGCATAGACCTGATCGTAATCGACCAGTTCTTTTTGGCGCAGAGCCTCCAGCCCGGACCGGAATCCGCTGTCCTCCAGCATCCGTTGCGCCGGCTCCGACTCCTGGTATTCCGGTATCCGTTCCACATCGAGGTAAAGCACGTTCAGGTACAGCCGGCTGATTGGGGAATACGGACTGATATGGGAGGGTCGTGAATTCTTGAGCGCATGCAGCGGGTTCAACCCGATGATCCCGGTTCCCAGGTCTTTGACAGCCCACTCCAGGAGTTCGGCCAAATCTCCAAAATCCCCGACACCCCAATTTCTGGACGATCGGATCGCGTACAACTGGAGCGACAGCCCCCAGGTACGACGCCCCTCGCTGAACTGGGAGGGCACATAGCAGTGGGGCGGCACGATGATCAGGCGCAGGGTGCCCTCCACAGACGACGAGGACGTTTTGGCATACGCCTTGAGGTCGTAGTAGCCGAGCGCCAGCCCGGACGGGACCGGGAGCTCGAAGCGGACGTGGCGCCGCCCCCCGACGTTGCGGGTCTCGGCGGGCGCGAGTCCCGGGCCGGTCTCGCCTTGCTGCTGAAGAGTGCCCTGTTCGTCCCAGGCTTCCCAGAGAATCCGGACTTGTTGATCTTCGCCCTCGTCGGCCGGCATCCGAAACGACCACCTCCGCGGGCTTTCTTCGACCCGCAGGACCAGCACCGGATCGCAGGGGTGCAGCCACGGCGCATCCGCGGACGCAGCCAACTCGCGTCGTACCTCGTCCTCGGTCTCGGCGCGCACGCCCATCGCGGCCAGAATCGCTCGTTTTGTCCGGTCAGAGGTGGGATGCCGGCGGCCCCAATTGTCCTCATAGTCGGCCGCGATCCCGAACCGCTCCGTGAGCTCGTGCAGCAGATCCTGTTCGTTCGGCTGGCTCATGGAGGTGAGTGTGAGATAAGACCGCGTTCAAGTCAAGGCGAGGTGCCTCCCTCCGTATGGTTGCGTATGACGTGATCGGGTACAATGGAGGGCGATGATCGAGATTACGCTGGTCCTCTCCGCCGTCGTCGCGGTGGGAATTGTCGGGGTGATGGCGGCGATCGTGACCCCACACCTCATGACCGAGCTGGGGTTGTGGACGCTCCTGATCGGGCTGGTGACCGGCGTGCCCACCGGTTTCTGGTATCACGTCGTTCTGTACCGCGTGCTCGCGCGCAAAATGACTGTTCCCGCCAGGTGGTGGCTGGCGCCGGTGGACTTGCACCGGCACCTGGCCAGCGAGGAATTTGCGCGCATCCGGCCCTGGTTCGCGCTGGGCGGACTCGGCTTCGTCCTGTCGGTGGCGGGAGGCATTGCAGCGATGGCCGGGCTGCTATTGGACAGCGGGACCCGGTAAGCTGTGGGAGCCCTGCCCGAGCAGATTCGGTTCGGCACCAGCTCCTGGGCTTACGAAGGCTGGCAGGGCTTGGTGTACCGACATCCCTACCCCAAGAGCCGGTTCGCCAAGGACAGCCTGGCTGAATACGCCGCCTATGAGTACCGGGGTGCCCGCCTGTTCAGGACCGTCGGGCTGGATCACACATTTTACCGCCCCCCCACGGTGACGCAACTCGCGCAGTATGCGGCTCAGTCGCCGTCCGGGTTCCGGATCTGTTCGAAGGTCTGGGAGGAGGTGACCGTTCCGGTCTTCGCCCGCCATGCCCGGTACGGCGCGAAGGCCGGAACCACGAATCCTCGGTTCTTGGATGCGGGGTTGTGCGAAGAGCTCGTTCTCCGTCCCTCTCGAGAAGGGCTGGGCCAATGCCTCGGCCCCTTCATTTTTGAATTCCAGCGCTCCGGCCTCGAGCCGGATCCCTTCCTCACCGCCCTGGATAACTTTTTCGCCCGTCTCCCGGCGGGTCCGCAGTACGCGGTCGAGGTGCGCAATCCACCCGTGCTGGGCGCCCGTTACCATGACCTGCTCAAGGCCTACGGGGCGACGCATGTGTACAACCACTGGAGTGCCATGCCCCCGCTTGCTGCTCAACACGCGTCGCTGGGACGGAGCTTCACCGCCGAGTTCGTCGTGGTCCGATTGCTGACGCCCCTGGGTCTTTCCTACGCCGAGGCGGTCAAGCGCTACACCCCGTACAACCGGCTGGTCCAGCCCATGCCCCAGATGCGGACCGATACCCTGGCCCTGATCCGGCAGGCCGTTAGCGAGCAGCGGCCTATCTACGTCTTGGTCAACAACCGCGCCGAAGGCAGCGCGCCGTTGACGATCCAGGCGCTTGCCGACGGGCTTTCCGGACCGGCCTCAACCCCTGATTGCTGACCGCCATAGCCGCGTGGTAGCATGTTTTTTAGTCAACGACATTGACTTCCCGGTTAGACGTGTTCATCCGGAGGTGCGGCCATGAAAACGTGGAGTGTCCGACGTGAGGTGTTAGCGGTCCTTGGCGTGATGGTTCTGGGAGTCTCGACAGGATGCGTGAGCAGCAGCACGCATGAGCTGGCCAAGAGCAACGCCTATAATGCCAAGCTGCTCTATCAGAATGAGCAACGGCGCTCTCAGGAGCTCGCCACCACCGCCAAGCAGATGAAGCTGCAGATTGAAGGGCTCGAAGCGACCCTCCGGGACACGCGTGAGAAGCTGGAACGCACGGATCGGGACTGGCGGGAGACGCGGGATGAGCTGCTCAGAGTCAAGATAGAGCGGGAGCAGCAGCGCCGCAAAATCCGAGTGGGCGACTTTCTGACGCGTCCGGAGATGGAGAAGCCGACGCTAGACGTCGAACCCGAAGCCCGGATCAAGCACCAAGCCGAGTCCGAGGACGCCAAGCGCCGACTCAAGGAATTGATGCAGCAGCTTCAAACCGTCCTGCAACAGTTCTAAGGCAGGGGGCCCTCTCCGGGTTCCCCGCGTCTGGAGTGAACCCAAAGCCTCCGCACTCGTCTTGACCTGCTTGCCCTATCGCGCAGCTCGCTTACTGGCTCGCCGAGATCGGCGGGAGGTTGATGCCTACCTTTTCCATGCCCATGATGATCGTCAAGTTCGAATTGGGCGCGTGCGACACGATTTCCTTTTGGACTTCGATCCGCCGGAGGTCCACAAACTCGGGCGCGGTCAGTCCGAGATGTTCCCGGTAGGCCCGGTCCGCCATGCCCCGCTGCTTCTCGGCCTTCTCGCGGGACTCCTCCGCCTTCTGGAACTCGATCATCGTGATTTTCCGCTGCTCCTGGACAATCGTCTGCTCCGTCTGCCGCAAGACCTCTTTCGGCGGCAGGATGCTGCCGATCACGATGCGGTTCAGACGGATCGCAATGCTCTGTTTGTCGATGATCTTGGTCTGCACCTCCTCCGCGATGGTGTCCTGAAGCTTGACCCGGGTGCCCGGCTTGGTGGTCAACTCGAACAGAGGGTACTTCTGCACTTCGTCGCGCACGAACGTCCGGAAGGCCTCCTTGACGTTGTTGACGTACCAGTTAGGACCAAACCGGGCGATCAGCTCCGGCGTCCGGCCTTCAACCACATTAGCGATCAGGTACGCTTCAAACGATATCGGCGCATTCTCCGCCGAGATGATGTCAAAATGCTCAGAGTACTGGAGCGGTCTGATATCCACGTCAATCACCTCGGTGGTCGGGGCCACAGCAACGCGACCGGTCGTGGCCGGAACCGGCTCCACCCCGCCGTGGCCGAAGAAGAAGGGTTTTGCGACCAGCACTCCTTCGTGGCCGGCCTCAACCGCCACCAGTACACACCCCGAGCTCGCTAGTAGCAGACACAGCGTACCCAACATCGCTGCAAATACTCTTCCTGAGCTTGCCATGATCCCCTCCCGGTTGGGGGCGTCCCCTGTCGGGGCCGTCCCGGCGCTTGTCAGATGGTAACTTCTTGTTGAACGCCGCACAGCAGATGAGACCGGATCTTTTCTTCAGCTTATGAAGAAGAAGTGCATGGTGTCAATCCGTCGTCGTAACTGCTTAGAATGATTGCGGGATTGCCGAGATGCTGGCGTCGGGAAAGGAAACCTCAAAGGATCTCATCGGCGCTACATGATACCGGCCTGGCGCTGCAGCCAGCGAACATAGTGAATGATCTGCTGGACATCTTCGGGAGTCACGCCCTCGATTTTTGGCATGTCACCGAACTTCCAATGGTGCGCGCGCACTCCATTGGCCGCCGCTCGCTGGAACGCTGGGTCCCCATGGTGGTTCGGCTCGTAGATCTTGTGCACCAGCGGCGGACCTTGCGCGGTGCCGCCGGCGCGCTCTCCATGGCAGCGGGCGCAATGGGCGTTGAACTTGGCCTCGCCGCTCCGGAATTCCGCCGGCACCGGTGCGGCCTCCTGCGTGGCCGCGCCCTGTCCGCATGCCACCCAGACCGGCAGGAGACCGAACAGACCCGCCCACTTGATCCACCGCATGCTGTCCACGCCGCGCACGGTCAGCATGGCGATCCCCTCTTCTCGTGAGCCTCTGTCGTCTTCGCCTCTTCTTTCTGGCCGAACTGCTCGCGCAGCATTCGTTTGACCTGTCTGGCAGTGACATAGCGGTAGACTCTCGCCGCAATGGGAATCAGGACGATCAGGGCGATCGTCAGATACATGAAGAACTCTTCCGGGGAGACGGCCATACGATCGGTTCACACCTCCGCGTAGGCGATGGGATCCAGCAGGCCCGCGGCCTGAAACCCTTCGCGCCGGATTCGACAGCTGTCGCAGCGACCGCACGCCTTGCCATCGGCTGCGGGATCGTAACAGCTATGGGTCAGATGAAAGGGGACGCCCAGCGACGCACCCATTCGAATGATCTGGGCTTTGGTCAGGTGCATCAGCGGCGCGCGGATCTCGATGCCTTTCCCCAGGACTCCCGTGCGGGTGCCCAGTCGAGCGACTTCCTCGAAGGCGTGGAGGTAGTCAGGCCGGCAATCCGGGTATCCCGAGTAGTCCAGAACATTGGCTCCAATATAAATCAGCGGCGCCTCCAGGCTCTCGGCATACGCCAGCGCAAGGGAAAGAAAAATGGTGTTGCGGGCCGGGACGTAGGTGGACGGGATGCCCTCCCGCCGCTCGTCGTCAGACCGGTCCTTCGGCACCGGCTGATCCGCCGTCAGAGCCGACCCTCCGATCGGCCTCAGATCCACCTCGAGGACGAGGTGGCCTGCCGCTCCGAGAGCCATGGCGATCTGCCTCGCCCGTTCCACCTCGACCCGGTGGCGTTGCCCATAGGAAATCGTGAGCAGATGGATCCGGCACCCGTCCCGCTTCGAGACGGCCGCCGTCACGGTGGAATCGAGCCCGCCGCTGGCCAGGACTACGGCCTTCATACGGTCACGCCACGCTTCCGAAAGACCCCGCCCACGGAGATGTCGGGAGGGATCGCGAGGTGGGGGCCGCGGGTGGGCAACGCGGCGAAGGTCAGAACGCGCAGGCTGCTAATCGCGTTCTTCTTCCTTCTCGATCTTCTCGAGAAGTTCCTGGCGAGACTGACAATCCACGCACAGCTTGGCGAACGGGACCACCGCCAGCCGCTTCTCACTGATCTCGACCCCGCACTCGGCGCACAAGCCATAGGTGCCATCAGTCAGTCTGGCGAGGGCCTCGTCGATCAGCTGCCGCTTCCGATTCCGCATCTCCAGAAGTGAGATCCCGAGTTCCCGATCCACATCCATCAACGCCTGATCACCCACGTCCATCGCCGCTTCGAGACGACGCTCCTGATCTGCCGTCAGGGATTGCCCGATGCTCTCTCCGATCTGGCCCATGACCTCCTGGCGCTTCGTGGTCAACATACGGTAGAGGGCCTCGCGACGACTGGTCCGCCCGGAACCGGCCGCATTCCCCTGTGCGGAGGGCTGATGTCTGGGCACCGCCTTCGTTGAGACCCTGCTGCTCGCCGCCGTCTTCTTTTTCTTCAGCCTCTCTCTGTTCGCCATCCTCCACTCTCCCTCCCTCCACAGCGGTCCTCACCGCAAAAAAGGAGGGTATTCATAACACGGCGTCGCGGGTTTGACAAGCCCCCCGGAATAATTGTGCGCTCGTGGGGAGGTGATCGTTCGGGAGGGAAGCAATCAGAGGGACAAGCCCGGATTATTCATGGCGGTTCGTCGCGAAATCGCCCAGTCGCGTCGCGAGACGGGCGCGCGGAGCCGCGAGGGACCGAGGCGTACTGGAACCAGTACGGTGAGGGACTAAGCGGCGAGCCCGCCCGCGTGCCCGCTGTCCAGAGCGTGGGCAGGCTGGTCGCAGCGGCGAATGGGCGATTGCAGCAGAAGCGTCCATGAATAATCCGGGCTATGAATAGCTGATCATGGAATACACGTCACAGCCATCCAGTTTGTCGCGGCCTTTGAGGGCCACGAGTTCGACAAGAAAGACAAGACCGACGATGTCGCCGCCGAGCTGCCGGACCAGGTGAACGGTCGCGGCAGCGGTTCCACCCGTGGCTAGGAGGTCATCCACGATCAGGACCCGTTCGTCGGGCGAGATCGCGTCGCGGTGGATCGCGAGCGAATTCGAGCCGTACTCCAGATCGTACTTGACCTCGAAGCTGTCGGCCGGGAGCTTGCCGGGCTTCCTGACCGGCACGAAGCCAGCACCCAGCCGGTAGGCCAGCGGGCTGCCGACAATAAACCCTCTGGATTCAATGCCCACAATCTTCGAGAGCTGTTTGTCACGGTACCGTTGGGCGAGCTCGTCCATCATGGTGCGGAAGGCGCGCGCGTCCTTGAGCAGGGTCGTAATGTCATAAAACAGGATGCCTGGCTTCGGAAAATCAGGCACCTCGCGGATGAGCGCTTTGTAGTCCATCTCTTGATCCGTTTTACAACAGATCGTCCTGCGTGAGAGTCTTTTTCTCGATGATGGCCCGCAGTTTCAGCAGGGCGGCAGTTTCAATCTGCCGGACGCGCTCGCGCGTCAACCCGAGATCGCGCCCGATCTCCTCCAAGGTTTGGGCCTCGCCCCCGCCCAGTCCGAACCTGAGCACGATGACCGTCTTCTCCTTTTCTTGAAGATCCTGCATCCAGGTCATGATTTCCTCACGCCGCTGCACCCCTTCGGCGTTGGTGGCGGGAGAGACAGCCATCGGATCCTCGATCACGTCGCGCAAGAATGTGTCCGTCCCCTCGGTAATCGGACTATCCAGAGAGTACGTGGTCCGGATCAAGAGCTTGAGGTTGATCACTTCCTGTTGGGGAATCCGCATGCGGTCGGCGGTCTCGTCGGCCCTCGGCTCCCTCCCCAGCTCCTGGACCAGCTGTTCGACCTCCGAGAGGTAGCGGTTGAGGCGTTCCACGACGTGGACCGGCAGCCGAATGAGCTTGGCTTGATTGATGATGGCCCGCTCGATGAACTGGCGGATCCACCAGGAGGCATACGTGCTGAACCGGAAGCCGCGCGCATAGTCGAACTTTTCGACGGCCTTAATCAGGCCAAGGTTGCCTTCTTCGACGATGTCCGCGAACGGCAGCCCCCGATTCATATAGCGCTTGCCGATGCTGACGACCAGTCGAAGGTTTGACTCGATCATCTGCTCGCGGGCGCTAAAGTCCCCCGCGCTCATGCGCTTCCCGAGTTCCTGCTCCTGCTCAAACGTCAACAGGGTGGAGTGGCGGATATCTCTGAGGTAGCACTTCACGGCATCGAGCCCTTCGGATCGCTCCCCTTTCCGATCCCACTGCTTCTCGGGCGCCTCGTCCGGCTCGGAAGACTCCTTCAGCGCGACGTCGTCCTCCTGTTCGTCGTCGGCTTCGCTCGGTTGGTTTAGATCATCGTCATCACGGCCCATCAGACACTCCTGACTCCAACGAGGAGGCGTCAGTACCAAATGCGGAAATCGGTCTGCCGGCCGGTCGGCGTTTCCCACTCCACCCGGAGGTCGTCCACCTGGGCCATCGGAGGCCCGGCCCTGAGCAACTCGACAAACGCTTCAACCGCGCGTCTCTCCCCCTCGACGTCCACCTCGACGCGCCCGTCCTCCAGATTCCGCACCCCCCCGGACAATCCCTTTCGCCCCGCAGCTTGCTGGGCGAAGGCTCGGTAGGCGACGCCCTGCACGCGTCCGCTGACCCAGACCCGCGCTCTGATCAACGATTCGGCTGCCATCCTGATCCCAGCGCCTCTCGGGCGGCCCTGCATCCCTGCTGCCTCCGCCCGTCGGCCCGGGGTTCTCTGACAGGGCCTCACGCCGGGTCATGAGTTCGGGAACGGAATGACTGGGTCTGAGCGGCGGTTGGTACGAGCAAGCTTGATTTGGTCGGGGCGAGAGGATTTGAACCTCCGACACCCGCGTCCCGAACGCGGTGCGCTACCGGGCTGCGCTACGCCCCGATCCTCCGACAAGCCTCTTGCTGTTCACCTCAGTGGCTCGCATCGCATGCCGTGCGCCTCAGCGACGCCTTTGCAAGTCACTCGACCGTCTGTCACGTTGACGCCCTGAGCAAGACCCGGATCGGAGCGGATCGCGTGTTCCAAGCCAGCCGAGGCTATTCGGACTATAAAAGGAAGCGTCGCATTGGTCAAGGCTAAAGTGGCTGTGCGCGGCACGATCCCCGGCATGTTGGGGACGCAATAGTGCAGCACGCCGTCCACCTGATAGACCGGGTCCGAATGGCTGGTAGGACGGGACGTTTCAACGCACCCTCCCTGATCCACGGACACATCCACGATCACTGCGCCCGGCTTCATACGGGACACGATGGAACGGGAGACCAGCCGAGGCGTCCTGGCGCCGCGCACCATCACCGCCCCGATCACCAAATCGGCCTCCTCGACCGCGCGGTTGATCAAGGGCTGGGTCGCTGCCAGCGTCCCCACGCGATTCTGATACAGCGCATCCAGATACCGCAGGCGTTCCAGATCCTGGTTGAACACCGTGACCTTCGCGCCCATCCCCACCGCGATCTTGGCGGCTGCGCTGCCGACCACACCCGCGCCCAGGATGACCACATTGGCCGGGGCAACACCCGGCACCCCGCCGAGCAACACGCCGCGCCCTCCCAGCGAGCGCTCCAAACACCTGGCTCCCACCTGCACCGACATGCGGCCGGCGATCTCGCTCATCGGCCAGAGCATCGGGAGGCTCCGGCCCTCTCCCTCGGTCGTCTCGTACGCGATGGCCGTCACCCGCGCGTCCAGCAGCGCCCGCGTGATCTCCGGCAAGGCGGCAAGATGGAGATACGAAAACAACACCTGCTTCGGGCGGAACAAGGGGCATTCGGAGAGCAGCGGCTCTTTCACCTTGACGATCAGCTCTGCTTCCTGGAACAGATGCGCCTTCGAGGCGGCCAGATGGGCCCCCGCTTTTCGATAATCCTCATCCGAAAAGCCGCTCCCCTCTCCCGCTGTGGGCTCCACCCACACGGCATGGCCGGCCGCGCACAACGCCTGGACGCCGTCCGGCGTCAGGCTCACGCGAAACTCATGGTCCTTGACCTCTTTCGGCACGCCGATGATCATGTCCCTTCCCTCGGACCGGACGGATGCACCGGGTCTCTCACTTCCGGGTTGATTATACCCCGACTCTCCCTGCGAACGTAAAATTCATTCCGAATCCGCGCACGCTCCCCGCACTCGATGGACGCTGTGGTGGACAGCCGGGGACCCATGGTGTAAGATTGGGCCGCTTCTGCAAAGGGCAGGAGTCATGCTCACGGACACCAAACCCGAATCTTCCCCTGGACGATGCGACGCGTGCGGAATGGAGCAGGGACCGCTGCTGAAGCTGTCGCTGGGGAAAGATTTCTTCGGCCGGGTCTACGACCGGCTGTCGCCGGCATCGGATCAGAGTCCCAAGTGGTACTGCGAGACCTGTTCCATGCACAAGAATCTTCAGCGTGATTTCCGGGATATCCGCGCGGAGTTCGACAAACTCAGCGCGGGCCAACCGTCCCAGATCACAGGCGCCGACCAATTGCAGCGAGCGCACGTGCGCCTTCGTGAGATCTCGGCGATCCTCGACGGACACCTGGCCGGATCCCGTCTGCTCGACCCGGCGGACGTCAAAGCCCTCATCCATCGAGTACAGGGGCAACCGGCCTCCCCGTCTGTCCCAGGGTAACCCGCCGAAGACCCGAATAGTGACCACATTTAAGCACCACATTTTCGTCTGCCAGAACCAGCGGCCGAAGAGCGATCCGCGGGGCTGCTGCGCGGATAACGGATCCGAGCGCCTGCACGCTTTTTTTAAAAAAGAGGTGGAGCGGCTGGGATTGAGGGGGAGCGTGCGCGCGAATAAAGCCGGGTGTCTGGATCATTGTGAGTACGGACCCAGCGTCGTGATCTACCCGGAAGGAGTCTGGTACTGGGTCGGTTCGGAAGCCGACGTCACGGAGATCATGGAACGCCACGTCGTCAAAGGCGAAATTGTGGAGCGGCTGTTGATGCCGGGACACGAGAAGGAGAAGAAAGGTTGAGGTCAAGGTCAAGGCTGAGGGACTGGCTGAGGACTCATCATAAGAGCGCGAGTTCTACTCAACCTAAACCTCAACCTTAACCTTGGGCTTCGGAGAGGAAGGCCATGCCGGTTGAGGAAAAATGGAAAGCCAACCAGGAGAAGGTGGCTTATATGAAGAAGTTTCCCGGGCTGACGCTGGCCTGGACACACACGCAAGGGAAGACCGTCGAGGCCGTCGCCCCGCTGCCGGCGAAGCCCGGCGCCGCGGTGCTTGTCTTCTCGGACGGCTCGTTCGCGGTGGCTCCCGCCCTGGCGCCGGAGCCCTGGGAGCTGGGGGAAGGGCTCGCGGCAGCGCGGCGCCACTTGGAGCCCAAGCACCCGGAGGCCTACGCCCAATACGACCAATTAGTCCGCCAGGACAAGGAGGCGTTGCGCGCCGCGCGTCTCGAGAAAATCCTCGGTGCCATTCACAATAACGTGGAACAGATTCCCGAGCTGAAGGACCGATTGCGCCGACTGGTGGACGAATGGAAGTGAGGGTGGGTTCGCCGTGAACATGCTGGAGATGTTTTCGAAAGCGCTGTTTGAAGGAGTCCATCCTATGATGGTGAAGCGAGAGTACCTGGTCCGTCATCCCGACCGCTGCACCCATAATGCGGTGTGTATTCCGGTCTGCCCCACCGGCGCGTGGCTCTCGACTCCGCCCTACAAGTTTGACGCGTCACGCTGTTTGGAATCCTGCCGCCTCTGCCTCGACGCCTGTCCCTCCCAGGCCATCTATGCGGTCTTCCGGAAGGGGGAGAAGGTACTGGAGCCGCAAAAGAAGTAAGTTGCCTTGGGCGACGAAGGGCACGATCGGGGTGGCGTGGTCTTTCGCTCCCGTACCTCCCGGAGCGACCCTTCCGGGCTTTAGCTCGCGGCAACCTTCTGGAATTCCCGCGGCCGCGGTCGCTGACCGCGGTGCCTTGGTCAGTTCCAGTTTTCCTTCTCGCTAAAGCCTCGGTGGGTGCCCCGCTCCTCCGGTAAAGTTCGCTCACGACCACGCCACCCCGATCGGGTAGAAGGATGCCCATCTCTTCCACCCAAGGCATTGGATAGGGCGTATGAAAAGTCTGCTCCGGCTAAGTGCTCTCCGGGACGGATGCCACCCGAATCAGTTCCGCTCGCTTGGAAAAGGGACAGCAGTATAGCTGACATCGGCAGGGCTCGCCTGCAAAGTCGCTCTCCACCATCCCGAAGGACGCAAGGTTCGGGAGAGAAACTTCAGGGTATGGCAGGACTCTAAGCGGACTTAACCGGAGGAGGGGGGAAAGACCCGGCCGGCTCACCAACTCGCCGGCGTGCGCAAACGTGACGCTCGTTATTCCTCGCGTCGCGCACCCCACCGAGAGTTTGTCGGGAAGGAAGGCGGAAACTGACTGAGTCTTCGAAGGAATTTCCGAAGGGTTCCGCCGGGTACCCATTGCTGGGCTGCGTGCAATGGGTGATGAGTCCGGAAGGGTCCCTCCGAGAGGTGCGGGAGCGATGAGCCCTGCCATACCCTGATTATTATTGAGGCGAGGCACAAGGGTATGCTTCTCAGACGACCAGCTTCCGTAGCCGGGCCCAGTAGGCGGTCCAGAGGGAACTGCAGGCGCCGGTGAGGGTGGTCAGGGCCATGATCCGATAGACCTGCCCTCGTGGAATCTTGAGCGTCACCGTGGGATCCAACAGATCCGGTGAGGCGGATACGAGCTGGAGGGTACCGCCGGCGAACAAGATCGGCCACATGCAGGCCAGGCGGAGACGGGTCTCTCGCCCGGGAATGGCCATGGTATACAGCCATCCCTGGTCGAGGTGGTCCAGTGCCATCGCGACGAGCCGCTGCAACACCGGCCTGAATGCCGGCAGCACGTCTTTCTTCAGCAGATCGGTGGGCGCGAGGCCCGCTTCCCGCAGCATCGCCTCCGGAACATAACACCGTCCCCGCTGCAGATCGCGCCCTAAGTCTTTCAGAATGTTCGTGAGTTGCAAGCCCTTCCCGAACCGGACCCCGATGCGCGCCATTTCTGTGACGTTCCACTGCTTGAGTGACGACAGATGCCCGCACATGAGATCGGTCCAGAACTCCCCGACGCAGCCGGCGACGAAATAGGTGTATTGGTCGAGGTCGGCCATCGTCTTGAGGGCTGTGAGGTGTCGTCCCGAGTCCATGGGGAACACCATGAGGTCCATCTCCATGCCGTTCGTCAGCGTCGTCATCAGCCGTCGCACGCGCGCGCGATCCTCCGACGACAAGTCGAGGTAGAGCCGGAAACACTCGTCGAGGCGTTCGAGCAGGATCCGCTCAGCCGAGTTGGTCTGGCAGGGAATCAGGACAGTCTGGATCGCGCGGACTCCATCCCAGCCGACCTGATCGTCGGCGAACTGGCCCTTGAACTGACGGAGGAACTGCAGGCGTTGCGGCCGGTCGATCAGATCCGTGTCGGCAATCGTGTCCGCCGCCCTGGCAAAGAGATAGGACAAGCTGACTTGATCCCGGACCGATCGTGGCACGACGACCAGCGTCGTGTAGAACAAGCGGGAGACTTGTTTGAGGAGGTCGCGCAGCAGCCTACGCTTGAGCAAAGCCCTATGGGGAGAGAGGGTCACTGCCGGACGTCGAGCCGCCCTTCCATCCCCTTTTCCCGGTGGCTCGCAATAAACAGCAGTTTCTTATCGCAGTAATAAATGAAAACGCCCGTCTGAGTAGGCGTGAAACGGACCGTCAGGGTTTTGCCGGCCCTCACTTCCTGCTCCACCGTGAACCCGGCGGCGGGGTCAGTGAGAAGGAAGTTATGGGGCGTGATGAAGGTGACGCTGGTCAGCTTCAACTCGACAGCCTTGCCGGCTTGGACCACCAGGTAATCCGGGGTGTACGAGTAGCTGTCTAACGTGATCGTCGCATGCTGCACGCCATCGGCCCCCACCTGCGCCACGACGGGCTCGCCCGCGCCTGCCGCGGCGACGTGAACCAGGCCGCCCACCAGCACAGCGCTGAGCCAACACGCGGCGGATGAAAAGCCAGACCGGACCCTTGTCATGGCCTCCCTTCTATCAGAAGCAATCAGACCCGTCAACCACTACCAGGCTCCGCACCACTGAATCTCTCGATGCGGAGCCAAAAAACGTCGTTTGTATCTCGTATCTCGTGAAGCGTCCGACGAGATACGCTTCACGAACGACAAATGACGCGGCCACATGTGCACGATGCGCGAGCACGGGGGATTAGCCGGGCCACCCCGTCCACTCCCCACCTTGACGAAGGCCAAAGTAAGATTATCTGTCCCGCATTGAGAGGAGCGGCTGGGGGCCTGGATGATTTTCCGCCCGCGCAGTTGTATAATGCGCCCAAGTCGCTCAGACGCACACGTCGTTTCGATGCTCTGCGGATCTGCCTTACTATTTGAAGGAGGAGTTCAATGAAGTGGCTCAAAGGTATTGGGTTGCTGCTGATCGCCAACGTGCTGATCTTCGTCACCCTTTCAATTACCTTCCATGTGCTGGTTAATCTCATCCTGCCCGCATTCGGCATCGATGTCAGAGGTGCGGTGAGCCAGGAGGACCTGGTCTGGGCGCTCGTGATCGGATTCGGCGGCGCCTTCCTCAGCTTGGCGTTTTCCAAGCAGTTTGCCCGCTCCATGCTGAGCTGCACTCAGATCACCCAACCCCGCTCGCCCGCGGAGCAGGTGATTTACGGGGCCGTTCAGGAAATCGCCCAGCGCCTGCACATCAAGATGCCGGAGGTCTGGGTCTACGAGTCTGAGGACCCTAACGCCTTTGCCACCGGGCCGAGCAAGAACAACTCGATGGTGGCCGCCTCCACGGGCCTGCTGAACAACCTCAATGAGCAGGAAGTGCGGGCGGTCCTGGCGCACGAGATGGGCCATGTCTATAATGGCGACATGTTCACCACCACGGTCCTGGCCGGCCTGATGAACACGTTCGTGTACTTCATCAGCCGCTGGGTCTATCGGCATCTGGCGGAGCGGAACGAGGCGGTGGCCTTCGGCGTCTATATCTTTCTCCAGATGGTGCTGTCGTTCCTGGCCATGATCCCGATCAGCTGGTTCTCGCGCCGCCGGGAGTTCGCAGCCGATGCGTTCTCGGCTCGGGTGTATGGCCGGGACGCCATGATCTCGGCGTTGCAGGCCCTCGACCGCTGGATCAATCGTGCCAAGATCGAGTACAGCACGCAGGACGCCCTCGCCACGATGAAAATCTCCGGCAAGTCCAGTGGCTTTCTCCATCTGTTTGCCACGCACCCGCCGATCGAGGAGCGGGTGGCGGCGCTCCGGAAGCTGTAACGGGGGAAAGGAACGAGATGACTTGGATCCTTCGCAAGGAATACATCGTCACACTCGCGCTCGCGCTTGGCATGGTCGCCGGATGTAATCCTGGCTATACGCTCGCAGGCGAATCCGGTGGTCCGGCCACACACTCCGGAAGCGTCTACGACTTCACGTTGAATGATGTCGACGGAAAGCCCTTGCCGCTGAGCCAGTTCCGCGGGAAGGTGCTGCTCTTGGTGAATACCGCAAGCTTCTGCGGGAACACCCCGCAATATGAACAACTGCAAACCATGTACGAGCGGTATGAAGCGCGGGGATTAGAGATCCTGGCGTTCCCGGCCAATAATTTCGGCCAGCAGGAACCCGGGACCAACGAAGAGATCAAGAAATTCTGCTACACCAAATACAGCTTGACGTTCCCGCTATTCAGCAAGATCAGCGTGAAGGGGGACGACAAGCACCCTCTCTACCGTTACCTGACCGAACGGAGTCCGTTCCCCGGTGAGGTGGAGTGGAACTTCCAGAAATACCTGGTGGACCGAACGGGCCACATCATCGCCCGCTACCATCACCGGACGAAACCGCTCTCCGACGAGGTCGTGCAGGACGTGGAGCACACGCTCGCCACCAACTAAGGGCCGGTCCAAAGTCGCGCGTGGCAGGGTCGCGGTCTGACAAAGCGTCGTGTGTATCTCGTATCTCGTGAAGAATCTGACGAGATACGCTTCACGGGAGCCCCCTCTCCCCATCACCCGTTGCACTCGCCCGTTGCATCGGAGAGAGCGACGGGCACCCGGAGCAACGGGTGGCCGGGGAGAGGAGAAGGTGAGGGGAATGCGCGGACCTGTGCGCGATGCGCGAGCACGGGGGATTAGCCTGGCCACCCCCCCATTCCCAAACCGAGGCCGGTGAAGCCTTCCTAGCTCTTCTTCACGAAGCTGATATGATCCCGATACTGCTGAATCGCTGCGGCTAACGCCTTGCCGCCCAGCGGGATGTTGGCTTCGAGGGTCGCCTCAACCTCTTTGTCGTCAATCACCACTTCGTACCGGTCCTGCCGGTTGGTCAAAACCATCCCTTTCCCCACGTCCCGCGGCATAAAAATTTCGTACCAGACCTCTTTCTCGACCAGACACACGTCCTTAAAGCGCTCATAGAGGAGCGCGAGTTTTTCGGGATCGGTCTCCTTCATTCCCGTCCTCCAGTCGCCAGGATACGAACGATCCTTGCCGGACATGCCCCCCCTATCCCGGACGGAGCGCCATGCCCTGACAGTGAGCGGCGAGATTGAGTGCTGCGGGCCTGAGGCAAGTTTATTTCGAAGCGGAAGCGCCGGTTGCAGAAACGCCGGTTGGGGATATCTGGTCGGCAATTTTAAACCGCATCGTGCCGACCTGGTTGACCTCATGGAACGCCTGCTGGCCCTGAGGGGTCACATAAATCTGAACCAAATAATTTCCCTTGGTCCAGCCTCCGGGCGTCTTCGTCAGCTCCAAGAAGCCATACCGTTCATGGCCGGGCACAGCCAGCGTATCCTGCCCTACAGGCTTGTCGCCGACGTTGCCGTTCTCATCCTCCAAGAACCACTTCGCGCTGAATTGGGCCGGATCCTCCAGCGGGGCAACCTCGAAGACGATATAGACGGCCGAGGTATCCGGGGCGAAGACTGTGGTCCCGGGATCGATCGGCTTGAGCCGCGGATCCTGGGTATACCAACCCTTCCGCCCGAACGTGTCCCATTCAACTTCGTATCCCCGCGCCATCTTGATCCAGACGAAGATCGATTGCGGGACGCCCTGCTTCTGCTGGTCGAGCGAAGGAGTCTTGGTCGGGTCGAACTCCGTGATCGCCTGCTCCTTCGGCGCCAACAATTCCCGCGCCTGCGCCTCCCCCGGCAAGCCCGGCGCCACGCCCACAAGCAGCACAACAAGGCCGGCGATCACATCCACACGAACGCCGCGCGCGCAATGAGTGCCATGGTTCATAGAGCACCTCCGCGTCCCGGACCTCACAGCCATGTTTGGCGTCGCCCCAACCCTTGCACCAGCCTACTGCAAGAAGTTCGGCAATGCAACTCAGGGTTCCTCGATGAGGGGTGATCCCGCCTCAGTGGCCTCTCTCGCCCGCCCGTCCTCTTGCCAGCGTTCGAAGCATGCCCCGCACAAGGTCAATCCATCGGCGCGACGGTAGTAACGCTCCGTCAGCGGCTGGCCGCACGTCAGGTCCTGGCAGGAGGACGGATGCACCGGGGAACGGTCGGACCGGACCCCCGCCAGCACGTCCTGCAGACGGATGAAGGGAGATCGTGTTCGGTGGAACGGGGAGGACCCGCCGGTGTCGGGCCGAGCCAGCCGATTCAGTCCTCTCAAAAAGACCACTTCCGCCGAGGAAGATGGACTGCGGGTTGGGTCATCCATGGTTGCCATCCTACCCTCCTCAAAAAGGTTGGTCAACGGGAGTCAGGCAA
>JAHFEU010000092.1:7118-10273 GCA_023248295.1 Nitrospirota bacterium | reverse complement strand
GCCGGCGTCCATCGTGCAGGCCAAATCAACGGGGGCTCACAGTGCCAAGAAGGCGGGAAAGAAGAGCCAGAAGCAACACAAGGAAAAGAAAAAGAAGGTGAAGAAGCACAAGAGGGGGAACCGCAACGCGGAGCGGACTCGATCTGAGGATGCGTCCAACAGTATCGTCTCATTCTAACTAAGACCGTCCTTGCCCACCAAAGGTATTCAGCACGGGGGACTGACCTCCACGGCAAGCCCGGCAGGAGGTAACCGGGCTCCCATTGCCCTCTTTTCTTTCGGGATGAGCGGATGCTAGAATGCTGGCCTTACGGATGCAGAACAACGTCTCCCGGGCAAGTGGCCTCGGGGGGACTCGAGTGACAGGAGGATGAGCACATGGCCGAAGTCCAGTGCGTGAAATGCGGAAAAGCAGGAGAGCCGATTACGGAGCCCCTTTTCATGGGGCGGATGGAGTCAGAAATAAAGGCGAACGTCTGCAAGACCTGCTGGTTTGAATGGAATGGACCTGGGAAGATGAAGACGATGGTGATCAACGAATACCAGATCAACCTGGGCGATGAAAGCGGCCGGGAGTTGCTCAAGAAACAAATGCGGGCGTTCCTGAAGCTGGGAGAAGCGGTCGATACGTCCAAATTGCAACAAAGTTACAGGCCTCAGCAGTAACCGGATCGCCGTTCCGACTCGATACACAGCACGCTTGGCTCACCCGCCTCCTCACGTCAGCGCTCGGTCGCAGGTCAAACCCCGTCAAGGTCACCCCCGCGTCGAGCCCCCGCGCCTCCGTCACCGTAACGGCCGTCTGGTCAACATGGTCGCCCTGGTCACCGGTGCGGGGCGGGGCATCGGCCGGGCGACCGCGGAGTTGTTTGCCAGAGAGGGGGCCAGCGTGGTGCTCTGTTCCCGGACGCGGCGAGAGCTCACCGCGGCCCTTTCCGCGATCAGAACCGCCGGTGGCACGGCGAGCGCCCGTGTGACGGATATCGGTTCCCCCCGGCAGGCAAGAGCGTTGGTCGACTTCACGGTCCGCCGATACGGCCGACTCGATCTGCTGATCAATAACGCGGGAATTCTCGGGCCACGGGTCCCTCTCGTGGAGTATCCGCTCGCTGACTGGACGCGCGTGCTCGGCATCAACCTCAGCGGGACCTTTTATGTCACGCAGCACGCCGCGAGGGTCATGGTGGGCCAGAGGAGCGGATGCATTATCACACTGTCGTCCTCGGTGGGCCGGGCCGGCCGCGCTGGATGGGGCGCCTATGCGGTCTCAAAATTCGGCGTGGAGGGACTGTCGCAGGTCCTGGCCGAGGAGCTGCGTTTGCTCGGCGTCCGCACCCTGACGTTCAACCCCGGCGGGACCCGAACCGCGATGCGGGTCGAAGCCTACCCGTCCGAGGACCCCGGCCGTCTTCGAGACCCTTCCGTCGCAGCGGACGCGTTGCTCCGTCTCGCGGTGTGCCCATCTCCGTCGATCTCTGGGAAAGCCTTTGATCTCGAGAACTTGCCGTGAAGCCACGATCCCTTCCACCCCGCCGGTTTCGTTGACAAAGCGGAAAGGTCAATGGTAGAGTGGCTCGCCAAGCCGAGGGAACACACCTCTGCAAACGGACTCACGCATGAGTCGCGGGATGGGCGCGATGCTTCAAATGAAGGTCAGAGGCCTGATGTTCGACCCGTACAATAACGCCTACATCGTGATCCTTCGGGATGAAGACACCTCGGACATGTTGCCCATCTGGGTGGGAAAGTCGGAAGCCAGCGCCATCAGCTTTGCGCTCGAGGGCGTCGCAGCCCCCAGGCCCCTGACCCATGACTTGATGAAATCCGTCCTGGACACGGTCGATGCGAAAGTCATTAGCGTGGTCGTGACGGACCTAAAAGACAACACCTACTACGCAAAAATTCATCTCATGCACGAAGACTCCGAATACACCATCGACTCCCGGCCCAGCGATGCGATCGCCCTGGCGTTACGGACGAACACCCCGATTTTTGCGGACGATGAAGTGATCCGCAAACAGGCGTCCGACGAACTGGATCAGTGGCTGGAGAACTTGAAGCCCGAAGACTTTGGCAAATACGAGACCTGACCACCGGAGGTTCAATCCATACCCGGCAGCCGGCCTGTGTGGGAACCACGTCGCGGGGGCGTTGCATCCGAGCCCCGGGAGTCCACGAGCTGTTGACGTGCCGTCCTGTCACCGTCAGTGAATGAGTCATGGAGTATCAGGAATCTGTAGATCTGGTCCGGCTGAAGGTGCACGGGGTGCTGCCCGATCCGAACACCGAAACCCAGATCGTGATCCTCCGGGACGAACAAAACGCGGACATCCTGCCGATTTGGGTCGGAACCGCCGAGGGCAATGCGATTCGGCTGGCGCTGGAGGGGCACGTCACGCCGCGCCCGATGAGTCATGACCTCATCCGGAGTTTCGCCGACCATCTGAATGTTAAAGTCTCCCGCGTGGTGGTGACGGACGTGAAGAACAATACCTATTACGCGTCCATCCATTTCGTTGCTCAGGGATCGGAACGCATCGTGGATTCGCGGCCCAGCGACGCGATCGCGCTCGCTCTGCGAACGAACAGTCCGATCTACGTGACGCAGGATGTGTTGAAGCGGAGAGGGGGCGGGAACCTCGACGCCTGGCTGGAGAAACTGGGCGCGAAAAATCCCGGCAAATACCAGGCCTAGGGATAGTTCATCCGGAGTCGCAGGAGGACAGGGAACGGAGCATGCGGACGTATTTTGCGAAACCGTCGGACGTGGTCAGGAAATGGTATGTGGTCGACGCGGAGGGGAAAACCTTGGGGCGGTTGGCCTCGCGCGTCGCCATCCTGCTGCGGGGAAAACATAAGCCGACCTTCACCCCCCACGTTGACACGGGCGATCATGTGATCATCATCAACGCGGAAAAGATCACCCTCACCGGAGGGAAGTTCAAAACGAAGACGTATATCCATCACACCGGGTATCCCGGAGGCCTCAAGTCCGTCACCGCCGAGCATCTTCATGCGAAGCGGCCGACGGAGCTGTTAAGCAGAGCGATCAAGGGAATGTTGCCCAAGAATTCACTCGGCAAGCAGATGGCCAGAAAGTTAAAAGTCTATGCGGGGGCCGAGCACCCCCATCAAGCCCAGCGACCGGAAGCGGT
>JAHFEU010000092.1:0-7018 GCA_023248295.1 Nitrospirota bacterium | reverse complement strand
TGCAAGCCTCGGTCTCGGGCGGCGGAACCTCCGGCCAGGCGGGTGCCCTCAGGCATGCGATCGCCAAGGCCCTGGTCACCATGGATCCTGCGCTGCGGGAGCCCCTCAAGAAGGAAGGGCTGCTGACTCGCGATCCCCGCGTGAAAGAGCGGAAGAAATACGGGCAGAAAGGGGCCAGGAGACGCTTCCAATACTCGAAACGCTGACGGCTTGGGCTGGACAGGGAGAAAGGGAAGGCCCGGGGGCCTTCCCTTTTTTGTGTCCTGCGTCCGGTGTCGAGAGCTGAAGGGGGCGGAGGTCCGGCAGTGAAATCGAACGGTCCGATCAAGGTTGCGGTGCTGGGTGCCAGCGGATATACCGGCGCCGAACTGCTCCGGTTGCTGACGGGGCATCCGCGAATGGAAATCGTCGCGGTGACGTCGGAGAAATCCGCCGGGAGCTCCGTGTCTTCCGTCTTTCCGCACCTGGCTTCCGTGTTTCCACAGGCATTCGAGGCATTGGCGCCCGACGCGATCGCGAAGCGTGCGGATGCCGTGTTTTCAGCCCTCCCCCATACTCAATCATTGACTCCTGTCGCCACCTGCGTGGCGGCCGGCCGACGGGTGGTCGATCTGAGCGCGGACTATCGCCTGAAGAGTCCGACGGCGTATGCCACCTGGTATCACACCGCTCACCCCTACCCGGACCTGCTACAGACGGCCGTCTACGGGCTGCCGGAGCTTCGCCGTGACGAGATCCGTTCGGCCCGATTGGTCGCGTCACCCGGGTGCTATTCCACCGCGGCCATCTTACAGCTCGCGCCGCTGGCGGCCAGGGGTCTGATCCGCCCGCACACGATCGTGATCGACGCGAAGTCCGGAATCTCAGGAGCGGGTCGGAGCCCCAGCCTCCCCTATCATTTCCCCGAGGCCCACGAATCTCTCGAGGCGTACATGATCGGGCGCCATCGCCATACCCCTGAGATTGAACAAGAGCTGAGCGCCCTCGCCCGGCGAACTCCCCGAGGAGGTCTGGGCACGGCCGTCGCGGAGCAGGCGGAAGCCATGACTGTGATCTTGACCCCCCATCTGGCCCCGATGAATCGCGGAATTCTGAGCACGGCCTATTGCCGTCTGCAGGAGCCTATGGGGGTGGCCGAGCTTCGCGCGTTGTACCGGGACTTCTACAAGAGCGACCGGTTTATCAGGATCCAGGAGGGAGAGTCGTCTCCGAACCCTCGCCATAGCCGAGGGTCCAACTTCTGCGACCTGGCCGTGTTCACGGACACTCGATCCGATTGGGTGATCACTGTGGCCGCGTTGGACAATCTCGTCAAGGGCGCGGCCGGCCAGGCGATCCAGGCCATGAATCTGATGCTCGGGTTCTCCGAAGACACGGGGCTCACCGCGCCCGGTGTGTATCCGTGACTCGCCGCCACGTCATCGCCGCTGGCACCGCGTATCTCGTCGCTCGTATCTCGTATCTGGTCGGGGACCCGTTGCTCCGGGAATGCAACGGGTGCCCCGCTTCACGAGGCGCGCTTCACGTCCTTTCAATCGCGCCAGACGGTTCGTCATGAGAGAGATCAAGGGAGGAATTACGGCTCCGCTGGGTTTCCTGGCGGCGGGCATGCACGTGGGCATTAAGAAACCTCCGCTCCTCGACCTGGCGCTCGTGGTGTCGGTCCGGGAAGGGCCCATCGCCGGAGTCTTCACCAGAAACCGGGTCGCGGCCGCTCCGGTCCTGTTGGACCGGCGGCGTCTTCAACGGGGGACCGGCGGTGCGATCCTCATCAACAGCGGGAACGCCAATGCCTGCACCGGAGCCCGGGGCCTCGCCGATGCGGAAGAGCTGGCGGCCCTGGCGGCCGGACACCTGGGGACGGACCCTCGTGCCGTGTTTGTGGGGTCCACCGGCGTGATCGGCCAGCCCCTCCCCATGCCCTGCCTCCGACGAGGCATCCCGGCGCTGGTGAAACGGCTGAGACCGGGAGGAGGACGAGAGGCGGCCCGAGCCATTCTGACCACCGACACGCGGACGAAGGAGGTGGCGCTCAGCGCACGGATCGGGGGCCGCCTGGTCACCGTCGGCGGCATGGCCAAAGGGTCCGGGATGATCCATCCCGATATGGCGACGATGCTGGCCTATCTCACCACCGACGTCGCGATCCAGCAAAGGACCCTCCAGCGCGCTCTCGTCGGCGCGGTCAACCCGTCCTTCAACTGTATTTCCGTGGATGGCGACACCAGCACGAACGATTCAGTGCTCTGCCTGGCGAACGGGATGGCGGGCAATCCGGTGGTGCGCGCCGGCTCTGTGGCGGCTGCCGCCTTCCAGCACCTTCTCGGCGAAGCCTGCCGTGTCTTGGCCATGCAGGTCTGCCGCGACGGCGAAGGGGCCACCAAGCTCGTTCAGGTGGACGTGGTCGGCGCCCGAACCCAGACCGCCGCCAGACTGGTGGCCAAGACCGTGGCCACTTCCATACTGGTCAAAGCCGCGCTGTTCGGAGAGGACGCGAACTGGGGCCGGATCATGGCCGCCATCGGACGCTCCGGCGTCCCGGTTGATCCAACGAGGATCAGGCTGTCGTGTGAAGGCATTCCGATCGTCAAAGCAGGGGTCGGACTGGGCCACTCGGCGGAACGTCGCCTTGCCCGGATCATGCAACGGAGAGAGTTCGCCGTCACGATTGATCTCGGTCAAGGGTCGGGCAGAGCCAGGCTGTGGACCACTGACCTTTCCTACGACTATGTGAAGATAAATGCATCCTACCGATCGTAGCGGACTGTCCCAGGGTTGGCTTGCAAAGCCCGGCAGACTATGTTAGTTTCCGAAGGCTTTACGGCATTTTCAGCCCGGTCGAATCCTGAAGACGTTCGCGATCATCAACGACCTGTGACGGGCGGGCCCCGTGTCCCAAACCAAAAGCGAGGAAGGGAGGTGAGGCGAGGTAATGGGTGTGATCACGATCAAAGAGCTGCTTGAAGCAGGTGTCCATTTCGGCCACCAGACCAACCGCTGGAATCCGAAAATGAAACGCTACATTTTCGGCGAGCGCAACGGGATCTACATCATCGATCTTCAAAAAACCGTCCAGTGTTTTGAGGCGGCGTACGCCTACGTCCGAGATACCGTCGCGGCCGGAGAATCAGTGCTGTTTGTCGGCACGAAGCGTCAAGCGGTCGACATTTTGGAAGAAGAGGCCAAACGGTGTCGCATGTTCTATGTGAACCAGCGGTGGCTGGGCGGCATGTTGACCAACTTTAAGACCATCCGCCGGAGCGTCGAGAAACTCAAGAAACTGGAAGCCGCGATGACCGATGGCACCCACGAGCGTCTCACCAAGAAAGAGGTCAGCCAGATGGAGAAGGAGCGGGTGAAGCTCGAGCGAAGTCTGAGCGGCATCAAGAACATGAATAGCCTGCCCGGTTGTATGTTCGTCCTGGATACCCGCGTCGAGCGTATCTCGGTCCAGGAGGCCAATCGGCTCAGCATCCCGGTGGTCGCCATCGTGGATACCAACTGCGATCCCGACCCCATTGATTATCCGATTCCCGGCAATGACGATGCGATCCGATCAATCAAGCTGATCGCCAGTCGCATCGCTGAGGCCTGCATCGAGGGCCTTCACCTGCGCAGCCAACGTGAAGACAGCGAAAAGGCCGGATCCATCGCCGGCCTGGATACAGGGACAGAATCGCGGTCATCCCACGTGGCGGCTGTCGGCGCGGCGAGCATGCCCGCTCCGTGACGCGTCCGGCGGAACAGTTTGGCTGGCCGAGAGAACAAAGGGGGGAGAGTGACCGGCATGGCGGGCAAGACCACGTTAGTGAAAGAGCTTCGCGAGAAAACCGGGGCCGGCATTCTTGACTGCCAGAAGGCGCTGGTGGAATCCGGAAACGACATTGAGAAGGCGATCGAGCATCTGCGTCAGAGGGGGCTGGCTGCGGCGCAGAAGAAGGCGGGACGAGAAACGAACGAAGGGACGGTCGCGGCGTACATCCATCCCGGCAGCCGCATCGGCGTCCTGGTGGAAGTCAACTGTGAAACCGACTTTGTGGCCCGCAACGAACAGTTTCAGGCTTTCGTAAAAGACATTGCCCTCCAGATCGCCGCCTCCAGTCCCTCCTTCATCAAACGCGAGGACATCCCGTCGCAACTGCTCGAGAAGGAGAAATCCATTTACCTGGCGCAGGCGAAGGAGATGGGCAGGCCCGAGTCGGCCTGGGCCAAGATCGTGCAAGGCAAGCTGGAGCAGTTCTGCCAGGAGAGTTGTCTCTTGGAGCAGACCTTCATCAAGGATCCGACCGTCACGATCAAAGACTACGCGGGGCAAGCCATTGCCAAGCTCGGCGAGAACATCACGATTCGGCGGTTCACGCGCTACCAGTTAGGCCAAGAATGAACGTGCCCAAGTACCGGCGGATCCTCCTGAAGATCAGCGGGGAGATTCTTGCCGGGGAGCAGGGCTACGGCATCCAGCCCGGGGTCCTGGACAGTCTTGCCGACGAGATCGGCTCGGTCGTCTCCCTGGGCGTGGAAGTGGCCGTAGTGATCGGCGGCGGCAACATCTTTCGGGGCATCGCGGCCAGCGCGAACGGAATGGAGCGCGCGTCCGCCGACTATATGGGCATGCTGGCGACCATGCTCAACGCCTTGGCCCTGCAAAACACGCTGGAACGAAAAGGCATCACGACGCGCGTGCAATCGGCGATCGAGATGCGGCAATTGGCGGAGGGCTACATCCGCCGGCGGGCCATCCGGCATCTTGAAAAGAAGCGCGTCGTCATCTTCGCCGGCGGAACCGGAAACCCCTATTTCTCCACCGACACGGCCGCTGCGCTCAGAGCCATGGAGATCGGCGCGCAGGTGATCATGAAAGGCACGAAGGTGGATGGAATCTACGAGGCGGACCCGGTGACCCACCCGCAGGCGAAGATGTTCGCGGAGCTGCCGTTCCTGTCCATCCTCAACAAGAATCTGAAGGTGATGGATTCGACCGCGATCACCCTGTGCATGGACAACAACCTTCCCTTGATCGTGTTCAACTTAAAGGAAGCCGGCAACCTGAAGCGGTTGGTCCAGGGCGACAAGATCGGGACGCTCGTCACGGCAGCTAGTCGATGACCGTGGAAACGGCATCACCCCATGCCAAGCGCGACAAAGCAGAAACTCATTGAACGCATGGAGGCCGCCACCGAGCACCTCAAGGTCGAACTGGGGGGCATTCGGACCGGCCGTGCGTCGCTGACCCTGCTGGACGGAATCAAGGTCGACTACTACGGGACGCCAACTCCGCTGAAACAGGTCGCCACTCTCGGGGTCCCAGAGAGCCGACTGCTCACCGTTCAACCCTGGGAGCCTCCGCTCATCAAAGAGATTGAGAGGGCGCTGTTGGCCTCGGGGCTGGGGCTGACGCCGTCCAATGATGGCAAGGTAATCCGGATTCCCATTCCGCTTCTGAGCGAAGAGCGGCGGAGGGAATTGATCAAGCTCTGCAAGAAGCACGGCGAAGAGACGAAGGTTCATCTCCGGAACATCCGCCGCGAGGGGAACGAGGAGCTCAAACATCTCCAGAAGGAGTCGAAGATCACGGA
Source organism: Nitrospirota bacterium (assembly GCA_023248295.1). Taxonomy (GTDB): domain Bacteria; phylum Nitrospirota; class Nitrospiria; order Nitrospirales; family Nitrospiraceae; genus 40CM-3-62-11. Next base: position 1,442 of record JAHFEU010000092.1, on the reverse strand, counting down.
AGACGACCTGCGAAAGGCCGAAGCTGAAGTCCAGAAGCTGACCGATCAGTATGTCCACAAAGTAGACCAGATTCTCCAAAAAAAGGAGGAGGAAATCCTCGAAGTCTGAGGTGCCCTTCGTGGCTGATCGGATCCTCACCAGCAACTTGCCCCTCCCCGCGGACCTCCCTCCCACCGTCGCCTCCGTTGATCTGTCCGCCCTGGCGCATAACCTCCTTCAGGTGCGCCGGTATCTCCCGAAGACCTGCGACATCATCGCCGTGGTCAAAGCGGATGCCTACGGCCATGGCGCCGCGGTGGTCTCCCGGACGCTGATCGAGTTGGGTGTCACCCGATTCGGGGTGGCCTCGCTGCAGGAGGGGGTCGCCCTGCGGGAGGCGGGCATCCGTGCCCCCATCCTGATCATGGGCGCATTATTCCCGAATCAGTTCCCTGATGCGATCGCCCATGAACTGACGCCGGTGGTGTACGATCTTGACATGGTGGGCGGACTGGCCAATTCGGTCAAGACGAGACGAGAGCCCTATGGGGTGCATATCAAGGTCGACACCGGCATGGGCCGACTGGGCCTGGCACCGGAGGGAGTGCTGCCCCTGCTCCAGTCCGCCCACTTCAAGGGGCCTCTTCGGGCTGAAGGTCTCATGACTCATCTCGCAGACGCGGACGGTACTGATCCTGCGTACTCGACGGCGCAACTCTTGCGGTTCCGTTCGGTGGTGACTCAGATTGAAGAAGCCGGGTTGTCGATTCCGCTGGTCCACGCCGCCAACAGCGCTGCGATTCTCTGTCACCCGTCGGGGCATTTTACGGCCGTCCGGCCCGGCATCATGCTCTATGGCTATCACCAGGCCCCGCTCGACAGGGCCTCTCCGGAGCTGAGGCCGGTGCTGACGCTCGTGACCAGGGTGGGGCAGGTCCGGACGCTGGCCCCGGGGGAAAGCGTGAGCTACAACCGGACGCACATCGCCACGCGCGTGTCCCGGATCGCGGTCTTGCCGATCGGCTATGCCGGCGGGTACGGCCGATCGCTCTCGAATCGCGGGGCCGTGCTGATCGGCGGCCGTCAGGCTCGCATTGTGGGGCGTGTCTGTATGGACATGACCATGGTCGACGTCACCGATATTCCCGGTGTGAGGCCGGGTGACGAGGCCGTCCTGATCGGACGGCAGGGGTCCCAACAGATCACGGCGGCGGACTTGGCGGTCTGGCAGGACACGATTCCATACGAAGTGCTGTGCGCCATCGGAACGCGTGTGACCCGGATCGTTCGTCAACGGCCTGCGTGAGCGCGAGCACCGGACGCCATGACCTCCCACCGGGCTCTCTGGCCCGGATTATTCATGACGGTTCGTCGCGAAATCGCTCAGTCGCGTCGCGTTGCACCCATTGCAACAGAAGCGCAATGGGTACCTGGCGCTCCGCCGCGAGGACCAGGCGTACCG
>JAHFEU010000091.1 GCA_023248295.1 Nitrospirota bacterium | reverse complement strand
CTTCCCTTCGCTGGTATTATCCAGATCAGGTTCAGAGGGTTGTCCGCCGGGTCGGACTCTCAGCCTTCGGACTCTCAGCCCTCAGGCTCCCCTAGCTATTGCGGGGTGATCGTACACCCCGATTTTCCGATTTGTCAACCGGCGGTTCAGCCGGATTCTCTCGGCCTTCCCACACGACACGCAAGAGAGGGAGGGGAGGGGCGCCGGGCGCAGGAACCCGGCCGAGTGTTCCACCGGGAGGTAGCTTGACACAGCCGTTGATTGTGCGCAAGAGACTATCGTAGAATGACGGACCGATGAAGTCCGTAGAATCCATACAACTCCTGTTGGCTGACTATCTGTCGCTCCCTTCCCATGAGCTGTTCACGCGCACCGCGGCGGCCAAGCGGACGCTCGGCGACCAGGTGATGGTGCTGGGTCACAATTACCAGCGCGACGAAGTGATTGAACACGCCGACTTCCGCGGCGATTCGCTGCTGCTAGCCAAGCTGGCGGCGGAACGTTCGGAGCGCCCGTATATCGTGTTCTGTGGCGTGCATTTCATGGCCGAAACCGCCGACATCCTGAGCCGGTCGCGGCAAACCGTGATCCTCCCGGATCTGGGGGCAGGCTGCTCGATGGCGGATATGGCGGCGATCGAGCAGGTAGACCAGTGCTGGGACTCCTTGGCGGGCATTCTTCCGGTGGAAGAAACCGTGACGCCGGTGGTCTATGTGAACTCCGCAGCGGTCCTCAAGGCCTTTTGCGGTGAACACGGGGGCATCACCTGCACGTCTTCGAACGCGCGGGCTGTGATCGAGTGGGCCTGGGCCCGACGCGAGAAGGTGTTGTTTTTCCCGGATGAGCACCTGGGCCGAAATACCGGCAATAAGATGGGGGTGCCGCGCGACCAGATGATCGTGTGGGACCCGTTTCAGCCGAACGGCGGCAACACCATTGAGGCGATCCGGAAAGCCCGGCTGATCCTGTGGAAAGGCCACTGCAGCGTCCACCAGATGTTCCAGCCTGCGCACGTAGACTACTTCCGAAAGACATACCCTGACCTCAAGGTGATCGTGCACCCGGAATGCCACGAAGAGGTCGTGAACCGGGCCGATCTGGTCGGCTCGACCGAATTCATCATCAGAACTGTGAGCGCGGCTCCGGCCGGGACTGCCTGGGCGGTTGGAACGGAGCTGAATCTGGTCAACCGGCTCAAACGGAACCAGCCGGACAAGCGGGTATTTTTCCTCTCTTCGACCGTCTGCCAATGTGCCACGATGTTCCGCATTGATGCTCCCCACCTCTGCTGGGCGATGGAAAACCTGGCCGAAGGGCATGTGGTCAACCACATCGTTGTGCCCGACGATGAAAAGGCCTGGGCCAAGATCGCCCTGGATCGCATGATGGCGGTGAGTTGAGCGTTCCTCGGTTAGGCAAGGGGGGCGGGATGACTCCCTTGCTCGTGCACCGCGCACGATCAGAATGTGCTCGGTGGACACGCGCACTAGGAGCCACCCCGCCCCCTTCCCGCTGGTCATCACTGCTCCGACTGAACAAGAGCTATGGACTATAAGGCGACGCTGAACCTCCCCCGCACCGAGTTCCCGATGAAGGCCAACCTCCCGCAACGGGAGCCGGAGTTGCTGGCCTTGTGGGAGCGGGAGCGCCTCTACGAACGCATCCAGGAAGCCGGACGGGGACGCCCCCTGTATGTCCTGCATGACGGTCCCCCTTATGCGAACGGCCATATCCACATCGGCCATGCCCTGAACAAGATTCTGAAGGACATCATCGTCAAGTCTAAGACGATGGCCGGCTCCCACGCGCCTTACGTCCCGGGTTGGGACTGCCACGGGCTGCCAATCGAACACCAAGTCATGAAAGAGCTGGGTGACAAGAAGAAAGACCTGGACCCCTTGGCGATCCGCAAACTTTGCCGCGACTATGCCGAGAAGTATTTCAAGATCCAGCGCGACGAATTCAAGCGCCTCGGCGTGCTGGGCGACTGGGAGCATCCCTACCTCACGATGGAGCCGGCGTACGAGGCCACGATCCTCCGCGAGTTCGGAAAGTTCGTCGCGATGGGCGGGGTCTATAAGGGATTGAAGCCGGTGCTGTGGTGCACCGTGGATCAGACGGCCTTGGCGGAAGCCGAAGTGGAGTATGAGGACCACACCTCGCCATCGATCTATGTGAAGTTTCCTGTCGTGAAGCCTCAGGGCAAGTTCCGCATTGAACCAACGAAGGGCACTTTCTTTGTAATTTGGACCACCACACCCTGGACGCTGGTAGCCAACCGGGCAATCAGCGTCAATCCTCATTTTATCTACTGTTTGGTGAAAACTCCTGCAGGCGAGTTGATTATCGCACAGGACCGCATTGGGGCTTGCATGAAGGCATTCGGTTACAAGGCTGGAGACTTTGAAGTCACGAAAGGAGCGTACAACGGGCTAGAACTCGGAGGACCCAATCCAGTCCTATGCCGTCATCCGTGGCTGGATCTCACTGTTCCTGTCGTATTGGGAGAGCACGTCACTAAGGAGCAGGGTACGGGCTGTGTTCACACTGCTCCCGGTCACGGGCAAGAAGACTATGAGGTGGGCCAGCGGTATGGGTTGGAGGTTTACGCTCCTGTAGATTCGCAAGGACGGTTTGTTAAGGAGGTAGAACACTTTGGCGGTCAGAAAGTCTTCGAGGCGAACAGAGAGATCATCAAACTCCTCACTAGTCGAGGGATGCTGGTCAAAGAGGAAGCGATCACCCATTCCTACCCCCACTGCTGGCGCTGCAAGAAGCCCGTCATCTTTCGGGCGACCGAACAATGGTTCGCCTCGATGGAAACCAAGGGCTTGCGGGCTCGAGCCCTCGGCGAGATTGACCGGGTGCGGTGGATTCCAGCAATGGGGCGGGACCGCATCCACGGGATGATCGAAAATCGGCCGGATTGGTGCCTGTCCCGCCAGCGGGTGTGGGGGACTCCGATCCCCGCGTTCATCTGCACGGGATGCCGGGAGGTGTTGGCGGACCCCGTGGTAATCGCGCGTGTGACGAACCTTGTGACCCAGCAGGGAGCTGACGTCTGGTTCCAGAAGTCGGCGGCAGAGCTCATGCCTTCCGGGACGGCCTGCCAGAAATGCGGCGGACACACGTTCGAAAAAGAAAAGGACATTCTGGATGTCTGGTTTGAATCCGGCGTCAGCCATGCGGCGGTCCTGAAGCCGCGCGGTCAAGGTTGGTGGCCCGCTGATCTGTACCTGGAAGGCTCTGACCAGCACCGGGGCTGGTTCCACAGTGCGCTGCTCACCTCGGTTACCACTGATGAGAGAGCGCCATATAAGGCGGTGCTCACGCATGGGTTTGTGGTGGACGGCGCGGGGAAGAAAATGTCCAAGTCGGCCGGGAATGTCGTGGCACCGCAGGATGTGATCAAACAGTCCGGTGCGGAAATCCTCCGTCTGTGGGTCGCGGCTCAGGATTATCAAGAAGACCTCCGAATCTCCCCGGAGATTCTGAGTCAATTGGCCGAGGTGTATCGAAAGATCAGGAATACCTGCCGCTTCCTCCTGAGCAACCTGTTCGACTTCGACCCGACCGTACATCGGGTGCCGTATGCCCAATTGACGGAGCTTGACCGCTGGGCGCTGATGAGGCTTTTTCACCTGATTCGCAAGGTTCGCGAGAGCTATGAAGATTTCGATTTCCGACAGATTTATCACGAGATTGACTACTTCTGCGCCGTGTATATGAGCGCAATTTATCTAGACATTCTGAAAGATCGCCTGTACACGTTTCATAAGGATAGTCCATTGCGCCGAAGTTCACAGACCGTCCTGTTCGATGCGCTGGTCGCGCTCACAAAGGTCATGGCGCCGATTCTGAGCTTTACGGCCGAAGAAGTCTGGCTGATGCTGCCTGAGTCTGCGCGCACGAATCCAGAGCTGCCGAGCGTGCACTTAACCTCTTTCCCTGAGCCGGACCCCACTTGGGCAGATTCAGAGTTAGCAGAGCGGTGGGATCAATTGCTAGAAGTTAGGTCCGAAGTCTTGGCAAGGCTGGAGCAGCAGCGTCGGGAGAAGATCATCGGCTCTTCATTGGAAGCCAAGGTGTTGATTCATGCCAATACCGATCGCTATGAGTTTTTGAATCACTATGAACAGGACCTTCCCAGCCTTTTCATTGTGTCCCAGGTTGAGCTGAAACTTGTCCACCATCTCCCCCACAAGCCTGACTTTGTGGTGGAAGTTGTGAAAGCCGGAGGCGGGAAGTGCGAGCGCTGCTGGAACTACCGGCCTGCGGTCGGATCCTTCCCGGAGCATCCGACCCTGTGCGATCGGTGCGTCGAGGCGATCCGATGAAGGAAGCAGCCGCACGCTATCTGATCTTGGCCATGGTCAGCGTCGGGACGATCCTGCTCGACCAGGCCACCAAGGTCCATATCATGCAGACGATGCGGCTGCATGAATCCATTCCGGTCATTCCCAATGTTTTCAGCCTGACATACATCAGAAACCCGGGAGCGGCGTTCGGGATCCTGGCTTCCAGCAGTAACGGATTTCGGCTGCTGTTTTTCGGGTTCACCTCCGTGTTCGCGCTGGTGCTCCTCGGAACGATTTTTGTTCGCCTGCGCCACGATGATTGGATCGGGCAGCTCAGCATCGCGGGCATTCTAGGCGGGGCGATCGGCAACCTCCTGGATCGGATGCGCTTCGGAGAGGTGATCGATTTCCTGGATTTCTACATGGATGGCTATCACTGGCCCGCCTTTAATGTCGCGGACGCTGCGATCAGCGTCGGCGTCTGTTTTCTCATCGTCCACTTCGCGTTCGAGAAGAAAGAAGTCGGCCCGGTCGCCCAGCAGCCCTGACGGATACCCCTCTAGATGCCCCCGGCCGGCTCATCCGAACACGAGCAACATGGCCATGCCGAGCAGCATCCGATAATAGGCGAATGGGCGTAAGGTGTGTTGCTGGACAAAGGCCAGGAATGCGGCGATGACGGCCCAGGCGACCAGAAAAGACACCAACAGCCCCAACCCCAGCGCCACGTAGTCTGCACGCGTCAGCAGATCCACGGAGTTCACCATTTTGTAGCTTGTGGCCGCGATCATGGTGGGGAGGGCCAGGAAGAAGGAGTATTCGGTCGCAATCTTTCGGTCCATCCCCGCGAGCAGCCCACCGATGATGGTCGCCCCGGAGCGCGATGCGCCCGGGATCAACGACAGACATTGAGCGACTCCGACCCACAGGGCGGTCCTCACCCCGATCTGGTCGAGTTGGCTGAAGCGGGCTCGACGAGGCCTGGCCTCGACTGCCAGAATGATGACTCCGCCGCCAATCAGGGCGAGGGCGACGGTGTGCGGGTTAAACAGATGGGCTTCGATCCAGCGGTGCGCGAGTAAGCCGATGACGGCTGCCGGGACAAACGCGATGCCCAGACCGATGAGGAACCAGAGGCTCCGATGCAGCTCGGCTGAGCGGGAGAGCAGCCTGCCCCATCTCTGATCCGGTCTCGCGCGGATGTAGAGTCGCAACATGGCCTGTTCCTGGACGGCTTGTGACAGGAAGGAGGCGAGCTTCTTCCGTTCGTAGGCGATGATCGCGAGGATGGCGCCGAGCTGGATGGAGGTGTCAACGCTTGCCGCGACCGCTCCGGTGAACCCAAGGAGATGTCCGACAAGGATCAGGTGTCCGGTGGAGGAAACCGGAAGAAATTCGGTGAGCCCTTCTACCAGGCCCAGCAGCACAGCAAGCTCAGGACCCCACCCGGACATAAGCGCTCCGTGATCAGTCCACGCAGCGGCCGTCACCGCACCGCGTCGGGCGCATGTTCACAGACTCCGGCGAGCGAGTCAAGCCGCATGGACCTCGACACACCGTTTTGAGCAGGAGCCGCGGTGGCGTGAGAACCATCGGGCGCTATTGACAAAACTCGCTTGATCCACTACACAATCAACCGATCCGCAATGAGGACGATTAACAGTGGGGAGGCCCGGATGAAGAGGCAAGTGGTGATCACCGCGATACTCGTGTGCGCGATGGCAGGCGGTGGCTGCGTGGGGAAGAGCAAATACATGCAGGCCGTGGCGGAGACGGAGGAAGCCAAGGCCGAGTTGGAAAAAACGCAGACGCTCAAGGCCGCGTTGGAGCAGCAGGTTAAAGGCCTGAAGGATCAGAACGAGAAACTGACCGCCACTACAGAGCTGGCGTCGTCCGAGCAGCAGCGGATCAGGGACAGCCGTGACAAGGAGCGGGCGAGTATCGAGGGGGACGTCAAAGATCTGCAGCAGAAAGTCAGAGATCTGGCTGCCCAGCACAGGAAGATCCGGCGCGAGTACGAGGACGTCCTCAAGCAAAATCAGGCGTTGAGGGCAACGGTAGCCCGATACAAGAAGGAGTTCAAGGACCGACAACGCGTGATCGAGCCTGCGAGCCCCTCCGAGTCGTCACGTCCTCCTGCGGCGGCCGTGAGGCCTTCCCCTCAGCCGCCTTCCCCGACCGGGGGCCCGGATGCGCAGACGGAGCTGCAGCCCACCATGGTCCCCGTGCCAGCCGCCCCCTCTCAGCCCGGTCTGTCGCTGGTCAACATCAATACGGCGTCGGCGAACGATATGGTGCTCTTCCTTGGACTGACGAAAGAGGTCGCGGAGCGGGTCGCGACGAACCGACCCTATCGGCTCAAGGGAGAGTTGGTCGCGAAGGACGTCCTTCCCAAGGCCACCTTCGACGTGATCAAGGATCGGATCACCGTCTCCCCGTGACCATCCCCGCCATCACAGAAGGTGGCGCCCTGAGAATGTAATCCGGGAGGTCGTGTGGCAAGGCCATTCGCGTCGAGCGGATGGCCTTTTATTTTGGCTCTTCCGACTGTTGTGAGGCTAAAGACTTCGGGGAAAAGCAGCCTCGGCTCATGAAGAGCAGAGAGACGGGGCGGCCAGGCTGATCCCCCGTGCTCGCGCATCGCGCACTTCGGAAAGTGCTCGCTGGACGCGCGCAATAGGGGATCAGCCAGGCCGCCCCTGTCATGAGTTCCGCTATGGCGACGACCCTCCGCGCCCCTCCCCTCTACCATAAAGCGTCGCCTTCTGGAAGAGCCTTTATTTTTTTGGGTGGGGTAAGTGAGGCGCGGCGGCGGTTTACTTGACAGGCCGGAAACCGGGTCCATAGAATGCAGATGTCATAAGACCGTTCAGCCTTCGGCGGAGGAGTGAAAGCGTGCGTCAAACGGTCTGGATCGCTGGTATCCTGGCGGTGGGGTTGGCCATCGGGGGATACGTGTTTTTTAGTGGTGAGCGCAAGGCCCCCATCCGGTACCGAACCGCGCCCGTCGAGCGCGGGACCGTGGTCTCGGTGGTCACCGCAACCGGCACGATCAACCCGGTTGTCTCGGTCCAGGTTGGGAGTCAGGTGACAGGCAAAATCGAGAGTCTGCACGCCGATTTCAACTCGATCGTCAAAGCCGGTGAGGTGGTGGCCCGGATTGATCCGGCTGTCTACGAGGCGAGGCGGGACCAGGCTTCAGCAAACCTGGCCAATGCGAAGGCGGCATTGACAAAAGCGCGGGCCGATCTCGCTCAGCGAAAGCGCGAGCTGGACCGCGCCAGAGCGCTCCTGGGACAACAGTTTGTTTCGCAGAATGAGGTCGATGTGGCGGCAACCGCCTACGAGGGGGCGGGGGCCCAGATTGAGGTGGCGGAGGCCCAAGTCAAACAGGCCCAGGCGGTGCTCGATGCGGCCGAGTTGGATCTCAAATATACCGTCATCCGATCGCCGGTGCATGGGATCGTCATCGCCCGCAATGTGGAGGTCGGCCAAACCGTCACCGCGGGTTTTCAGACGCCGACGCTCTTTCTCATCGCCCTGGATCTGATGCAGATGCAGGTGGACACGAACGTCAGCGAATCCGACATTGGCGGGATCGTGGAGGGGAAAGAGGCCTCCTTTTCCGTCGATGCGTATCCGGGGGAGCAGTTTCAGGGTCGGGTCCGGCAGGTCCGGAACGCCCCCATCAGCGTGCAGAACGTGGTCACCTACAACGTCGTGGTCGGAGTGGACAACCGGGATCTGCGCCTGAAGCCCGGCATGACGGCCAATGTGTCGATCATCGTGGCCCGCAAGGAGCAGGTGCTCAAAGTGCCGAACGCGGCGCTTCGGTTCACTCCGCCGAAGTCGGAACGCGCGGACAGTCAGGGCCCCGGAACGGGTGGGGACCGCGCTGCTACCGGCTCCAACGCGGCTCTCCCTGTTGTCACCAGTGGCGTTCCATCGGCCTTGACCAAAACGGTGTGGGAAATAAGCCCTTCCGGTGACCCGGAGGCTGTTCCGATCCAGTCAGGAATTTCGGACGGCACGGCCACCGAGGTGGTCAGCGGCAAGTTGAAAGAAGGTGATGCGGTCATCGTGGGGATCGAACTGTCAAAAGCAGGGCGCAATCCTCATGCCCTGCCGCCCGGGTTCGGCTCAGGACAGCGTCGCCCGAGCTCGCGTGACCGAGGGCTGTAGAAGACAGTGTTGAGTTATGAGTGCTGAGTTAAATGTTAAAAGCAGCCCGTGCCTCCGTTCGATCGAGAACTCAAAGCTTACAACTCATAACTCTAAAGTCGAAAGCCACTGCTCAGTACTCAGTCTTCCCCTCGACTTGGCTCGGGGCCCTGAGCCTGTCGAAGGGCAGCACTCAGCACTGAAGGAAAGATGGGCGCTCTGATCGTCACGAAGGACCTCTGGAAGGTCTATCGGCTCGGCGACGTCGAGGTGCACGCGCTGCGCGGTGTCAGCCTGGAGATCGAGCGCGGAGAGTTCGTGGCGGTCATGGGCGCCTCCGGGTCCGGCAAATCCACGCTCATGAACATCATCGGCTGCCTGGATACCCCCACTCGCGGCGACTACTGGCTGGATGGGCGGGATGTCGGGCGGGCAGGGCAGGATACCCTGGCCGAGATCCGGAACCAGGAAATCGGGTTCATCTTTCAGAGCTTCAATCTGATCCCGCGGACCAGCGCGTTGGAAAACGTCCAGCTCCCGCTCTTTTACAGGGGAACCCCGCTACGCGAGCAGCGGGCAGGGGCTGCCGCGGCTCTGGCGCGGGTCGGGTTGAGCGGCCGTGAGCCGCACTACCCGGCTCAATTGTCCGGCGGACAGCAGCAGCGCGTGGCCATCGCGCGCGCGTTGGTGTCCGCTCCGTCAATCCTGCTGGCCGACGAGCCGACCGGCAACCTGGATACCGAATCCAGCCGCGAGATCATGACATTGCTGCAGGGGCTGAACCGGCAGGATGGGTTGACCGTCATCCTGGTGACCCACGAGACAGACATCGCCGCCTACGCGGCGCGTCAAATGCAGATGAGTGATGGGCAGATCGTGGCTGACCGGAGCACGGCGGCGGCTCCGGCGGGAAAAGGCTAACCCGCATTATTCATGAACGCTTCTGCTGTAATCGCGGATTCGCTGCTACGACAAGCCTGCATGCGGCTTCCGCGGCATGCAGACGGGCGGGCTCGCCACTCAGTCCCTCGACGTGCTGTTTCAAGCACGCCTCGGTCCTTCGTGCCTCCGCGCGCCCGTCTCGCAACGCGACTGCGCGATTTCGCAACGAACCGTCATGAATAATGCGGGCTAAGGGTGCACGGTGAACGCGTTTGTCCTGTTGACGGTCCTGACCGCGTTCCGGATCTTGGGGCGCAACCGGCTGAGGGCCGGTCTGACGATGCTCGGGATCATCATCGGCGTCGGGGCGGTGATCGCGATGGTCAGCATCGGACAGGGGGCCAGGGCCGCGGTCCAGGCCCAGATCGCCAGCATGGGCACCAACGTGATCATAGTGCTGCCGGGGGCCACCACCGTCGGCGGGGTGCGGGGAGGGCACGGAGGAGCGGTCACGCTGACGGTGGCGGACGCGTACGACCTCAAGAAGAAGGTCCCGCTGCTGAACGAGACGGCCTGGGCCAAACGGGATGTGATGCAGATCGTGTACGGCAATCGCAACTGGAACGGCACCGTGAACGGGGTCTCACCCGGCTATCTCACAATCAGGGACTGGAGCTACACCAGCGGCGGCCCGTTCACCCAGACCGATCTGGATACGGCCGCTCGCGTGGCGCTGGTCGGGCAGACCGTGGTGGAGAATCTGTTCGACCCCGGTGAAGAACCGGTCGGCTCCACCATCCGGCTCAAGAACGTCCCGTTCAGGGTCATTGGGGTCCTGGCGCCCAAGGGACAATCGGCCCAGGGGTCTGACCAGGACGACATCATTTTCATTCCGTTCACGACCGCGGAGCGGAAGGTGCTGGGCACCCTGTTCCTTGGCTCGGTGGGCGCGCTGTTCGCCTCGACCGACCGGCCGGAGGACCTGCCGCAAGCGGTTGAGGGCATCCGCGACGTGCTCCGGTCCCGCCATCGCCTTCAGCCCGAGCAGCCGGACGATTTTACGATCCGCACCCAGGTGGATATCGGAAGCGTGCAGGAG
>JAHFEU010000004.1 GCA_023248295.1 Nitrospirota bacterium | reverse complement strand
GTCATAGTCCGGCACATCCCGGGTGGTCAGGCTCAGCTCGCGGATGCCGGTTTTCTTGGCCACGTTGACCCAGATCTCCGGGACCAGCACCCCTTCCATATCCAGGCACGCGATGACGGGACGGGTCATGATTCTGTCCTTTCAGGAAACAGTGACGGGTGACGCGTCACGCGTGACAGGTTAGGGAAAACGCGCCGTCCTGTCTCATCACGCGTCACTTGTCACGCGTCACGGCATTTAACAACCGCCAGACCTTGTCCAGCGCGTTCTCGAACAGAGACGCGCCCTTCCAGGTCCCCGCGCCTTCGGGGGCATGGCGCTCAGCCCATTCCAGCGCGACCGGAAGCGGAATCAGTCGGGCCGGTCCGCCCGACAGTTCCGACCACAGCAGCCCCAGCACGGTGCTTATCCTGACGGGGACCGGAAGCGGTCGCACGGGGTTGCTGACCATGTCCTGACAGAATTCCGCCGGCGAGGTGACCAGCAGCTCGCGACAGGCGGCGGGCCGATCCTCGTAGATCGAGCAGACCTCGTTTTCCAGAAACGGGCAGGGCATCCGGAGCGCGTAGTAGTCGCGGTTGATCGGCTCCATCTCCTCGTCCGAGAGTTGCCGGCCCGTCTCGGCAATCTCGGTAAGGCGCGCGAGCAGACCGGCTTGTTCCAGACGTGCCCGTGCCGCCGCCACGTTCATGACCGTTGCCTGCCGGCGTCCTGCGGGCATCTTCGCGAGCATGTCCCTGAGCGCGAACGCCTCTGGGGCCGACACCGGTACCAGCATGCGGCAACAGGCGGCGCAGCCCTTCTTGCAGGAGATCGCCTCCCCGGCGGCGATTGCCTTCCGTTCCTCCAGCGCCTGAGCTTGCTCGCCTATCCGGCGCATGAGCGGGACGATTGCGGTCACCGGGACGAAGCCGGTCGGTACCTCGACCGGCGTGGTGAGCAAGCCCGCCGGTGTCTTGACGGACACCTCGAGCCGCTCAACTGACTGCTCAGTCATGGGAGAATCGTCTCTCGTGAAGCGTGAAGCGTCTCTCGCGAGATACGAGCGACGAGATACGGACGCCGAGCCTCATGTTTCACCCTTGGCTGCCTCATCTTAGAGGAGGCCCGGCGAATGGGTCAAGCCAACCCGCTGCCTTCCCGGTCTTGCCACCAGCGCGGCCGTCGAGGATAATGGCGCCATCCGCCCCGCAAGGCGCGGGAATCGTATCTCGTCGTTCGTGAAGCGTATCTCGTCAGAGACTTCACGAGATACGAGATGCGAGATGCGAGCGACGTTTTTCCGGGCCGCTTCGCGGCTTTTTATGAAACTCACTGGCCACGTGATCGGCTTGCTGAAGGAATACATGCGTGATCTGGTCGAGCAGGCCCGCCAAGAGGCGCAGGCGCAGCGGTCCTTTGGGTTCACTCCGACTCCGTACCGGCCCGATCAGGCCATCTCGGACCTGATGGCGATCCTGGACGACCGGAGCGAGTCAGAAGGCGTTCAGGTGGGCCTCCCCGATGGCTTCCTACATCACATGTGGACGCTCTGCAACGAGGCCCAAGCCCCCATCAAGGACCGGGTCTGGCTCGAGACGAACGTGGCCGGCCCGGCCCTGTCGAAGGCAAGGACCCGCGAGCTCGCCTACCAGGCCCTGATCGAGTACATCGAGGAGCAGGCCTATTGAGAAAAACAGTGTTGGGTCGATCGATGATGAAGCACATTCTTTTCATCGTGAGCCTCGGCTTGGGCCTGGCGGACTGCGTTGAGTCTCAGGGAGTGGAGCCCAGGCCGCCGGCGGTTGAGCAGGCGCTGGCCATCGAGTTGACCCCGATCGTGACCGATGGTCTTCGTGATCCCTTGTACGTCACCCATGCCGGGGACGGGAGCGGCCGCCTCTTTGTGGTGGAGCAGCCCGGCCGGATCCGTATCGTGGAGAATGGGCGGCTGCGTGAGGCACCCTTTTTGGATATCTCAAGCCGGGTGCGCTCCGGAGGCGAGCGTGGGCTCCTCGGCCTGGCCTTCCACCCGGACTATCGGCGGAATGGCCGCTTTATCATCAACTACAACCGCGACACTGATGGCGCCACCGTGCTGGCCGAGTACCGCGTGTCCGACAACCCGAACCTTGCCAGGCAGGACGAAACGCTGCTCATGGTTGTTCCGCAGCCGTACGCCAACCACAACGGAGGCATGGTGGCGTTTGGCCCGGACGGCTTTCTGTACATCGCGCGGGGCGACGGCGGAGCGGGCGGCGATCCGGGGAATCGAGCCCAGAACCGTCAGGAACTGCTCGGGAAGATCCTCCGGATCGACGTGGACCGCGGCGCCCCCTATGCCATCCCGGCGGACAATCCGTTCGCCACCGGCGGCGGGAGGCCGGAGATCTTCGCCTACGGGTTGCGGAACCCCTGGCGCTTTTCCTTTGATCGGAAGACCGGTGAGCTCTGGGCAGCCGATGTCGGGCAGGATGACTGGGAGGAAATCGACGTGGTGCGTCAGGGCGCGAACTACGGGTGGCGGATCATGGAGGGCAACCACTGTTTTTCCCCGTCTGCCGGCTGCCTCATGAGCGGACTCGCGCCGCCCGTCGCCGAGTATCGGAATCAACGACCGCGTTGCTCGATCACGGGCGGGTACGTCTACCGGGGAACCCGCATTCCGGGCCTTGTGGGCACCTACGTGTACGGCGACTATTGCAGCGGCGAAGTTTTAGGTCTCAGCAGCACGGTACAGAGCGCCCAGGGGGTGTTGAACAGGCCTCAGGTGCTGCTCTCAACCGGTTTGAAAATCTCGTCTTTTGGTGAGGATCAGGACGGGGAGCTCTACGTCGTCGGGCACGCGGGGACGGTGCATCGAATCGTCAAAGCGGAAGGCTATGGGCAATAGGTGATGGGCTATCGCTTGTCACAGCTTCCCGATCGCCCAATACACGATGGTCCCCACGATCTCCGCGATCGCGCCGGTGGTTCTGCTCAGGGCGTCGACTTCCGGAATGAGATCGAACGGGTTGACGCCCCAGCCGCTCCAAGGACGGTCCTTTACCAAATAGCCGCAGGGGAAAGCGGTCGTCTCCAGCCCTTGCTTGCGAAACAGGCCCACGGCTCGAGGCACGTGGCTGGCTGACGTGACCAACAGGATCGAGGCGTGGCCCAGGATCCTTTTCACTCCGACGGCGTTCTCATACGTGGTGCGGGACCGGTCTTCGAGGACGATCGCGTCTTCCGGCACGCCGAGCCTCAGCGCCAATCGCGTCATCTCAACGGCTTCTTTCGGGCCTTGGCCGAAGATCATCGCGTCCCCTCCAGTGAGGATCAGTCGCGGCGCAAGGCCTTGAGCAAACAGGTCAGCCCCACAGATCGTCCGTTCCAGACTGAGGCCTGACAGTTGATCCGACGGTCGAAGGGTGCCCTTGCTGGCTGCGCCACCGCTCAGCACCACGATGGCGTCGAACCGGTCGGTCGCGGATCCGCTGAAAGGAGGATACTGCCCCTCAAGAAGCCCCAGCAACGTGCGTGCGATGAGCGGGTTTCCGAAGACAAACACGAGGAGCAACGTCGAGGCGGATAGATATCGCAACCACCAAGACCGTCGCGGCGAGCCCGGCAGGGCCGCCAGAATGGCCACGAGCGCCAGCAGTGCGAACATCCAGGTAAAGGGGTACACCGCGAACTTGGCAAGCTTGTACAGGCCAAACAAGAAGGGGGACGGTTCCATCGTGACTCCTCTGACGTTAGATGAGACGGAGGATGTATTCGTGACTGTTGCACTAGCCCGTCGCCGTGGAGGAGGATAGCATCCGCCTTGTGGGTGGAACAAGTGAAGACCAAGGTGAACGCTCGCTCTGATATCGACGAAAGAGGTCACCGATGTCCCGTGCGCCACAGTACTGGCTGATGAAGTCGGAACCGAGCGCCTTTTCGATTGACGATTTGCAATGCGCTCCAGCCCGGACCACCTGTTGGGACGGGGTGCGCAATTACCAGGCGCGCAATTACATGCGCGCGATGAGACGGGGCGACCAAGTCCTGCTCCATCACAGCCACGCCGATCCGCCTGCCGTGGTGGGAGTCGCGGAAGTGGTGCGAGAGGCCTATCCGGACCCGACGGCCTTTGATCGCAAGGATAAACACTTCGATCCCAAGAGCAATCCGGCCAAGCCGACGTGGGACATGGTGGAGATCCGTCTGGTGCGCAAGTTTGCCCATCCGATTCCCTTGGATCTGTTGAAACGGGCGCCCGGCTTGACGCGGATGGAACTCCTGCGCCGGGGATCGCGCCTGTCGGTGCAGCCCGTGCGGCCGGATGAATGGAAGATCGTCCTGAAGCTAGCGCAGAAATAATGTGACGTAACGGGCCCCGTGTCTTCACCCCACCACTCATTCGACTTCCACGATCCTGAGTCGCCCGTTTTCGGGACAGGGAGATTTGTCGGGAGGGCGGGGCTGGTTCGGAATCTCGTGACCCGGCTGCACCGCCGCGAGTCCGTGCTGCTCTACGGGGGCCCGAAGCTGGGCAAGACCTCTCTGCTGCTGCACGTGAAATGGCTCCTCGAGCAGGAGCGCCTCCCCTCTTCTGACGGACTACCGGTGCAGTATGAAGACCTCGTGGAAGCCGAGGTCCGCGAGCGCTTCCTCGCCGGAGACCTGCAGCGGTCTTCCATCCTTTTGCTGGACAACTGCGACCATCTGCTTCCGCACGGGTTGGCTAGGGGAAAACCGTTGGTTCGGGGCAAGGGAAACGGAGGCCCCAGCCAGACGATAGTCTGGGCCGGGGAACGCGCCTGGCGGGAGTTTATTCGCAACGGGCGCTCCGGTCTCAAGCTTGCACCGGTTCCGCTCGCGATTCTGTTGAATGGGGAAGCGCGCTCGCTGGTCAAGCCCGAACTGACAACGGACCAGGTTGATGCCATCCTGTCCTCTGGCGGTACACATCCCTATGTGCTGAAGCTGCTGCGGGCCCGCATGATCGCCGATCCAACGGCTGACCCCGCGCACCTAAGTGGCGCTGTTCAGGATCGGCTTGCCCCGTTTTTCCTGGCCTGCCTTGAGGCGGTCCGAGAGCCGATCGAGCGGACATTGCTGGACTATCTCATCCGGTACCGAGGGCCCATCAACCCCCGGAAGGCCGCGCAGGCGCTGGGCCTTCCCACGGTCAAGCCCGCTGCCGACACGCTGTGCTACTTGGGATTGATCAGCCGGTGGAACCTGAACGAGGGGGCCATGCTGCACGCAAGCTGCCGCCTCTTTAACGACTGGTACGGCGCACGCGCGGGCCAACCAAAATAAGTCCGATTGCCTGGCTTCGTTCGCTGTTGACTCTCCAGCGGCCAAGGGGTACACAAGAGCTCATCTGAAATAGAGATGACTGAGGCGCGCGTCATGAAAAGCTCGGACTCGACACTTCGGATGACTCGCCTCGCGCAGATCGAACGAGAATTGGCCAGGGCGGAGGCCGCGCAGCGAGAAGGGAACGACGGGATGGTGAGGGTCTGCGCGCGACGGGCGGTGGGGATGGCAGCCGAGGCGTGGCTGGAACGCTTCCCTGGGAAGAAGTGGCATGGCGATGCGCTGAACCACCTCCGCCGGATCTGCGCGGAGGAGTCCTTTCCACCAGACATTCGCCGGGCGGCCGAACGGCTGATGACCAAGGTCACCCAGCGGGACACCGCTCCGTTCTCGACCGATCCGATCGCCGATGCCAGGAGCATCATCGCGCACCTCGACGCCAGGACCTCTGGAGGGGGAGCATGATTGCCGTCACGCCGGCCGCCATCCGGCAGTTGAGGAAATTGGTAGCGGAGCATCCTGACGATCCTATCGTGCGCCTGACGCTCCACGATCTGGATGAAACACGTCTTGGTCTTGGGATCACCCTGGAAGCGACGGCTCAGCCTGATGATGAGATCCAGGACTGCGATGGGCTAACCGTCGCGATCGAGGCCCGCAGCGCGGCTCGTATGGACGGGATCACGCTGGATTATCGGGAGCCGGAGGGGTTCAAGTTTCTGCATCCGACGGATGCGGGCGAGGACCTGCTTCGGCACATCAGCTTGAACTGAATCAGCAGACCGGCGGCATGGGCGAATGGTCGCGCACGGGCTACGTCTCCATCATCTCCAGCCTGGCATCAAACTCGTGGTTGCACTGAGTGCAACGGATACAATCAGATTCCACGGTCAGCTCATCAACCCGGATGCCCATCCCCCCACAGTCCGGGCAACGGGCCAAGTGCAGAGGATCATCGTCCAGGGACTCGTACCTCGCGCCACGGAGGCAGTAGATCGGCTTTCCATCGAGTTCCCATGGCCTGCCGGCCTTATCAATCTCGGGTAAGACGATATAATGGTGCGCCGCGTACCGTTCCAGCTCCTGCCGAGTGGTGAACCCTCCCTTGATCAAGTTGCCGGTCTTCGCGTCATGGACGGCACCGCCTTTCACGATCACTTTGGTCGGCCCCATTGCGCACCTCCGGGTCCTCCCTCCGAGGCATCATGAATCGGATTCCTTGGCTTTCCCATCAGCAACACGATGACGACGCGTCTGTTCTTCAACGGCCTCTGCCGTTGGATCGGCTTCCCGGCCGGGGTCGACTACTCGCCGCCCCCCGCCTCTCCCCCTTCCGCGGGCAGTCCGGCCAGGTCGCGCAAAGTCGGAATGAGCTCGGAATAGTATCGCAAGATGTCCGCGACCGACAGGACGCCGATGATGGTCCCGTCTTGAGTGACCGCCAGGTGGCGGATGGCCTTTTCCTTCATCAGTGAGACGGCCGCCGGAAGCGGCTCGCTGTCTTCGATGCTGATGACCGGCTTGTTCATGCAGGCCTTGACCGTCGTGGCGGTCGGATCGAGCCCTCGTGCGACGCCTTTCCGGCTCAGATCCGTATCGGTGATGATCCCGAGATAACGGAGGCCGTCATCCACTAGCAGGGAGCCGACCTTCCATTTCTGCAGCAGCCGGCCCGCCTCTTTCAGCGAAGCGCCCAGATGGACGCTCCGGATATCGTCCGACATGTAATCGGCCACGCGTGCGTTGGTCGGGCTTCTGGAATTCTGGAGGGCTTCGAGTTTGGAAATGCAGCTCTCCAGGATGCTCTTGCGCTGGTGCAGGCTCTCGCGGTCAATGTTCCGCGCCCCGCTCTCCTGGGCTTCTTCCGGTAGATTCACCAGGCTCGCCGCCTCGCCGAGCTTCGCATACTCATACGCCTCCAACAATTCGGACGTTTCTCCGAAAACCCGGCCGATCAACCGTTCCGTGGCCGCATCAAACTCCTCGAGGGAGAGCGCAGTATTCCGCCTGGAGAGAAACGGCTGAAAATGGACGAGCTGCTGCCTCAGCCGCTCGATGTCACGATTCAAGAACAGTCCTCGGGTCAGGCGCGTAGTAGATCGGTTCCGCATGGGGCTCCCTGTGCTAGAGGTGGGGAAAGAACAATACCCCACTTGGGTCGCAATAGACAAGGGGGTCGATGCAGGCGGTAGCAGCGCGGGATGGGAGCCTAACCGGCAGCCGCGAGGGGAGCCCGAGACCGAGTCTGTTCAGGGCGCCGACTTCCCCTTGAGCAGTGGACACAGCTGGCAGGAGGTGTCCAGTTTCCTCGCCTTCTCATACTCGCGGACAAGTTGCTTGGCTCTGGCCACCTGCTCTGGCGTCATCTTCTCGTAGAGGAAATCTCTGGCATCCATCGCGTGCCCGTTCCCCTGTGCGGCAGAGAGGCTGCTCCAGAAATACGCTTGGGCGTAGTCCTGCCGCACACCTTGACCATTGGCATACATCAGCCCGAGGTTGTACTGGGCTCTGGGCTCTCCTTGATCCGCAGCCATCTGATACCACTTCAGCGCCTCTTCGTTGCTCTGCGGCACACCCCGACCTGTGTCATACAGCAAGCCGAGGTCAAACTGGGCTTTGGCATCGCCCTGCTCGGCTAAGTACTGTAATTCCCTGGCCGCCTTCGCGTAGTCGCCGCGGAGGTAGGCCCTGTCCGCCCGCTGGGCCTCACAGGAAACGGTGCTGAGACACAGTGCGAGCGCCCAGAGAGCGACGAGTGGGCATGGTCTGAGCAGACCAATCTTCATGACTGCGGAGGGAAGAACTTCAATGCCGGTCCCGCTCTCTTAGCGCCCTCTTATTTCGCCGCGAGTTGCTAGACTCTCACCTCCTCATCCTGCTTGTCAACCATGAGCGAGTCCCGGCCCGGATTAGCGGAGCTGCTGGATGGCTGCGACGGCCTGCGGGTTCTCGAGACTGGAGAGATCGCCGGGGTCCTGACCAAGGAACACGGCCCGGATCACCCGCCGAAGAATCTTGGCGTTGCGGGTCTTGGGGAGCTCCGGCACCACATGCAGCGCCGCGGGACGGAGTGGCTTCCCGAGCTGCTCCACCACCAGGGCCGCCAGCTCGCTGGACAGCGCCTCACTCGTCGCCCACCCGTGGCGAAGGACCACGAAGCAGACGAGCGCCTCCCCTTTCATTGGATGAGGCACGCCGATCGCGGCTGCCTCGCTCACCGCCGGATGGCCCGTCAGGATCGCTTCGACTTCGGCCGGTCCGAGGCGCTTGCCCGCCACCTTAATCGTGTCGTCTGACCGACCCAGGATGTACCAGAATCCCTCTGCATCCGTCGAAGCCCAGTCGCCATGGACCCAGACCTGTGGCCACCGGGACCAGTAGGTCTCCAGATAGCGTTGCGGGTCCCGCCAGAATCCGTGCGTCATCCCCGGCCAGGGTTTCGTGACCACGAGCTCCCCTACTTTCCCACGCACCGGTCGCCCGTCGGCATCAAAGATCTCCGCGGCCATCCCCAGGCAGGGGCCGGTAAACGCACAGGGCTTACAGGGGTGCAGGACCGTGCCCCCCACAATCCCACCCGAAACCTCGGTGCCTCCGGAGTAATTGATAATCGGGCAACGCCTCTGGCCCACATGCTGGAAGTACCAGAGATACGCATCCGGTGTCCAAGGTTCACCGGTTGAGCCGAGCACGCGCAGGGAGCTGAGATCATGCTGATGCACCGGTGCGTCGCCATACCGCATGAGGGCTCGGATCGCGGTCGGGGACAGTCCCAGGATGGTCACGCGGTGGCGTGCCACAACCTCCCAGAGCCGTCCCGGGTGCGGCCAATCCGGCACGCCCTCGTAGAGCAGGCACGTCGCTCCCAACGTGAAGGCTCCCATGATCTCCCACGGCCCCATCATCCAACCCATATCGGTAAACCAGAAGAGCGTGTCATCGGGCTGAAGATCGAAATGAAACGCCAGGTCTTGCGCAGCCTTGATGGGAAAGCCGCTGTGCACGTGCACGGTCCCCTTGGGACGCCCAGTGGTGCCTGACGTGTAGATGATCATGAAGGGCTCCCCGGCGGCCATCACCTCCGTCGCGGGCTCCTCACCCTCGCCTGTGCTGAGCCCGGTCGAAGCACCCGGCCTCACGTCATGCCACCACACATCGCGGCCGGCTTGCCAGGAGACGGGGCAGCCAGCCCGCCGCACCACCAGCAGATGTTTCACCGTCGGGCAACGCGCCGCCGCCTCATCCGCGACCTGCTTCATCTTCACCAACCCGCCGCGTCGGGTGAAGCCGTCGGCTGTCACCAACAGCGTCGCCTCACTGTCCTGCACCCGCGTGGCCACTGCCTCCGCCCCAAAGCCCGAGAAAATCGGCGTGTAGATCGCTCCGAGCTTGGAGCAGGCCAGCGTGATGAAGGCGACCTCGGGGAGCATGGGGAGAAAGACTGCCACTCGGTCTCCCCGCCGCACCCCCAATTGCCGGAGGATGGCCGCGGCGTGGCAGACCTCGGTATCCAGTTGCCGGTAGGTGAGCGACCGCTGGGCGCCGTCTTCGCCTTCCCAGCGGATCGCCAGGCGAGCAGCCTGCGGGCCATTGCGGTACTTGTCGACGCAGTTGTGCACCAGATTCAGACGACCACCCACGAACCATTGAGGCCACTGAATCCCTTTGCTCAGGTCCAGCCCCCGCGTATACGGGGAAGCCCACTCAATCCCTATCTCGTCGAGCGCCGCCTTCCAGAACCATTCGAGGTCCGTGATCGAGCGGTCGTAGAGCGCGGGATAGTCGGCGATCCGATGCCGCTGCATGAAGCGATGAAGCCGGCTCCGCTGCACATAGTCCGGCGTGGGATGCCAGAGAATCTCAGGTCCGTTGGTCGATGGGGACATAGGCTTGCGGCGGGAGCCCGGTGTACAGCGAACGGGGGCGGATCAGCCGGTTGTGGTCCTGCTGCTCGATCACATGGGCGCACCAGCCCGTGATACGCGCGCAGACGAACAGGGGCGTGTAGAGGTCTTGGGGAATGCCCATCAGGAGATAGGCGACGGCTGTGTAGAAGTCCAGGTTGGGATACAGGCCTTTCTCCTGCTGCATCACCCGATCCACGATGGTCGCAATCTCGTACCAGCGGGTGTCCCTGCAAGTACGGCTCAGGACCTCCGCATGGCGCTGAATGATCTGGGAGCGGGCATCCCCTTTCCTGAGCACCCGGTGCCCGAACCCCATCACCCGGCGTTTCGACGCCAGCGCCTCCCGCACCCACTGTTCGGCCCGGTCTCGGCTTTTGATCTCCAGCAGCATGGCCGCCACCGCTTCATTGGCCCCTCCATGGAGCGGGCCCTTGAGCGCGGCGATGGCGGCCGTGATCGCGGCATGGAGGTCGGTGAGCGTCGAAGCGGCGACCCGTGCGGCAAAGGTCGACGCGTTGAACTCGTGCTCGGCGTAGAGGATCAGCGAAACGTCCAGCACGCGGGCCATGGCCCTGGCAGTCTCATCTCCATGTCGGTCTGTGAGCAGATACAGCAGGTTTTCGGCGAAGCTGAGCGTCGCGCTCGGTTGGACCTGCCGCTTGGCATGGGCAAGGCGGTACGAAGTCGCGATCATGACGGGGATCTGGGCCAGCAGACGGATGGCCTTGCGCACATTGGCCGCCTGCGACCCGATGATGGCACCCTCCCGCCCCGGGCCCGCCGAGACGCGCCCCTCGCCCGTGGCGTCGGGATCGGTCATGCCCAGCAGCGACACCCCGGTCCGCAGAATGTCCATGGGGTGGGCATCGGGTGGCACCACGCCGAGAAAGGCTTCAACCGGCCCGGGTAAGACCCATTGCGTGCGCAATTGCCCGGAAAAGTCCTCCAGTTCCTTGCGCGTCGGGAGCTTGCCGAGCAGCAGGAGATAGGAGACTTCTTCAAACGTCGCCCGTTCGGCCAGGTCGCCGATGGCGTAGCCTCGATACCGCAAGCCGGACTCGCCCTCGTCAATCTGGCAGAGAGCGGTCTCCCCCGCGATCACTCCCTCCAGCCCCGGGCTGTAGGCGACTCCCTCTCCCTCACCCTGCCCGCGGGTGCCTGTGGCTCGTTCACTCTTGTTTTTTCCGACCATATCGCTCATGCAGGTCCTTGTCCCGTTTCTCGTACTCCGAGTATCCCAGCAGGTCGTAGAGCTGCTGCCTGGTGTGCATCGTGCTCAACAATCCCTGCTGAGTCCCGACGGCCTTCAACTCAGCGAGCATGGTCTCGATCGCCTTGGTCGCGACACGTAGTGCCGTGACCGGGAACAGGACGATGCGATACCCCAGGTCCTCGAACTCTCTCGCGGTCAGGTAGGGGGTCTTGCCGAATTCGGTCATGTTGGCCACGAGCGGCACCGTGACGCCTTCCTTCGAGAGCCCCTGCGCGAAGGCCCGGAACTCTTCGGCCGACTCGAGGGCCTCCGGGAACACCGCGTCGGCGCCCGCGCGCACATACTCCCGCGCCCGCCGGACGGAAGCGTCCAGGCCTTCCACGGCCCGCGCGTCGGTGCGGGCCACAATGACAAAATCCGGGTCCCGGCGCGCCTCTACTGCGGCCCCGATCTTCTGGGCCATCTCGGAGGCGGGTACCAAGCGCTTTCCCGGAAGATGCCCGCACTTCTTGGGGTTCTCCTGATCCTCCAATTGGATCCCGGCCAGCCCCTGTTGCTCGAACTCCCTGACCGCCCGTATGACGACGAGGGGCGGACCATAGCCGGTGTCCGCATCGACGAGCGCCGGGATGGAGACCGCGTTCGCAATGGTCCCGGCATCGGCCGCGACCTCCGTCATTGACAGGAGCCCGATGTCGGGAAGCCCCCGAGCCGCCGTCAGCGCGGCGCCTGAGACATAGACCGCTTCGAACCCCGCGCCTTCGATCTGGATCGCCGTCAGCGCATTGAACGCCCCCGGCATCATCACGAGATGCCGAGCGATGAGTTCCCGCAGGCGTCGTGCTTTAGACTGACTGGGTTTCTCCATGGTTCCCTTCTCTGCCCTGGGAGCCTCTTTTCCCCTCCCCCCTGGAGGGGGAGGAAAGACCACCCCAGCCCCCGCTCGTCGTGGGGAGGGAGTCCTTTAGCGAGCCACCTTGAGCAGCGGCATCAGATCACCGACGTTCTTCAGGGCATCCAGCCGCCACACCAGGTCAATCACCCGGCCCGCTCTTGCGCGGTCCAGTTTCCCTTGCGCGAGGCTGCGGAACTTTTCCTCCACCTCGCGATCGGACATGGGATTCCGAGGATGCCCCAGGGGGAAGTCAACCTGCCGCACATACTCCTTGCCCGCCGCCGTTCGGACCGTGACCCGCGTGGGCATGGCCTGAGGGTACCAGTCCATGAATTCCGGTTGTTCGACGACGCGGATCTTTTGCATCAGGGCATGCAGAACCGGATCCTCGAGCCGCTTCGTTCCAAATGACCGCACCGTCACCGTCCCGTCCAGCAAAGCGACGGCGACGCAAAATGGGAAGCTGTGGTCGGCGGTCTCCCTCGTGCGTGGACGCCACTTGGCCTCATCCCGCCCGATAATCTCGATCGCCACGCCGTAGCTGCCGATCTCCACCTCGGTGATTTCAGCGAGGGACCGAGGTCCTTCCGCATTCAGCACCTGCTCCCGGACGAGGAGCGCCGCCTCGACCGCTGTCTGCGCGTGGTATTCCACCGGGTAGTGTTTGATGTATGTCTCGAGGATCTTGAACGAATTCTCATCTCGCCGAGCCCGGCCCTCGCCGGCGAATGCCGGCAAATCGAGCGGCCCCGACACCAGCTTCATGAAGCCCTTCTCGCCCTCGAAGATCGGGGATGGTCCGGTCATGCCCTGTTGGGCGAGGGTGGCGGCGAACACCCCGTTCCGTGTGGCATTCGAAAAGGCGCAGGCCTTCCACATGGAGAGGTCTCCCACCCGCGTCTGCCGCAGCGCCACGTTGGCCACGCCGGCGAGATTGACCGCCTGGACCGTCTGGGCCTGCGACAGCTTGAGCACCTTGGCCGCCGCCAGCGCGGACGAAAAGGGACCATACGTCACATGGTCCCACCCCCGCGGCCGCAGCGCCGCGGCGTCGCACAACCGGCACTGGACCTCGTAGGCGAGGACGATCGCTTCGATGGCTTGCTTGCCGGACGCATGGGTCGCCTCCGCAACGGCCAGGACCGCTGCGATATTGTCCGACGGATGCGCGGGCTCCTGCGACAGGTAGGTGTCGTTGAAGTCCAGGTAGCGGACCAGCGCGCCGTTGGCGAAGGCGGCCAGATCCGGAAGGGTTGTATGCCCTGTCCCCCACAGCGTCGCGCCGTTGGCACTCTTCACGGATGGTGCCGTGCGGCGGGCGATCCGGCAGGGCTCGGCGGACCAGGCGCCGAAGGCACACCCGAGGCTATCCAGGATCCGGCGTTTGACCTCATGCACCGCGGCAGCGGGAAGATGCGGATAGGAAAGCGACCGACCGTACTCGGCGAGGCGATCGGCAATCACGGAACTGCCACCTCCATCGCAAGAAGTTTAGCACAGTAATGACATGCGGACCCCGACTTTGTTAGCATGAAAGCGGTCGCAGACCCACGCGACTCTTCCGGTCAGGTGAGATCTTCTGAACGGTCTCCGTCATGCTCCTGCCGCTTCGACGACGGAGAGCCGCAGGCCGACAGTCGAAGGAGCCCATCATGCCATACCGCTTCGTCAACGTCTCCGCCGGTGAACGCATTGCGACGGTCACCCTGAACAACCCCCCGTCGAATCTGCTCACCACGTCGGTTCTCACAGAGCTGGATCAAATCTTCGGCGAGCTGGAAGCCAGTGACGATATCCGGGTGGTGGTGCTGACGGCCAGCGGCCGCTTTTTCTGTCCCGGTGCCGATCTGAAAGAGCTGGCGCTCCTTGCTACCGCGTACCAGGGATCGGAGCTGTCCGGTCGGGGTCAGGCCCTGCTCAACCGGATCGAACGCTCTGACAAGCCTGTGATCGCCGCCATCAATGGCACCTGCCTGGGCGGGGGGCTTGAATTGGCGATGGCCTGTCACATGCGGGTGGCGGCCACGGGGATTGCTCTCGGCCTGCCAGAGATCAAACTGGGTCTCATCCCGGGGTTCGGCGGGACCCAACGGCTCCAACGAATCATCGGGCCGTCGCAGGCCGCCGAGTTGATCCTGACAGGGGAGAGTATCACCTCGGAGGAGGCCCTGGCGCTCGGATTGCTCAACCGACTCGCTCCTGCCGACCAGGTGCTGCCGCAAGCGATGACCCTGGCCCGAATGGTGACGACGAAGGGGCGCCAGGCCACCCAGGCCGCGCTGCGGGCGATCCGGACCGGCCTCGACAGTCCCTTCGCTGAGGGGATGGCGCGCGAAGCGGAGCTGTTCGGGGAACTCTGCGAGACTGCTGACAAGAAGGAGGGGATCACCGCGTTCATGGAAAAACGGCCTCCCAAATTCACAAGTCGCTAAAAATCAAATAAAATTTGGCAAATCCCGCCTTGAGTACTACAGTAAACCCAGTAGTTCGACTGGAACTGCGCAGACTGTCACCGCCACGCGCCATCGCGGGTTCTCCTGACTCTGAGCCATCTTGAAGCAGGTCGAGAACCTTGCCAGGTTGAGGCGGTCGGAGCTGCCGGGTAGGCGGGATGCAGTACGAAGAGCTTATCACCTCTCTGAAACAGGTCGGCAAGGATCCCTCCCGCCTGGTCTTTGAAGACGAGCTGACGGGTATCGCCAACCGCCGCTTCCTCCTCAGCTACTTCGAGAACAAAGTTTCCTGGGATGCCTTGAACGGCCACTCCCTGTCGCTGCTCATGATCGATGTGGACTACTTCAAGGCGATTAACGACACCCATGGCCATCAGTGCGGTGACCAGGCGCTGGTGCTGGTTGCTCGCCTGCTGACAGAGGTGGCTGGGGAAGAGGGCCTGCCCATCCGCTTCGCCGGTGATGAGTTCATGATCCTCATGCCACGCACGTCTCGAACCGCGGCCATGCAACTGGCAACGCGTCTCCACCAGCGCATCCACGAGGAATCCCTCAGCCTGGACGACGGAAAAGCCGTCATCCACCTGACCCTCAGCATCGGCGTGGCATCGGCACCCGAGGACGCCCAAACCGGCAAGGCCTTGATCCAGAAGGCTGACACCGCGCTCTACCACGCCAAGAAATCAGGGCGTGACCGGCTGGCTAACGCCGCGGAACTCGAGGTGGTGTCCGACAAAGCGGCCCTCCACCTGCTTGAAGAGGTCCACAGCGTCGGGCGAGGGCTGGAACTTGTCCAGGTAGCCGAATCGCTCAAGAAATTCGGCCAACGCCAGAGTCAATTTTTGATCGTCGAAGGCGCCGACGGGATGGGCAAGACCACCTTCTTAGAGGCCATTCGCGGCACTCTTGTCCGCGGCGAGGTCGAGGTGGTCGAGGTCAACGGGGTGCAACAGGAGGCGTTTCGCCCGTATTACCTGGCGGCCAACATTCTGGTTGCGCTCCTGAGCCGTCGAGCGGACAAGGGAGCCGCGGTCTTCGAGAGCCTGAGTTCGACACAGATCGCGTATCTGAGCCATATCCTGCCTCAACTGGAAGAACTGCAGGACGTTCGGCTCGACGAGGATGATGCGGCCCAGCGGGAGGGCCTTTTCAACACGCTGGTGTTTTTCATTCCCAAACTGATCGGGTTCCGTCCCCTGATTCTGCTCCTTGACGATCTCCACTTCGCGGATGAGGCCACGCTGATGTTGCTCCGGGTGCTGATCCTGCGTCGGGAGATCCCTGTCTTCATCTGCGGCGCTTCTCCCGGCACGGTGCCGGCCAGAGCAAAGGACCAGATGCTGCCGCTGGAACGATTCCTCGCAGTCCAGCAGGACGAACTGAGCATCAAAAAGATCACGTTGAAGCCACTGACTCCCGCCGACATCGCCAGCCATCTTCACGGGCTGTTCCCGCAGGTGGATCTGCCACCGGATTTCGAGAGACACCTCGCGCACATCACCCAGGGCAACCCGCTGTTTCTCAGTGAAATCCTGCGCAAGCTCGTCATGGATCAGAAAATTTCCCTGGTGGGCCGGCAATGGGTGATCCAGCCTCTGCGGGAGGGCGATCTGCCGCGATCCCTGGAAGAGATCGTCAGCCAGCAGATCGCCACCCTTGATGAAGAGGGTCGTCAGTTGCTTGCCCGGGCTTCGACGTTCGGTGAGGATGTCTCCCTGAGCCTGCTCACCGGAAGCTCCAAGAAAATGGAGGCCAAGGTCCTGGAGTTTGTGGATCAGGCTGCGGCGCTGGGGCTGCTCCGATCGGACTTTCAACTCAATGACGAGACGATCAGGTTTCTCAGCAAGCGCGTTCTCGACATCACCTACGGCGGCCTCCAGCAGGATCAAAAGCAGGCCCTGCACGAGGGCATTGGCACCTACGAGGAGACCCTCTATCAGCAAGGCGTGTTGCCTTCGGCCTCCCATTTGGCCTATCACTTCAAGCGCTCGGCCAATCAGGAGAAAGCCAGAACCTACGAGGAACTGCAGGCGGTCTCCAACAAGAAGGTCTTTAACGTTCAAGAAGCCAGTTCCTATTCCGGTGAACAGTTTGAGGTTCATCCCGAGGACATCCCGCTCGAGCAAGCCAGTCTTCCGCAGATTCCCGGAGTCATCCGCTCCCTGCAAACCGCGGTCCGCAACGTCAGGCTCTATCCCCCGGAAAGCAAGGCCGTTGCCAGCGCGATTCTCCAGGCGACGAGGGCCATCGCTCAGGTGCTCAGCCAGAACGAACGGCTGACCTTCACTCAGGCGAAACGGGCCTTGCTGGTGAACGGCCAGAAGATCGATGCCAGCGAGTTTCGGTTCGTCGCCGATGCGTTTCTTGACTCCCTGAGCCGACTCGAGTTGCAGGGCATTGCGTTTCATCGGGGCGTGACCGAACACGAGTTAAAGGCGCTGATCGAGGCCTTCGGGTACGCCAGGCCTGAAACCATCGACCAGCGCTACTGGGCACGCTTCTCCTCCGAACGCGGCCTGGTACACGTGAATTTGAAGCAGGTGCGGTACACCGAACGGACCAGGCGCAGGGGAATCTCCCACCAGTTGCAGGCGGTCGAGCAGAAGGTGGAACGCGGGGACCTCGCCCAGATTCAAGACATCATCCGGTGCCTCCTCAGCGCCGTCAAGAACATCAAGCTCTACCCCATCAACAGCAAAACCACCTCGACGTCGGTTGAACAGCTCCTGGAAGCGTTGCGCAAGCTCCTGTCCCGGCGGCCGGTCCTCACGATGGCCCGGGCGAGTAAGGCGCTGCTGGTGGATGGCGAACGAGTGGACCCATCGGATTTCAAGGCCTTGGCCGAAGGGTTCCTGGAATTTCTTGACTCCATCGAGCTCCATAGCCTGACATTTCTGGAGCACACGTCGTACTTTGAGCTTGAGACCTTTATCGGGGCACTCCGCCAACTCCCCGCGTCAGGGTTGGGTCGGGAGTTCTGGAAACGCTTTGCCAAAGAGCAGGGACTCTCCGGCATTCTCTTCGACGAGCGCCTCTACGAAGTCGGTGTGGCCGGGACGATGAAAGAATCCGGCAAGTGGGAAGGCGGGGAAGAGGGCGTGAACACAGCGACCCTCGACAGTTCCGATGGGAGCCAGGGAGGACTCTCCGAAGCGCAGTGGGCCGAACAGGCTGCCAAGGAGCCCTTTGATCTGTTGCTGGAGACGATGCCAGGACGGGTGAACGAGTTTCTGCTACAGGGGCGCCCGAAGCTGATTGAGCCGATGCTCGAACGGCTGTTCAAGGGTTTCCAGGGGCGCGATCCCCTCCTCCGTGAAAAAGTTCTTGCTGCCTGGAGGAACGTTCTCAAGAGCGTCCCCTCTGGGTTCCAGGGGGACCTCACCAAGGTGATGGCGGAGCCGCTCCTGCTCGCTTTTGCAGACGAGAGGGACCCAAAGATGCTTGAGGAGCTGGCTGCCATGGTGTACCGCATGGCCGCCAACCTGATCCAGTTCTCGGACTACCAGCTTGCGTGTCGCCTGCTCTCGCAGCTCCATAGTCGCCACCGAAAACTCGAGGAGGCCAATGACTCGCGTGCCCAGACGTTGGCCAGAATTTTGGAAAAAAAGTTGGAGCCGGCGGTGCAGAAGCTGCTCGTGGAGGACCTGAAATCCGGCGACCCAACCAGGCAACAGAATGCAACCCAAGCGCTCGGTAGCCTGGGCCTGACGACCATGCCCGTCCTGATCGATCTCATCAAGCAAGCGGAGGAATTCAGGGTGCGGCACATCGCCGCCGGCCTTCTTGCGGAGCAGGGACCAATGGCTGCCAAGACCTTGAAGCGAGAGCTGGTTCTGGAGATCAGCGCCGAGGAACGCGTGAGGATTCTGGAGGTCATCGATTCCGTGACTCGTGCCTTGAAGACCGAGTTGGTTTTTGCCCTGCGTGACAAGGACGCTCAGGTGCGCAAGGCCGCCTTTCGTCTGGCCGAGCGACTCAACGACAAAGAGGTGGTGGAACTGCTTCTGGAGTATGCCGGTCACTCGGACACCGGATTGGCGATCGGTGCGATTAAAGGCTTAGGGAAGCTCAAGCCGCCGGGGGCGGCCGAACGGCTCGCCTCCTTGTTGAAACCCACCAACGACACGGACCGGGCCGTCGCCTTTTGCCAAGCTCTTGGTCAGATCGCGGATCTGGGCAGCTTCGCACCGCTCGCCAGAATCTTAGCGCCAAAGCGTTTCTTTTCCCGTCGCCCTAAATGGAACGGTGAGGTCCGCGCCGCCGCCGTCCTTGCGCTCAAGCAAATCCCTCACGCTCGGGTGGCCGACGTGTTGGCGCCCCTTGCCGACGACCCCGACCCGCGGATCAGGCAGATCGCCCGAACCTACGTGAAAGGCTAGCTCGCGGGGCTCCCGGCCCGGTCGCTCGACATCTTCCGTTCCGCCAGGATGGGTATAATTGAGGCTCCTCCGGCTTTCGCGTAGGTAGAGACTTCAGGAAAAAGCCACCTCGGCTGACAAAGGGCAAAGAAGCGGGGCGGCCAGGCTAATCCCCCGTGCTCGCGCATCGCGCACCTAAGAAGGTGCTCGCTGGACGCGCGCAATAGGGGATCAGCCAGGCCACCCCTGTCATGAGTCCCGCGAGGACGACGACCCTCCGCGCCCAGCCCTTGCAGCCTTGGCCTGAGCCAGGAAGCACGATCGAGGCCGTCGGGGCGAGGGTGACGCGACCTTGCGGGGGAGCCCCGCTGGTGTGCGCAGCGGCGACCCGAGCGAGGCCCGACCGCTTCGGGCTGTCGCACCAGACCGGAGCGGATCGGCGAACCCCCGCTGGGGGATGGGGGGAGCCGGAGCCGGGCCGCCGCTCGCTACAGCAGCGCGGCGAGCCGGCACGGAGCGGAATGCCTCGCCCTGACGGACCGGAACTGACCCGCCACGATTTCCGGAAGAGCCATAAGTGAATTGATGAAGGAAGTTGAAGGCGGGGAGTTAGGCCTTGCCTTTGAGGTCAACGCTCCGTCGGTGCTGGGCGATGGCCTCGACGAGCTCCTCAATGCCTTCGCCCTTCACGGCAACCGTGCGGATCACCCGGGGCACGCATTCCTGGAAATCCCGGATCGTGGCGTCTGCTCCTGGATGATCGGCCTTGTTGACCGCCACGATGTGGGCCACCTCGAGGAGGCCCGCCTTCATCGCTTGCACCTCGTCTCCCAGACCCGGCACGACGACCACCACGACGGTCTGGGCGACACGGGCGATGTCCACCTCGGCTTGTCCCACGCCAACGGTCTCGACCAGAATAAGGTCGTAGCCAGCCGCCTCCAAGGCCTGCACGGCCTCGAAGGTGGAGCGCGCCAGCCCTCCGTGCTGCCCACGCGTGGCCATGCTGCGGATGAAGACCCCCGCATCGGATGAATGATCCTGCATCCGGATCCTGTCGCCAAGGATCGCTCCTCCCGTCAGTGGACTGGAGGTATCCACCGCCACGATCCCGACCTTGTTGCCTTGCCGCCGGTAGGCTCTCACCAGTTGGTCGATCAGGGTGCTTTTGCCGGCTCCCGGATAGCCCGTGATCCCGATCACGGGCGAACGCCGGGTGGGCGGCCGCAGCTTCTTCAGCGCCGTGATCCCGTCCGGCTCACGGTTCTCCAGCAGCGTGATCAGACGGGAGACGGCCCGGACATCACCGGCCTCGACCCGGTTGGCCAGAGAAGCGGGATCCTCTCGGCCCTGGCGCTTGGTCATGCTCTGGGCGGGTACCCGTTGCTTGCTTGGGTGCAACGGGTGGTGGGATGGTGGGGGTCCGCAGGCTCGAACCAGACATCGGTCACTTTGAAGGAAGGGGTCTTGGCGAAACGGGCCACCACCGGGAGACCGATCCGCAGCCCCCCTGGCTCCACACCCTTCAGACGGGACAGAAACAAGGTGTCGGCACCATCGAACTCCACCAGGATCAGGGTAAAGGGCGTCTCCTTGAGGAACGCTTCGCCGCCGTAATGGCAGGTGGTGTAGGTATGCACTCGGCCGGTCAATGGCAGTTCGTGCCATGCGGTCGGCGCGCCGCACTCCATGCAATGGGACCGAGGGGTGGCGAAGGTGTAGCGGCAGGCCGTGCAGCGGGACCCCAGCAGTCTTCCTTTGCTCAGCCCGATGAAGAATGGCGAATCTTCCGCATAGCTATGACGGTAGTCGATTTCGTAATGGTCGTGAATAATCAGCGGGTCCACGCTCAGCACCACTGTGCCCTTTGGTTCCATCGTGAGTCCTCGCTCTCCACCCTCACCCTTCCCTCCCCATTCAAGGGGGAGGGTCAGGGTGGGGGTTACATCGCCTCAAGGATTGATACCGTAATATACGTCCCGGTGCCGGCGTGACTGTGGATCAGGCCGCGCTTGGCGTTCTTCACCTGAAGGGTGTCGTTCCCCAGATGTTTGCCGATGGTTCCTTGCAACTGCCAGAACGCGAAGACGGCTTGCATCAAGCCTGTGGCGCCGACCGGATGCCCGCAGGCCAGCAAGCCGCCGGAGGGATTCACCGGCAGGCGTCCCTGCTTGGGCAGCTCCAGACCATAGTCCACGCCCGGCATGAACGGAATGCCGCTTTCCACGAACCCCCCGCCTTCCCCGTATCGACAGAGCCCCAGGTCCTCGTACGTCTGGATCTCGGAGGAGGTGTAGGCATCGTGCAGCTCCACAAAGCTGAGTTCTTCCCCGGGCTTTCGGATGCCGGCCATCTGGTAGGCGAGCTTCGCCGCCATGCGGCCTCCCCGGAAGGAGTGCACGCCGGGATACCTGAGATGGGCATAATCGCGTTCCTGTTCGTGCGGCAGAAGAATCACCTTGCCGTGCGGCCGATCGGCCATGCGCATGGCGTCCGAGCCGGAGCCCACGCCGGTGATCTTCACGGGGCGGTCGCAGACCTTTCGGGCCACCTCCTCGGAGGCCAGCACGCACACCGCCGCGCCATCCGACATCGTGCAGATATCCTCCATCGTGAGCGGGGTGGCCACCATCGGGGACTCCCTCACCTGCTTGATCGTCAGCCGCTTGGCCTTCTGAGCGTAAGGATTATAGAGCGCGTTGGCGTGGTTCTTGACCGACACCATGGCCATCTGCTCGACCGTCGTGCCGAACTCGTGCATGTGGCGCTGGACCATCATCGCATAGTAGCCGCTGTAGAACCCGCCCACCGGAAAGTCGAAGTTGGTATCCGAGGCCAGCGCGATGAACTCGTTCCCCTTCCAGGTATTGACTCGCGACATGGTCTCAAAGCCGAAGGCGACGCAGCAGTTCATCCGCCCGGAAGCGACAGCCTCCCAGGCGGACTGGAAGCAGAGGCCGCCGGTGGCTCCCCCGCCTTCAATTCGCTTCGACGGCTTGGGACAGAGGCCCAGGTAGTCCTGCACCATACTGGCCGCTTTCAGTTGCCGGGTGAAGTGATCGGAGAAATACGAACCGACTGCGCCATCAATCATGGTGTTGGAAAAACGGGGCACGTCGCGGAGGGCGTAGTCGTACGCTTCCTTGACCATCACCCGGAAGTCTTTGTCGGGATGGACCTTGGCGAATTTGGTAATCCCGCCGCTGATCATGTACACCGGTCTCATGGTCCAGGCCAGAGCCCCTTCGCAAAGGCGACGATCTCGTGCATGGAGGAACCAGGCGGGAACACCGCCCGTACACCGGCCGCCTTCAGCCGCGGGAGGTCCTCGCCGGGAATGATCCCGCCCCCGAACACGACGATCTCATCCGCCCCTTGTTCCTTCAGCAGCTCCATCACGCGCGGGAATAGGTAATTGTGCGCGCCGGAGAGCACGCTCAGGCCGATGGCCTGCACGTCCTCTTGAATGGCCGTGGTCACCACCTGCTCGGGGGTCTGGTGGAGGCCGGTATAGACGACTTCGATTCCGGCATCCCGGAGCGCCCGGGCCACCAGCTTGACCCCCCGATCGTGGCCATCGAGCCCGACCTTGCCGATGAGGATCCGAAGCGGTTTCGTTCGCGTGGCGGCTCTCACCGCTCCCCCCCGAGTGGTTTAAGAAAATACTTGCCCTCGATATCCTTCCGCACGTGGCCCATCTGGACCTTGGGATCGTGTTCGAACACGAGGAGCCACTCTTCCTCCAAGGCGCGGTGCAGGAGCCAGCGCTTCGTCTCGATCGACTGCATCGGGTACAGGTCGTACCCCATCACGTAGGGCAGCGGGAGGTGGGAGACGGTGGGGATCAGGTCTCCGAGGAAGACGGCCACCTGGCCCTCGGATTCGATCTTCACGGACTGATGATGTCGCGTGTGTCCGGGGGTCACCATCACCGACACCCCGGGGCAGAGCTCGGTGTCCCCTTCAAGAAACTCCCACTGTTTCACCAACTCAAACGGTGTGATGTTCTCGTGGCGGTAGCTGGCTTGGGTTCGTTCGTTCGGCGCCACCGCCTGATCATACTCGCCGCGCTGAACGAAAAATTTAGCCTTCGGAAACGCAGGGAGCAGTCCGCCGTCCTCGGAGACGGTATTGCCACCGGCATGATCAAAGTGCAGGTGCGTGTTGATGACCATGTGCACATCTTCGGGCGCCAGCCCCAGTTCCTTCAAGGATTCCAGCAGTGGCGGGGTGCGGTCCACGGCGTACATCTGGTGAAACTTGGCGTCTCCTTTCCCGCCGAGGCCGGTGTCCACCAGGATGTTCTTCCCGTGTGCCCGGATCAGCAGGCAGGTCAGCGCCAAATTGATTCGGTTCTGCTCGTCCGCGGGGCAGCACCGTTCCCACAGCACCTTCGGCACCACGCCAAACATGGCCCCGCCGTCCAGCCGAAACCGGCCGTCCGCGACAGGATAGATTTCAAATGAACCGAGCCTCATAAACAGGCGTCACTCGTCATTGGTCATTCGTTATTCGTGAGATGCGAATCCTAAGAAGTCGCTGTCCTAAGCGACTTCCTCTGCAAATCCTATGATAGGTACATTCATCCTTCGAGACTTCTTAAATCCTCTCCTATTTGTAACAACCTGTGCGAGCTTGCGCCCTACCTCAGCCCTGACTATTTTCTCGCCGCACTGAGCGCACACTCCCGCCGGAACCTTCTCCACCACGATGAGCTTACCTTTGATCCAAAAATCCTGCCGAATCACCTTTGCCTCCATCTTGCCCCCGCAGACCTGGCATTTGCCATAGTCATACATATTTCGGCTGGAACCTAGGCCGCCGCTAGGGGGGCCAGTTCCTTCTCTTCAAGTGGAGGCATATTGAACCGCTTCAGCACGGCGTTGAGCCGCTCAAGCGTGACGTGAGCCGGAGCCGTGAGTTCGATTCCGATCGGGCGTCCGGCTGGTCCGTAATCAATAAGCATGCCATGACCGACCTCCTCGGTTCTGACGCTTCGCTCATCAGCGCCACGCGGCAAGTAGAGGTAGGCGGTGAACGGCTTGCCGTCTCGAAATGTCACCTCAAGATACCGTTCTTTCATTTCAGTCCCCTCTGACAGGATACGCCGTCACGACAACCAGAAGACGCCGGTCCCTGTCCGGCTCGACGATCACCTTCCAAGGCGCTCGCCGATGTTTCGTATTGATCACCCAACGTCCTTCGAACAGTTCATGAGGCGCGTACCCTGATGCATGCGCCAGCATAGCCCTGAGGTCAATGTCGGTGAAGCCCCGATCGCCCATTCGCTTCTCCAGATGAGGAATGATCTCAAGCTCCCATTCCCACCACTCCGGCCACTCAACCGCCATTCAGGTCCCGCCAATGGCCCATCACTGCTATCGTGACGCACTGCCGTTCAGGATTCGCCACCACGCCGAACATCGCGCCCCCGTCCAGCCGAAACCGGCCGTCCGTCACGGGGTCAATCTCAAACGCTCCGAGCTTCATGGTTGGGTCAGTCCGTCCTTACCCTCACCCTAACCCTCTCCCTCCAGGGAGAGGGAGAACCAACGCGGCGAGGTCAGACCGCCGACTCCTTCTTGAAAAGTGGTGTGCCAGGATTCTGAGCTGACTTCACCGGAGGAGCGGGGTACTCCACCGAGGCTTTGCCGGGAAGGAAAGCGGAAACTGACTGAGTCCGCGAAGGAATTTCCGAAGGCTTCCGCCCGGCAAAGCCCGGAAGGGTCGCTCCGAGAGGTGCGGAAGCGAAGAGTCCTGGCACACCACATCACAACACCACGGGCTCCCGATACGTCCCGAACACTTCTTTCAGCGCCGCGCAGATCTCGCCCAAGGTGGCCTGGGCCTTCACCGCGTCGATCAAATAGGGCATCAGATTCTCGTCTCCCGCAGCAGCCTCCTGCAGGGCCTGCAGGGTCCCGGCCATTCTGAAGGAATCGCGATGGGACCGCAGGTCGGCCAGACGTTTCGCCTGGGACTGTTCCACTTCCGGACCGATCTTCAGGGTCGGAATGGGCGGTTCGCTGCGCTCGACGTATTCGTTGACGCCAACGATGGCCCGCTCTTTCCGCTCCACCTCGCTCTGGTACCGAAGCGAGGCGTCCAGGATTTCCCGCTGCGGGAATCCCTGCTCGATCGCCCGGACCATCCCGCCCATCTGATCCAGTCTCCGGAAGTACTCGCGCGCCCCTTCTTCCAAGCGGTTCGTCAGCGACTCGACGTAATAGGCCCCACCCAGCGGATCCACGGTATTGGTGACTTCGCTCTCATGGGCGATGATCTGCTGGGTCCGCAGCGCCAGCTTGACCGCATCCTCGGTGGGCAGCGCCAGCGTCTCATCCATCGAATTGGTGTGCAGCGACTGCGCTCCGCCCAGCACGGCTGCGAGGGCCTGGAGGGTCGTGCGGACCACGTTGTTCAGGGGCTGCTGCGCCGTGAGCGAGCAACCGGCGGTCTGGGCGTGGCACCGGAGCTGAAGCGACCGCGGGTCCTTGGGATGGTAGCGTTGCTCCATTTCGCGTGCCCACAGCCGCCGGGCGGCCCGGAATTTCGCGATCTCCTCAAACAGGTCGTTGTGCACGTTGAAGAAGAATGAGAGCTGAGGCGCGAAGGCGTCCACGTTTAGTCCGGACTTGACCGCGGCGTCCACGTAGGTCAGCCCATCGTAGAGGGTGAACGCCAATTCCTGCACCGCGGTGGAGCCGGCCTCGCGGATGTGGTAGCCGCTGATGCTGATCGGGTGCCATTTCGGCATGGAGCGTGCGCAGTAAGCCACGGTATCGATGATCAGTCGGAGATGAGGCTCAGGCGGGAACAGCCACTCCTTCTGCGCAATGTATTCTTTCAGGATATCGTTCTGGAGCGTGCCGCCGAGGCGCGCGACCGGAATCCCACGCCGTTCTGCGACCGCCAGGTACATCGCGAAGAGGATCGCGGCCGGGCCGTTGATGGTCATCGAGGTGGTGACCTGGTCCAGCGGGATGCCTTCGAACAGACGCTCCATATCGGCCAGCGACGAGACCGCCACTCCGCAGTGGCCGACCTCCCCGCGGGCCAGGGGGTCATCGGAATCCAGTCCCATCAGCGTCGGCATGTCGAAGGCCACGCTCAGACCGGTCTGGCCATGCTGGAGGAGATACTTGAATCGCCGATTGGTGTCCTCCGCCGTGCCAAAGCCGGCGAACTGGCGCATCGTCCAGAGCCTGCCGCGGTACATGGTGGAATAGACCCCGCGAGTGTAGGGGAACTCGCCGGGAGCGCCGAGATCGGAATGAGCGTTCCACCCCTTGAGATCGTCCGCTGAATAGACGCGCCCGATCTCCAAGCCGGACAGGGAGGTAAACCGTGCCTTGCGTTGGTCCATCCTCAGCCTCCGTCAGGTGTAAAGGGATTGCCGCTCACGCCTCGCGGTACGTATAGAATCCCCGGCCGGTCTTGCGTCCCAGCCAGCCAGCCTCCACGTATTTGCGCAGGAGCGGGCAGGGGCGAAACTTTGGATCGCCCAGATCCTGATGCAAGACCTCGCAGATCGCGAGGACGGTATCGAGCCCGATCCGGTCGGCCAGCGCCAGCGGTCCAACCGGGTGGTTGGCGCCCGCGGTCATCGCCAGATCGATGACGTCCGGTGTCACGCCGCCACCCGATCCCCCCTGCCCCTCCTGTAAGACGTAGGCTGCTTCGTTGATCATGGGGATCAGGATCCGGTTGACGATAAACCCCGGGGCATCGTTGCACGTGACCGGAGTCTTGCCCATTCGCGTGACCAGGCCCCGCGCCAGGGCCATCGTGTTTTCAGAGGTCTCCACGCCCCGCACCACCTCGACCAGCTTCATCACCGGCGCCGGATTCATGAAATGGATCCCGACCACCCGGTCCGGCCGCCCCGAGGCCGCCCCGAGTTTCGTGATCGAGATCGAAGACGTGTTGCTGGCCAGGATCGTCTCCGGTTTGCAGAGACAGCCCATCTGCCGGAAGAGATCCAGTTTAAGGGCGGAGTTCTCTGAAGCCGCCTCGATGACGAGCTGGACCTCCGCCAGGTCTTGGAGGCGGCCGGTCGTCCGAAGACGGGCCAGCGCAGGGGTGGTCTGGTCCGGCCCGAGGGCGCCCTTTGCGACTGCGCGCGCGAGCCCCTCTCGGATTTTCTTCATCGCGGTCTGGAGGACGGCGTCACTGACGTCGAGGAGGAGCACCTCCCACCCACTCGCGGCCGCCACCTGGGCGATCCCGGAGCCCATCTGGCCGGCGCCGACGACCCCAATGCGCTTGATGTCATCAATCCTCATGCAACCCCGAAAGCCGTGAACCGCTCACACATAGTTGTCCCATTTACTGGTTTCTAAATATTCTTTCACCTTGGACATGAACCGATCCGCCGTTGCGCCGTCAATCACGCGGTGGTCGAACGAGAGACTCAGATAGCCCATCGGGCGGATGGCAATGGCGTCGTTGAGGACGATGGCCCGCTTCTGGACCGCCCCGACTCCCAAAATGGCGATCTGGGGCTGGTGGATGATGGGAGTGCTGAACAGGCTGCCTGTTCCGCCGTGGTTGGTGATCGTAAAGGTCCCGCCCTGGACCTCCTCAGGGTTCAGCCGTTTGGTCCGGGCGCGCTCCGCCAAGTCGGCGGCTTCCTTCGCCAACTGCATCACGCCCTTCCGATCGGCGTGGCGGACCACCGGCACCAGCAGACCGTCCTCCAGCGCCACCGCGATCCCCATATGGATCTCCCGCTTGAGGAGGATTCCCTGTTCGCCCCAAGATGAGTTGAGGATGGGGAAGTCCTTCATGGCGCGGGTGACGGCGTTGATCACGAACGGGAGGTACGTCAGCCCGCGCCCCTCACGAACCTTGCCGACTCCGGAAAAGTCGACCTCGAAAAAGGTGACGACATGGGCCGAGATCTGCCTGCTCCTGACCATCCGCTCGGCGATGGTCTTCCGCATGGCGGTGAACGGCACGACCTGTTCGCCCGCCAGCGGCGCGGCCTCCACTGATCGCTGAGTTGCCGGAGTCGCCTTCTGGGAGGGTCCGCTCTTGGCGATGCTATCCAAGACATCCTTCTTGGTCACGCGCCCGCCGGCGCCGGTCCCGGCGACCTGAGCCAGGTCCACGCCGTGTTCCTTGGCGAGCTGCCGGACGGCCGGGGAGTAGTGATCACCACCTTCCCCGGAAGGACTCATCGGGCGGACCACGACACCGCCCACTCGATTCACGACTCCGGTGGCCGGCTTCTGCGTATCCAGCCTCGCGAGAACCGTTCCGACCGGCACCGTTTGTCCTTCCTGAATCAGGACCTCTGTCAGGAACCCGGCGGCAGGAGAGGGAATCTCCAGCGCCACCTTGTCAGTTTCCACCTCCAACAGCGCTTGATCCTTCTCGACGCGCCCCTCGGGCGGAATGAGCCACTTGACGATGGTGCCCTCGGCGATGCTCTCACCGAGCTGCGGCATGATGATGTCGGTCGGCATAAGACTGCGTTACGCGTGACGCGTCACGGGTCACGTCTGCATTAGTAGGCGGCCAATTTCCGGGCCGCAGCGACCACGTCACCCACCTTGGGAAGGAAGAACTCCTCCAGCGTGGTGCTGAACGGGACCGGCGTGTCGGGAGCCGCAATCCGGAGGATGGGCCCGTCGAGGCAGTCGAAACATTCTTCGGCCACGAGCGCCGCGATCTCGGCTCCAATCCCCCCGGTCTTGTTATCCTCATGCAGCATGATCGCCTTGCTGGTCTTCCGCACGGACGCAAAGATGGTCTGCTTGTCCAGCGGGATCAGCGTCCGAAGATCCACCACCTCCAGCTCTATGCCTTCCTTGGCCAGCAAGTCGGCCGCCTCCAGGGCGAGGTGGACCATGGCTCCATAGGTGATGACGGAGATGTCTCTGCCGATGCGTTTGACCTCGGCCTTTCCAATCGGAACGATGTAGTCCTCGGCCGGCAAGACGGCCTTCAACCGACGGTACAGGAATTTGTGTTCGAAATAGATGACCGGGTTGTTGTCCCGGATCGCAGCCTTCAGCAGACCCTTCGCATCATAGGGGGTCGACGGTGCGACCAGCTTGAGCCCGGGCGAGTGAAAGAACCAGCCCTCCGGGCACTCCGAATGAAACGGTCCCCCGTGGACCCCACCCCCGAACGGAGCCCGAATCACCATCGGCACCGCCGCGCCCCAGCGGTAATGGTTCTTGGCTGCCACTTCGGTGATCTGATCGAACGCGCACGAGATGAAATCGGCAAATTGCATCTCCACGACCGGCCGCATCCCCATCATGGCCGCCCCGATGGCGGCTCCGACGATCCCTGACTCAGCGAGCGGGGTGTCCAACACCCGCCACTCGCCGTACTTCTTTTGAAAGCCCTCCGTAATCCTGAAGGCTCCGCCGTATGGTCCGATATCCTCGCCCATGAGGAAGACGGAGTCGTCGCGGCTCATTTCCTCGTCCAGGGCTTGCGATATCGCTTCGAGGTAGGTGACTTCGTGCGGAGGCGCGGCCGTCGTCATGGCTTGACCTCGTCATCGTTGGCAAACACGCCCTCCAAGGCTTCAGGCCCCTCGGGCATGGGACTCTGCTCGGCGAACTCCACGCCGGCCTCGATCTCCTTCCTGACGCGTTCCTCGACTTCATGAAAGACGCCGGCGTCGGCATAGCCCAACTGGATCAGCATCTGTTCCGCCTTGAGAATGGGATCCTTCTTTTTCCACTCCTCCAGCAGCTCACGGGGGACGTACTTGGCCGAATCGTGTTCGGAGTGGCCATGCATCCGCATCGTCTTACATTCAATGAACGTAGGTCCGTCCCCGGCCCGGGCCCGCCGGATCGCGCGCTGGGCGGCCACGTACACGGCCGCGACATCGTTGCCATCCACGATCTCACCCGGCATGCCATAGGCCTTGGCCCGGTCCACCACGTCGCGGATGGCCATCTGCAGGTGGAGGGGAGTCGAGTAGGCGTACTGGTTGTTGTTGCAGAAGAACACCACGGGGAGTTTGCGGACCGCGGCGAAGTTCATCGCTTCGTGAAAGTCGCCACGGCTGGTTCCGCCGTCGCCCGTGTTGGTCACCACCACCCGGGACTCCCGACGGATCTTGAACGCCAGGGCTACCCCGGTGGCGACCGGTAAGTTGTCGGCCAGGTGGCTGACAAA
Organism: Nitrospirota bacterium; assembly: GCA_023248295.1. Classification (GTDB taxonomy): domain Bacteria; phylum Nitrospirota; class Nitrospiria; order Nitrospirales; family Nitrospiraceae; genus 40CM-3-62-11. The sequence continues at coordinate 7,159 of JAHFEU010000004.1, read as the reverse complement.
CCCGATGACGCCGCGCTTGAGGTCACCCATATGGACGTTGCCGTCCTTCCCTTTGGTCGGGCCGGTGCGTTTCCCGAGGTACTGGGCGATCACCTCACCGGGCGTAATCCCGCGAATCAGGAACGCGCCCATATCTCGGTGGTACGGAGCAATGATATCGTTCCGACCCACGGCGGAGGCGTACCCCACGGCGATCGCTTCCATTCCGTTGCTGGTATAGACCCCGCCCATGATCCGTCCCTGCCGGTACAGGGCTGTCACACGGTCCTCCAGGGCCCGAGTGAGACGGAGGTAGTAGTACATCTGCAGCAGGTCGGCTCGTTTAATGTCTTTCACCGTTTCCGCAGCTTCCATCGAGACCTCCTGGGAAGCGAGCAGCTGGCAGCAAATGCGTCATTAGCGTCTATCGCGTGTGCGGGTCTATCGCCCTTCGACAGCCCGCGACGAGCTCGGCCGAGTCGGCTCAGGGCGACCCTGAGTTGGATCGAAGGGTCGCGACGGACGCAACGACACAACCGACGCAACGACGCTGCTTGCCGCTCGCTAAAAGTCAGGCAACTCCCTCCACGAAAGCAACGGCTTCTTCACCCGGCACAGCGGGCAGCTCTGGGTCTCCCACTGGGGCATGTTGAGATCGGCCGTGTAATAGAAGGGAAACTTTGCGGTGAGTTCGTCCATCAAGGGAAATTGCCCGCTGTCGCGGCGGGCAAACACCATCATGCCGGCCAGAAAGCCACCGTGGTCGGTGACGACCCGGCCCAGTTTGCTGACACAGTTCCCACGTGTGGTGACATCGTTCAGAACGACGAACCGTTCACCGGACCTGATGACTCCGGTGGCCACCTCGGTGCCGATCTTTCCGGTCTCCCGATTGAACGAGGTCAAGACCACGCGCAGCCGCATATTGTCACGGAGCAGGTCCGCGACGCCTTCTGCCAGGTGATGAGCCTCCGAAGCGGTGGCCACGATGCCGACGATGGGGTCCTTCTGATAGGTCTGGCGGATCCAATCGGCCATGTCGCGCGCGATCAGCCTGATGAGCTGGGGGATCTGCGCGATCGATTCGAACCGGAGATAGGTCGCGGTGTGGTGACCGGACACGAGCTCGACGTGGGTCTCGAAGAAGACCGAGCGGGAGGTCCGGAGAATCCGGTGGACATCCCAGTCCGACAGCTTCGATTGAGGGGAATCGCGGATGATGCTCTTCAGCTCCGATTCGACGTCGGGGCCGTCGTAGAGCCTGCGATGCCGTTCTAGCAGATCCGTCACGAGGCGCTCTGCCCGCTCGACCTTCACGTTCACACTCATGGCTTCGGCTCCTGGTTGACCACGCGGTTCCTCAACACCCCGATCGGCTGAATCTCCAGCTCGACCACGTCCCCTGGATTCAGGTACCGGTCCAGCTCAAGCCCACACCCCCCGCCGACCGTCCCGGAGCCGAACAGGTCGCCGGGATAGATGGCTTCGCCCCGTGACACGTGCGCAATCATCTGGGGGAAGGACCAGTGGATCGTGCCAAAACTCCCCTTGGACCAGGCCTTGCCGTTGACCCTGGCAATCATGGTGAGGGCGTTCAGATCGGGAATCTCATCCGGAGTGACAAGGCATGGGCCGATGGCCGTGGCAAAATCCTTGCCCTTAGCAGGCCCGAGCCGGCAAGCCATTTCCTGGAACTGGATATCCCTGGCGCTGAAGTCATTCATGATCGTATAGCCGGCGATATAGTCCGGGGCATCGCGCTCGGAGATGTCCTGACCTTTGCGGCCGATGACGCAGGCCAGCTCGAGCTCATAGTCCAGCTTCTTGGTCTCCAGTGGCCACGGCAAGGCCTCATCCGGTCCGATGATCGTGCGGTGGTTGCCTTTGTAATAGACCGGCGCTTTGTACCACTCGGGCGGAATGGGCTGTCCGCGCTTCTTCGACGTGGCGGCGACGTGGGCCTCGAACGCGAGGAAGTCGCGCAGCGAGGGTGGGTTCGGCAGCGGGGCGATCACCCGGATGCCCTCAGGAGGCCGGGCGAAATCGTAGGGATACACAACAGTCTCGCCTTCCGGCCCACGCACGGACTTGCCTAGCTTGACCGCATAGTCGAAGGCCTGGCGAGCTGCGGCCATGCCTGAAGTTCCACCCTCCAAGAGCTCAAGCATGGCAGCCGGAACGGCCGCGTTCGCTAATCGGTAGGGCTGTGCCTCCCGCTGCTCAGCGAGCAGGCACGCATAGGCCATATTGAGGTCGATCATGGTCTGCCCATGGAGAGCCCCTACCCGGACAAAAGTCCCCACAGGGGTCTGAACGCGAAAACTGACCAGTTTCATGGTTTGCTCCAGCTCATGGCGTATTCCTTGACCTCGACGGTTTCCAGTTCCGGCAGAACTGTGAGCGGCCGCCGCGACTCGATCATGATCGCCACTTCATCCGTGTGGGTCTTGGACCGGCTGGCCTCGACGGCCTGTGGCTGCGGGCCATGGTGGATCCCCTGCGGATGCAGCGTCAGCATGCCCGGCTGGATCCCAGCCCGGCTGAAGAAGTCCCCCACGTGGTAAAAGAGGACTTCGTCATAGTCCATGTTCCGGTGGTAGAACGGCACCCGGAGCGACTGAGGATCACTCTCCAACGGTCTTGGAGCGAAGGTGGAGATCAGGACCCCCCCTGCCTGGAACGTCACGTGCACGCTGGGAGGGAGGTGATATCGAGCGCTGGTCACCGGTCGGAAGTCCCGCACGTTGAGCTTGGCGACCCACAGGTCTCCCTTCCAGCCAGCCACGTCGATCGGGTAGAAGGGATAAAACACCCGTGTGTAGGCTCCCTCCCGCTTGATCCGAACCTCCCATTCACGCCGCTCGTCCCGCTCTGCGCTGACCGGCGCTGGCTCTGGCGCCGTCAGGATGCCTTTGTCAAACAGTGCATGCTGGCCCAAGAGACCCCGATCCGGCAGTTCAACCGGTGTGGGCGTTTCAACGATCAGGAACAGCGACGGACCCGTGTCCACGAGGATCCGGTAGGTGGTGCCCTTTGGGATCACGACATAGTCGCCGGGCTCATACGCCAGCACCCCGTAGTCCGTCTCGAACCGGCCTCGGCCGGCGTGGACGAACTGCACTTCGTCGCCGTCAGCATTCCGGACGAAATGCGGCATGGTTTCAGCCCGGCGAGAGAGGAATACCCGCACATCCGGGCTGCGCAGAATCTCAACAGGCCGGGCGTCGGCCGAGCGCTGGTCAGGGGTGGGGAGGGCCGCGCAGGCAAAGGCACGGGGCCGGAGCGGCCCGTCGATGCGCACCCACCCGGTCGGAGGATGACGCCGGTACAGATGCGAGGCTGGTCCGCTAAACCCGTGCCGGCCGTGCTCTTCTTCGTACAGGCCTTCGGGTATGCCGACGTGCGCCTGGTTCGGAGCAGTCCCTTTCTTCATCAGATACATCGCGGGCCTCCCCATTCGTCCGACAGGCAGAAAGCAGACGAATCCGTACAGATAATTGCATGCTCGAGTTGTTCATTTTAACTCAACCTGCAGCACTGGCAACTGAAAAAGAACTAGTCATCACTCATCGGCCCGCGTTCCCCATCGTGTTACGAAGAGCGCTTGCCCCGTATACCTTCCACCGGCATTGCATCGAAGTCGATGATCGTCTGCTCCACCCCTTCGAGCTGGTCACGCTCGATATCCTTGTAGAGCGACTCGACGATCCCTCGCACGAACGTCTTGGACTTCTCTTTGCCATGCTGACGTTGCGTGAGTTCCAGAAAGACGCCGCTCCCGGGGAACAACGGGTAGGTAAAGCGCTGTTTAAGCGGTCCGAAGCCGTCCCGGCCCTCCTTAAGAGGTCCACTGAACCTCACGCCGCGCTCCTCCCACTCGCGCGAAACGGCCTCGATGTCGTCCACTTCGATGGCCACGTGCTGGACTCCCTGCCCGTACTTCTCGATGAACTCGGTGATCTGGGATTTCACAGCCTTGTCCTTGCCTTGCATCAGGGCCACCTTCGCATTGCCGCGCTGGACCACGATGGTGTCCATGCTCGACTTGGCGCTCCCCACGCCCCGGGCTGACCAGATGACCTCGAACCCGAGGATCTTGGTGAACAGGTATTCCGCCGCCTCGAGATTTTCGACGCACAGCGTGATGTGATCGATCCCCATCGAGCCTTTCATGATGTCTCCTCCTCCATGTACCGTCTCGCGGCACCCGGTCCGACCCGTTCGACAGTCCGGCTTTCAGGTCTCGAATATGTCATCAGTATAACAGACTGAATGCATTAAACAATAGAACATTAATATTATAAAGAAAAAGTAAAGATCTTAATCATTAATGATATGTTGTAGCTACATTTGATTCCACAAACCGTGTATTTGTGGCTGCGACACCCATCATCTCTTGCACATTTGATAAGAAAGTTATATCATTTGACCATATTCGTGGGACAGGTGGCATCAAGCGTGAAGCCATCCTGTCTATCAGGGGGACGAGGAGGTGCGCGATGTCGTTTTATCAGGAGATGCGTGACTCTGTCCTCCGGCACGGGGCCATCAACAACCCTTACCTCGATCGCTTTCAAACCGGGGCGCTGACTGACGCGGAGTTTCGCAAGTTCGCCGTCGAATTCTATAATTTTGCCCGCTTTTTCCCGAGGATCCTCGTCGCGCAACTCGTCAACACGGAAGACGAGGCCGTGGCCGACGAACTCACCAAGGTGCTCTACTCGGAGCTGGGCGACGGGCGCACCAAGAATCGCCATGAGTTGCTCTACCGTGACTTCCTGCGATCGGTCGGAATCGACGTCCACGAGGCCATGACGCGGCCCATGCTGCCCTCCACGCGGGCCTACATCAATGGCATGGAACAACTTTACAGCAGCGGAAATCACGCGATGGCCCTCGGCGCCTCGTTCGGTCTCGAGAACATGGCCATCACGATGTGGGATCATCTCATCCCGGGGCTCATGCAGTTGCGGACGCATCGCTATCCCGGCCTGGACATCACCTATTTCACCTTCCATCGGGAGCTGGAAGCCACGCATGAAGAGGCGATGGAGCACGCCGTCACCGCGGTGGATGGGGTCAAGGGGATGTCTGCGGCTGAACGGGAAGATTTCCGCCGCGGGGTCAAGGCCGTCTTGGATTACCTGGAAGGATTCTGGATGGGCCTGGACAAAAGAGGAGCCAGCTCGTCGCAGGCCGCAATCGCGACGGCGCCCCGCACCTCAAGGGTGTCACGATCGCGTGGCGGATGACCGAGCGAGAGGCTAGATGCACCGTTCCTGGCATGGCCGGTACGATCCCGGCGTCCCATTCAGTCTGGCGCATCCGGACTGGACTCTGCCGGACATGCTACGCCGGTCGGTGATCCGATTTCCCAATGCCCCCGCGCTCCGGTATTACGGCGCCTGCCTGACCTACCACGACCTGGACAACTTAGCCAACCGCTTTGCGATCTCACTTCGTTCCCTTGGGGTCCGTCCGCAGGATCGTGTGGCGATCATGTTGCCCAATCTCCCGCAGGCGTTGATCGCCTATTACGGGGCCCTGCGGGCCGGAGCAGTCGTCGTGCAGATCAATCCGCTGTACGTGGCTCGGGAAATCGAGGCCCAGCTCACCAACTCCGGGAGTGAAACGATTGTGGCGCTGGATCTATTCCAGTCACGCATCGAGCCGGTCAGAGAGCGCACAGCCTTGAAGCGGGTCATCCTGACCGGCGTGCAAGACTTTCTTCCCCCTCTGCGGCGCCTGCTCTATCCCATCAAGGCCAGAATGAGCGGCCACTGGCCTCGAATCGAGAAGCACCCGTCGATGTATGACTTTCTCGGCCTGCTGAACGGCTGCGCCGATGGAGACACATCCCCGCTTCCGTCGCCGAAGCCGGATGACCTGGCGTTGCTCCAGTACTCCGGTGGCACCACCGGAACAGCCAAGGGCGTGATGCTTACTCACCGGAACCTCGTGGCCAATGCCTTCCAGTGCCGATACTGGGTGCCGGATTTCCGGGAAGGTCACGAGGTCTTTCTTGGAGTCATCCCATTTTTCCATGCGTATGGCCTCAGCACTTGCCAGCACCTGGCGGTGCTGGCCGGATGTCCGTTGATCCTGCTCCCCAGGTTTCAGGTTGCCGAGGTCCTGGAGGCGATTCAAAAGTACCGGGTGACGATCTTCTCCGGCATCCCGGCCATGTTCATGAAGGTCAGTGAGTTTCCGCAGGCGGGGCAATATGACCTCCGGTCGCTGCGGGTCTGCCTGAGCGGAGCCAGCCCGCTGCGGGCCGAGGTGCAGAACCGGTTCCGGCGCCTGACCGGCGTAGAGATTTCGGAAGGGTATGGTCTCACGGAGGCCAGCCCGGTGACCCATTGCAACCCGGTCTTCGGGGAACACCCTGAGGGGTCGATCGGAGTCCCCTTCCCGGACACCGAGGCCCGCCTCGTGGATCTGGACTCCGGCGAACGGGCGGTGCCGGCCGGAGAGCTGGGCGAGCTGGTCGTCCGAGGACCCCAAGTGATGCAGGGCTACTGGAACAAGCCTGTGGAGACCCGCTCGGTGTTGCGCGACGGGTGGCTCTACACCGGCGACATCGCCCGGGAGGACGCCAGGGGGTTTTTTTACCTGGTCGACCGGAAGAAAGACATGATCAAGTCGCGGGGAGAGACGATCTATCCTCGGGAAGTGGAGGATGTGCTCTGTGGCCACCCTGCGGTGCAGGATGCCGTGGTGGTCGGTGTGCCGGATCCTCTGCTCGGTGAGGCGGTGAAGGCCTACGTGGTGCTCGCGGAGGGCCACCGTCTCAGTGAGCAAGAGCTGATCGGGTATTGTCGGCAGGGCCTGGCGAAGTTCAAGGTTCCCACCGCGGTGGAATTTCGGCAGGAACTGCCCCGCACCTTCGTCGGGAAGGCGTTGCGGCGTGTGCTGCGGGAAGAAGCCGCACCGAAGGTCGGTGTCGGCTGATCGGCATGTTACGATGACAATAAGGAGTTGAGCGATGAAGGATGTGGTGATCGTGGCAGGGGCGCGGACCCCGATCGGAAACTTCGGGGGCGCACTCAAGGATCTCTCGGCGCAGAAGCTCGGAGAGCTGGTGGTGCGCGAGGTGCTGGCCCGGACCAAACTGGATCCGGCTCTCGTTGATGAAGTGATCATGGGCTGCGTCGGTCAATCCACTGATGCCCCCAATATC
>JAHFEU010000090.1 GCA_023248295.1 Nitrospirota bacterium | reverse complement strand
CTTCTTTGATAATTAAGAGCGTCTCGATGGCGTTGTAGCGAGCCCGGGGGCTGGGCATGGTCAGCGCCTTGACCAAGACCGGGATCGCCGGCGCGCCAAGATGGACAAACTCCCCCATCGCCCACAATTCCTGCTTCCCCCCGAGCAGCGGCAGCAGCGCCTCGGCCCGCTTGAGTTCATTTGCGTCCAGCGGCCGAATGGAGGGTGGGACCGCGGTGTCGGGCACCGGCCCAGGCTTCGGCGGCGCCTCGAACGGCATCTGCACCGGCACCGCGCGTGGCCACTCGATCAACACCGCGGCCCTCGTGGCGCCGGAAGCGAATGCGCTTACCACAGCCAGTCCTGTGACCAACCCTATGCGAATCATGCCGGCCATCATCGCATCCCCCCTCCTGTGTTGCGCTTGCGATGTAAGAGCTGATACAAAACGGGAAGAACCAACAGAATCAGCACGGCTGAGGTGAGCATGCCTCCGACGACAACCCGTGCCAGGGGCTGCTGCGCTTGGGACCCGATGCCGGTCGCGACCGCAGCCGGGAGGAGCCCGATGGCGGCCGCCAGGGTAGCCATGAGGACCGGCCTCATCTGGACATCCGCCCCCTTCAGGATGGCCTCCTCCAGGGCGAGCCCCGATTGCCGAAAATCCCCGATCCGCGAGATCAGCAGAACTCCGCCCAGAATGGCGACGCCCAACGTGGAGATGACGCCGACCGCGGCCGAGATGCTGAAAGGCGTGCCGGTCACCACCAGCGACAGCACCCCACCGATCAAGGCGAACGGGACCGTCACCAGCACCAGCAGCGCGTCGCCCACCGCGTTGAACGCCACGTAGAGCAGAAACAGGATCGCCAGCATTGCGAGCGGGACCACGATGGTCAGACGCCGCTGCTCGTCCTTCAACTGATCATACTCGCCCGCCCATTCGATCCGATACCGCTCGGGGAGCGTGACCTGCCGGGCGATCTTCGCCTGCGCCTCCTGCACCGTGCTCTCCAGATCGCGGCCGCGGACGCTGAACTTGATCGGGATGTACCGTTCATTGTTCTCCCGGTAAATGATGAATGCGCCCGCCTGGGTCGAGATCGAAGCCAGTTGTTTGAACGGAATCCGGGCTCCCTCGGGGGTGCTCACCTGGATATTCCCGATCGTCTCGATGTCCTGCCGATACTCGGGCTGAAACCGGACGACCAGGTCGAACCACCGCTCGCCTTCGAACACGCGGGTCACCGCCTGCCCTCCGACCGCCGCCTGGACCACCGCATTCACATCGGACACGACGAGCCCATACCGCGCGCAGGCCTCCCGGTCTACGTGGATCGTTAGGTTCGGCTGGCCCATGAGGCGCAGAATGCCCAGGTCCTTGACGCCGGGGATCTCCTTCATCACCCGCTCGATCTCCACCGCAGTCGCCTCCAGCAGCTTCAGATCGGGCCCGAACAGCTTGATCGAATTCTCCCCTTTCACGCCGGACATCGCCTCCTGAACGTTATCCTGGATCATCTGCGAAAAGTTGAAGGTCACGCCGGGGATCTGCGAGAAGATCGCCTCCGCCTCCTCGATGAGCTTCTCCTTCGAGGTGACCTCCGGCCGCCACTCCTCGGGGGGCTTCAGCGTCACGAGGAACTCGGCGTTGAAAAAGCTGGTCGGGTCCGTCCCATCATCCGGGCGTCCCAACTGGGACACGACGTTGCTCACCTCGGGGAAGCGCTGGAAGGTCGTCCGGATCTCGGTCGCGAGGCGGCTGGCCTGCTCGAACGAGATATCCACCGGCATCGTGGCCCGGACCCAGAGGTTGCCCTCCTCCAAGGCCGGCATGAATTCTCCCCCCACGAACTGCATGGCGAGCAGGGCCACCCCGAGCAAGGCCAGAGATACGCCCAGGACGATCACCTGGTGGCGCAGCGCCCACTTCAGGACCGACTTGTACGTCCGCCGGACCCCTCGGACCAGCGCTGTGCCCTCTCCCCGGATTGGACCGGTGAGGAGGAGGGAACACAGGATCGGCGCCAGCGTGAACGCGATCAGGAGCGCCCCCAGCAGCGCGAACCCGTACGTGATCGACATCGGCGCGAAGATCTTGCCCGGCACCCCGGTCATCGTAAACAAAGGAACGAACGCCACCACGATGATCGCGGTGGAGAAGAAGATGGGGCGGCCGACCTGCCGTGCCGCCCGAAGGATCTTCTGCGGCGGCGTCAACAACGGCCCCACGTGATGGCTCAGGTGATAGAAGATGCTCTCCACCATGATCAGGGTGGCGTCCACGATGATGCCGAAATCGATCGCCCCGAGCGAGATCAGGTTGGCCGATTGGCCGAGCAGCACCATCATGGCGAACGTGAACGTCAAGGAGAGCGGGATCGTCAGTGCCACGATGAACGAGGCCCGGAGATTCCCGAGGAACAGGAACAGGATCAGAAAGACCAACACCACGCCGCTGATCACGATGTCCGTCACCGTCTCGATCGTGGTGTGGATCAGCACGGTGCGATCGTAGAAGGTCTTGACCTGCACTCCCTTCGGCAGCTTCCAGGTGTTCAGGTCCTGCACCTTCTGCTGCACCCGCTCCAGCACCGTCTGCGCCTTGTAGCCCCGCTGCAGCAGCACCACCCCTTCCACCACATCGTCCCGGTCGTCGATCCCCACCTTGCCCAGCCGCACACGATGACCCAGGCTCACGGCGCCCAGGTTCTTCACGAACACGGGCGTCCCGTTCTTCTCAGCGACCATCACGTTTTCGATGTCATCCAGGCTGTTGATCAGGCCGACCCCCCGGACGTTGAAGTTCTGGGCCCCGACCGTCAGATAGTTGCCCCCCACGTTGGCGTTGCTATTGGCCAGCGCCGTCACCACTTGGGGCAGGGTCACACGGTACGAGATCAGCGCCCCGGGGTTCAGGTCGACGTGGTATTGCTTGGTCATTCCCCCGAACGCGGTCACGTCCACCACGCCCGGCACGCGCTTGAACTCCCGCTGCAGGACCCAGTCCTCAATCGTCTTCAGATCCGTGAGCGACGTGCCGTCGCCGACCAGCTCGTACCGGTAGATCTCCGCGATGGCCCACCAGGGCGACAGGACCGGTTGAACGGTCTCCGGGAAGGTCATCATGGCCAGTCGGTTCAGGACCTCCTGCCGGTCCTTGAAATAGTTGGTGCCGAAGTCGAAGTAAAACTTGATGTCGCTCAGCCCGAAGATAGACAGTGAGCGGAGGTCCTGGAGGCCGGGCATTCCGGTAAGCGCCGTCTCGATGGGAATCGTCACCTGCCGTTCGATCTCCTCGGCCGACCACCCCGGGTACTGGGTGATGACCTCGACCATGGGAGGGGACGGATCCGGGTAGGCGACGACGTCGAGGATGTGAAAGGCATACAGGCCGCCGAAGAGGAGCACCACCCCGAGCGTGCAGACGAGCACCCGCTGAGCCAGAGCAAATTCGACCAGCCGGACAATCATGGCCTTCCGATCCCGCCCGGGCCATTCTCGGAGCCGAGGCGCACCTTCACGAGCACGTCCACGCCCGGGGCCGCGCCGGCCCCCCGCTCACTCACCAGGCCGCTCTTTGTGAAGCAGGTGGTAGAGCACCGGCAGCACGAGCAGGATGAGGACTGCCGAGGTGAGCATGCCTCCGACGACAACCCGCGCGAGCGGCTGCTGCGACTGGGCGCCGATCCCGGTGGCGACCGCGGCCGGCAGCAAGCCGATGGCGGCGCACAAGGTGGTCATCAACACCGGCCGCATGCGGGCCTCGGCGCCTTTCATGATCGCCTCCCGCGGATCGTGCCCCTCATCCACCAGGTCACGGATCCTCACGATCAGAATGAGACCGCCCTGGATCGCGACGCCGAACAGCGAGATGAATCCGACCGCGGCCGAAATGCTGAAGTCCGTCCCAGTGAGCAGCAGCGAGAAGACCCCGCCGATCAGCGCAAACGGCACCGCGAACAGGACCAGCACTGCATCGAGAAAGGAATTGACGGTCAGGTAGACCAGGAACAGAATGATAACCAGGCTCAGCGGGATAATCTTGGCGAGCCGCTGCTTCTCATCCTGAAGCTGGTCGTATTCACCGTGCCATTCGATGCGGTAGCGCTCCGGGATCGAGACTCGCTCGCGGATGCGGGAGGCCGCCTCCCTCACCGTACCCTCCAGATCGCGGCCGCGCACGCTGAACTTGATCGGAATATACCGTTCGTTGTTTTCCCGGTAGATGATAAACGCCCCGGTCTGCATCGAGATATTGGTGATTTGCTTGAGCGGGATCCGGGCTCCCTCCGGAGTGCTGACCAGGATGTTCCCGATTGCCTCCACGTCCTGGCGGAACTCCGGCAGAAAGCGCACCACCAGATCGAACCAGCGCTCCCTCTCGAAGACCCTGGTCACCGCCTGCCCACCGACGGCGGCCTGGATCATGGCGTTCACGTCGGACACGAGCAGCCCGTACCGGGCGCAGGCCTGCCGGTCCACCTGGATCACGAGGTTGGGCTGGCCGAGGAGGCGGAAGATCCCCAGGTCTTTGACGCCCCGCACCCCTTTCATGACCTCCTCAATCTCGATCGCCTTCTTCTCCATGAGTTTCAGGTCCGTGCCGAACAGCTTGATGGAATTCTCAGCCTTGACCCCCGACATGGCTTCCTGCACGTTGTCCTGGATCACCTGCGAAAAATTGAAGGTCACGCCGGGAATGCTCGTCAGCACGACTTCGATTGTCTCGATCAGCTTCTCCTTCGCCGTGATCTCCGGCCGCCACTCCCTGCGGGGCTTCAGGTTCACGAGGAACTCGGCATTGAAAAAGCTGGTCGGATCGGTGCCGTCGTCCGGGCGCCCCAATTGGGACACGACGCCGCTGACTTCGGGAACGGCTCTGAAGATATTCCGGATCTCAGTCGCCAACCGGCTGGCCTGCTCGAACGAGATGTCCACCGGCATCGTGGCCCGGACCCAGAGGTTGCCCTCCTCCAGGGCCGGCATGAACTCCCCTCCGAGCAACGGCACCGCCGCCGTCGCCAGCACGAAGAGGCCCAGGGCCAAGCCGATCACGAGGACCTTGTGTTCCAGGGCCCACGCGAGCGCCCGGAGGTACAGGCGCCGGACGGTGCGAACCAGACGCGTGTCCTCTTCCCGCAGCGGATCACTGAGCAGCAGGGTGCACAGAGCCGGCGCCAGCGTGAAGGCCATGAGCAATGCACCGGTAAGCGCGAAGCCGTACGTCACTGACATGGGAGCAAAAATCTTCCCGGGCACGCCGGTCATGGTGAACAACGGAATAAAGGCCACCACGATGATCGTGGTCGCGAAGAAGATCGGCCGCCCGACCTCCCGCGCGGCCCTTAGGATATGCATTGGGACTGTCAGTCCGGGCCACGGCTTACGCGTGATGTGGGAGAAGATGCTCTCCACCATGATCAGCGTGGAGTCCACGATGATCCCGAAATCGATCGCCCCGAGCGAGATCAGGTTGGCCGACTCCCCTACCAGGGCCATCATGCTGAACGTGAACAGGAGCGCCATCGGGACGGTCAGGGCCACGATGACCGCCGTCCTGAGGTGGCCGAGAAAGACGAACAGGACCACGAACACGAGCGCGATGCCGCTGATCACGATGTCCGTGACGGTCTCGATCGTGGTGTGGATCAGCACCGTCCGATCGTAGAAGGTCTTGACCTGCACCCCCTTCGGCAGCTTCCAGGTGTTCAGGTCCTGAACCTTCTGTTGCACCCGCTCCAGCACCGACAGCGCCTTGTAACCCCGCTGCAGCAGCACCACCCCTTCCACCATGTCGTCCTGGTCATTGATCCCCACCTTGCCCAGCCGGACGCGATGACCCACGCTCACCTTACCCAGGTTTCTGACGAACACGGGCGTCCCGTTCTTCTCGGCCACCATCACGTTCTCGATGTCGTCCAGGCTGTCGATCAGGCCGAGCCCCCGGACGTTGAAGTTCTGGGCTCCGACCGTGAGGTAGTTGCCCCCCACGTTGGCGTTGCTGTTGCCCAGCGCGGTCATCACCTGCGAGAGGCTCACGCCGTAGCTGATCAGGGCCCCCGGGTTGATGTCCACATGGTACTGCTTGGTCGTGCCCCCGAAGGCCGTCACGTCGATGACACCCGGGACCCGCTTGAACTCGCGTTGCAGTCTCCAGTCCTGGAGAGTCTTCAGGTCGGTAAGCGTGTAGCCGTCGTCTCCAACCAACTCATACCGGTAGATCTCCGCGATCGCCCACCAGGGCGACAAGGCCGGTTGCACATCGGTCGGGAAACTCAGCATCGCCAGCCGGTTGAGCACCTCCTGTCGATCCCGGAAGTATTCCGTCCCGAAGTCGAAGTAGAACTTGATGTCGCTCAGCCCGAAGATAGACAGTGAGCGGATGTCCTGGAGGCCGGGCATTCCGAGGAGGGCTGTCTCGATGGGGATCGTGATCTGTCGCTCGATTTCTTCGGCCGACCACCCCGGGTACTGGGTGATGACCTCGACCATGGGAGGGGACGGATCCGGGTAGGCGACGACGTCGAGGATGTGAAAGGCGTAGAGGCCGCCGAAGAAGAGGGCCAGCCCAAGGATGCAGACGAAGACCCGCTTAACCAGCGCGAACTCGACCAGCCAGGCGATCATCGAATCGAGCAGGGAGCGGAGCCGTCGGTCAGGGGCGGGCGGCGGACGGGCGTCATCCCTTGGCTTCCTGTCCTTTGATCAAGACCGCACCCTTCGTGACGATCCGTTCTCCGGACCGTAGCCCTTCCACCACGCGCACCTGATCCCCCGAGGCCGTGGCCACCTTGACCTCGCGTTTCACGTAACGGCTCTCCCCCTCGACCACATAGACGAATTGCTTCCCATCAACTTCCAGCACAGCTTCCTTCGGAATTGCCAGGATGGGCTTCGTATCGCCGACCTGAATATTGAGCCGTGCGAACATCTCCGGCTTGAGCTTATGCTGCTCATTGCTCGCCCATGCCCTGACCTTGATCGTCCGCGTGTTGGGATCCACCACGTCTCCGATGGCCGTGATGGCGGCCGGGAATCCGATCCCCGGATAGGCCTCGACGGTCACCGTCGCCACCTGCCCGGCTTCGACGAGGTCAAGATCCCGCTCATAGACATCCGCCACGACCTGTAACGTATCCAAGTCGGCGACGGTGAAGAGCACCTGGGACGGATCGCCACCCACCGACTGTCCTGGTGTGACGGTCCGCTCCACCACCGTGCCCGCGAGCGGGCTTCTTAATTCAAACCGCGAGGAGATCGTTTGTTCCGCCAACGGCTTTTCCAGCTCAGCCGCCGGCACTTTGAGTGAGAGCAGGCGCTCCTTGGCCCGGCGGAACCCCGCGCGCGCCTTAATGAGATCATTCTCGGCCTGCTTGAAATCCTTCAGCGGCAGGGCCTTGTTTTCGTACAGGTCCTTGGCCAGTTCATAGGCGCGCGTCGCAAACTGGAGGTCAGAGGCTTCTTTCACGAATTCGGAATAGGCCGCGGTAATGTCTGGGCTGTCAATCACGAGCAAGACATCGCCGCTCTTGACATGATCTCCCAGCTTTGCGCGCACCTCGACCACCCGACCCTGCAGCGGGGAGGAGATCTTCGAATAGCGATCTTCGCCATAGGCGACCTTCCCCGCCAGCGTCAGCGCGGGCTTCATCGAGCTATAATCCACCACGGCGATCTCAATTCGATTCTGAATATCAGCGGGGGGACTCGGGGCTTTCTGAACTGTCGGCGTCGCAGCATTGGAGGCCTTGGGCGCCTCGCTCCGACCGCACGCCGACAGTAAGAAGCAGGCTAAGGCTAAGGTTAAGGTCACGCCAAGCGCCTCCCTGATCGTCGCCTCCGTCTGAGCCTCAGCCTGAACCTGAGCCTCGACATTCATGAGGTGATCTCCCGTCCCACGGCACTTTCGAGCAGGAAGATATTGCGCTGGTAATTAAAGAGCGCTTCAATGTAGTTTTGCTGGATCGTACGCGAGGTTCGAGCCGCATCCAGCAGATCAAGAATCGTGGCCCCTCCTTTCTCATACGCCCGCTCGACAATGGTGAAGGTCAAGCGAGCATCTTCCAGGACACCGGCTCGATAGGCCTCCACCAAACGACGGCTTTCCAACAGGTTGCGGTATGAGATGTCCACCTGGTTCTCTACCTGGATCAAGGTCTTCCTGAGGTCTGCCTCAGCGACCTGCACGGAAACCTCAGCCTGGACGATGCCCCCTTGGTTCCGGTTGAACAGCGGCAGAGGGACCCCGAAGTTGAGGATCGTCATTTGCTGGTTATCCGGCCCTCGAGGTCCCTGGACCGAGTAGCCACCAGCAACCGTGAGGTCCGGGTACCGATAGGCCTTCGCCAGCCTGAGATCGGCCATCCGCTGAGATTCTGTGAGCCGCTTCACCCGGACGTCCGGCCTTGTCTCGATCGCAAGCACTTTCAGAACCGCGATATCGGGTTCGACGCGGTGATAGTCGAGCTCTGTGGTCAGGAGAAGGTCCGTGGTGGGCGAGATGCCCAACAAGACCCGAAGATCGGCTCGGGCCGCGTTGCCTTCCTGAACCGCTTGGATGACCTGGGACTGAAAGTCCACCACCTGCAGTCGGATCCGAATCAGGTCAACTTCCGCGATATACCCCTTCTTGAACCGGATGGTATTCACGTCTAAAATCCGGGTGAACCGGTCGCGGTTCTCCTCCGCCAGCGCCAGCCGTCGCTGAGCTAACTGGACCCGAAAGTAGGCATCCTTCACCGTGAAACTCAGTTGCCGGATCGCGTCCTCAAAATTGGCCTCTGCCGATTGTGCCCCGAAGCCGGCGCTCTCGATCCGGTAGCCTCGTTTCCCGGCCATCTCAAAGAGCTGTTGCACCTGGGAGGCAAGTTCACTGCTTCTCCCCACCGTGTTCCCCTGAGTCATTGCGCTCAGCGTCCCAACCAAAAGCACAGGATTGGGAAACAGCCTGGAAGTGATTTGCTGGCCTTGGGCATAATTGATGCCGTATCGTGCGATCAGCAAGTCCAGGTTTTGGCGGAGAAACAGGGCCAAGGCTTCATCCAAGCTGAGACGCTGGAGCGGCGGCGCGATGGTCTGGGCTTTCATCTCGCGCTCTTGAGCGAAGGCTAATCCAGGACCCATGAAGCCGAAACCCATGAGACAAGCCAACGCTGCCAGGATCCTCAGCGTACGACGAGCAGCACCCGCGTGAGCCTGTTGACTTGCTCCAGTCGGGATCATCTGTGCGCTCATGGCCTCAGACCCCCTCCTCCGCTACGCCGGCGGCCTCCAAAGCTCTTTGTCACTTCGGGTCATTATACTGCTTTTTCAACAGACATGGAAATACACCCTTTTCAACCGCCTGGGCTACCGGAGCTTCAGTTCGGTCCACGCCCGGTCATACAATTTGATCGCCTCGCCTACATCGGTGATCCATTCCAGCCGGTCAAAGGTCGAGTCCGGGGGATAGACGGCCGGGTTCTGGCGAAGCGGCGCGAGCACAAGCGCTTTGGCCTCCCGGTTTGAAGAGGCGAAGAGCAGACGATTGGTGGTGCGGGCGGCTACGTCACGATCCAATAAGAAATTGATAAAACGCATAGCCAACTCCCTATTCCGGGAGGTCTTCAGGACGACCAGACAGTCGGACCAGATGGTTGCCCCCTCCTTAGGGACGACATACTTGATGGAGGGACGTTCGGCCATCGCGCGGGCCACCGCGCCTCCCCAGCCATGCGCCAGGGCCACTTCACCCGACACCAGTAGTTGGTCGTAGTTATCGCTGGAATAGGTTTTGACGAGGGGCTTCTGACTCACCAGTTTTGCTTTGGCTTGCTCGATGATCTTCGGATCCTTGGCGTTCGCCGACTGCCCCATCGCGCGCAGGGCCGCCCCGAACAGCTCCCGCTGGTCATTCAGCATGCTGATCCGTCCCTTGTACTGAGGGTCCCAGAGCACGCCCCAGCTCTCCGGCGCAGTGGGAATCACCTTGGAATCGTACCCGATGCCCACGGTGCCCCACAGGTACGGGATCGAGTAGCGATTCTCCGGGTCAAACGGGAGGTGCTGCAGCCGTTCATCCACCAGCCCGACGTTCGGGATCTTCGCCAAGTCCAACTCGGCCAGCAAGTCCTGCTTGATCATGATCGACACCATGAAATCCGACGGGACCGCCACATCATAGCCGCTCGCGCCACTCTGCAACTTGGCCAGAAGCTCCTCGTTGCTGCTGAAGGTATCCACGACGACCTTGACGCCGTTCGCCTTCTCGAACGCGTTGAGCAGGTCCTCACTGACGTAATCCGTCCAGGTGAAGTAGTGGAGGGTCGTGGCGGCCTGGCTGGTCGCATCGGGGGCCGTCTTCGGGGTGTTCTTGGGCCCATCCTCGGGCGTCGGTTGGCAGGCGCAGAGAATGCAAAGTGTCAAATGCAAAATTAAGGAGTAAGAGACCGTCAGTGCACGGGCGGACATGAGAGATCGTGAATTTTGCATTTTTAATTTTTCATTGGGCCCCTTCGCTGCAAGAGCAGCGACAGGCCGATCAGGGACATGGATATCAGGACCAGCACGGCCGAGAGCGCGTTG
>JAHFEU010000089.1 GCA_023248295.1 Nitrospirota bacterium | reverse complement strand
GCGTGGTATTTTATGCGATTGATCCGAGCTTCCAGGCCCTCTTCAATAGCATCAGGCCAATGCTTAGTTATTCGGCCGGGGGCGGAAACACTCCCATCTATTTAAGCCTACCTATGCTGAGCCTATTGGGAATCAGCGTTGCAGTGATAGCCTTACTAGCGCGAGCGCTGCTGTCGAAAGGCTGGTGGTTGGGGGCGGAACTGGTCCTCGCGCTCCTGGTCTTGTCACTGGTCATGCAGCGTCCGGTCTTCGGCAAGCCCGACGTGCCGCACATTGCCTACAGCGGCCTCCCACTCTTCCTAATGGCAATGCTCGTCGTTCCGGCTCGGGTGGGCTGGATAAAGCTACGGACTTGGATTTTCGGCGTGCTCTTGCTCGGCGTCATGGTCCCACTGCAGGTGTTCAATCTCTTCATGATGAAACCGTTCTTCGAACGGAAGCTGGCTGCTTGGGGGACGCCCGAGGTGATGGCCTCGGTGGAGCAGGGGTCTAAGGCCTCGATTCAAAACAGTCTGCGTCGTGTCATCGCACATTTCGGCGACAGGCATCCTTACTATCTCCATGTACTGGCCTATTACAGCCTTCCCGTGATCCTGGAGTTTCGGCTGAAGCAGGTGCCGTATGTCGCCACACTGGAGGAAGCGTTTACATTTGAAGAGATAGCACAGGTCATACGCGAACTGCGTGACAGTCGGGCAATCGTGATCAGCCGCCGGGCTGACCTCCTGCGCTCAACTCAGCCGACCTATGGAGGCTGGGAAGGCGTGCTCTATCAACTGACGGCCTCGCCACTTCAGGGGTCTCGTTGCTTTGCAGAAGTGGTCGCTGCTAACGAGACCTTGCGCGAGCCGTTGCGGGAGTTTCTGGTATCGTCGTACGACGTCGCGTTTGAAGATGGCGAGCTGGTCGGGCTTGTCCCTCGCTCCGGGAGCAGCCTGTTTCCCCGCCTCGAGTGACGGGCGCGGGTCGATCAGAGAGCGATATAATGGGGAGGTCGTACCATGAGATTCACCTGTCGGAGGATCCGCACCGGGGTACCGTCTGGCTCGAAATCGCCAACTACTTGTCCGGCTTCATTCCGGAATCGGCCGCTGTGCTGGAGATGGGGGCCGGCTACTGTGATTGGATCAATCACGTTCACGCTCGGGAACGGGTTGCGACAGATCATTGGGAGGGGATCAGGCGGCATGCAGCGCAGGGAGTGGAGTGCGTGGTCGGAGACGTTTATGCTTCACTCCGTTCACTGAGCCCGAAGCGATTCGATGTCGTGTTGGCATCGAATTTCTTCGAACACTTTACCCACGTCGATCTAGAAGGGCTGATGGAGGATGTGAAGGAGCGGCTGCGCGATGGCGGCCTCTTGATCGCCATTCAGCCGAACTTCACCCATGCCTACCGCCATTATTTTGACGATTATACGCATCGCTCCGTCTTTTCCTCCGTCTCATTCCAGGCATTTTTGCGGTCGAAGGGATTCCGTGTCGTGCATGTCGAATCGAAATTTCTCCCGCTTACGATGAAGAGTCGGCTGCCCAAGTGGCGCTGGCTCGTCAGAGTGTACCTTCGGTCTCCCATCAGGCCGCTTGCGGGCCAGATGTTGATTGTTGCAGAAAAGTGCGGGAAGGACGAATGACCTGCCATGTGGAATAACCAGACTGTATCAGTCATTCTTCCCACCTATAATGAAAAAGACTCAATCCGTTCATGTATTGAGGGGTTTCAGCAGACCGGGTTGGTGGATGAGATCATCGTGGTCAACAACAATGCTGTCGCAGGCACCAGCGAGGAAGTTCGTGGAACGTCGGCCCGGGAGGTTTACGAACCGGTGCAAGGATACGGTGCCGCGATTCAACGAGGGTTTCTCGAATCGAAAGGCGATTTAATCATCGTATGCGAGCCCGATTCGACGTTTCTGCCCCACGACATCTTGAAATTACTCAGCTACTCGATCGATTTTGATTTCGTGCTCGGCACGCGGACAGCAAAGGAGTTCATCTGGAGCGGGGCTAACATGGATTTTTCCCTCCGGTGGGGAAATTATGCGGTGGCGAAGATGCTGGAATTCCTGTTCAACACCACAACCTTGTCCGATGTCGGATGTACCTACCGACTTATCAAGCGCAAAGCCTTGGCTGTCATGCAGCCCTTGTTCCGGGTCAAGGGCAATTTCTTCGGCCCTGAAATGATGCTGCTGGCTGCCGTCAAGGGGATCTCCATGGTCCAAGTCCCGGTGAATTACCGCCCGAGGGTGGGGATCAGTTCAGTGACGGGTGACCGAATGAAAGCCATCAAGCTGGGACTGCGGATGATGTGGATGATTCTGGAGTTCCGGTTAAACGCCTGGTTCAGGGCGGACTATTGTTCCGCCAGGTAACGGCGTGGTTGGGTCCACCCCTGCCGTCGCCTGGTCCGGTACAGGCTGCCCAACGTCGCGACTCATGAGACACGCTGCCCCCCTTCAGATGGCCCGCCTGGCTGATTACTGGGAAGTCCTTGTTGCCTACAAGGGGATGATTCTGACCCTCGTCTTGGTGGCGTCGGCTGCCACCGCGTCGGAGGTAATGAGCCGACCGCGCCTCTACGAGGCGCAGGTGGAGATCATGCCGATCGCGCAGGCGTGGGAAAATAATCGGGCGGTGGCAGTCCAGTCTATTATTGCCAATCTGGGGAAACCAGCGAGGGTGCTCAAACCGGTCCTCGTCGAGTCGATCTACTGGGAACTCTACTCCAGGGCGCTCGTTGAGTTGATCATTGAAGAACTGGACCTGCAGAAGCATTATGGTCGCAAGACGATGGCTGAGACCCGCATGGCTTTGGAAGTCAGTCGGCATATTCAGATGACAAACGGGGGCATACTCCAGGTCTTGGTGGTTGATCGGGATCCTGCCATGGCCGCGGCCATTGCCAATGCCCATGCCCGCCAGCTTGATCGGTTGGACCAAAAATTGGGTGCGGAGTTGGCGTCGGCCCGGAAGCAGTTCTATCAAAAAAGAACGGATGAGGTCCTCGCAAAACTCACAGAAGCCGAGGAGGAGTGGTACCCGACTCGCTTTGTCATCGGCCTAGGGAATCAGTGGGCAGGCGAATCGAAAAGTCAGGGTGGAGCTGGAATAAACGAAAAGCAGACAAAAGAAGAAAAGGCCGATGAGGCGCTGTCCCCGTTAATGCGCAGCGCCGCACTCAAGCTGGAGATCATGGAATTTGAGGTTGAACTCGCCCGCCTGCGTCGTTTCACGACGCCCGCTCATCCGCAAGTGACGCAGATCGAGGCCCGGCTCCGCGTGCTACGTCGGGCGGTTCAGAGCCTTGAAGGTGCGGCGGGAATGGAAAGCGACGCGCGAGGTCAGCCGTCCATCTATTCATCGTTGGACCGTCTCCCTCAGATAAGTCTCGACGGTATTCGCTTAGGCAGGGAGGTCAAGGCACAAACTAGACTGTATTTAGGCTTACGCAGCATCCTTGAGGATGTCGTGACCCAAGAGTCATTGACCCTGCCTCGACTCTGGGTGCTGGATGGGGCGATCCCCGCCGAACGTCAAAAAAAGGTGTGGCCAACAACCCTGGTCGCGGGCTCCCTCGCCTTTCTGTTCGGGACAATGCTCTCGTTTTTGCTCGTATATATCGATCACTGCACAGCAGTGAGTTCCTAGGCTTGCTCCGACCTTCCCTGATCGCTTGCCCATCCGGCACCTCCTTGGTTAATTTAGGACCTCAAGGCCATCATTGAGCCTCCGATCTCTTTGACATTGCGAGGGCTGTAGTGCTATAGGTAACAACTCGGTCTGACCATATTCTTAAGAGTTCTCAAGCAGATGGATTGCTTCAAGCGACTTGTCATAGGAAGTCTGGTGTTCCAGCTGGCCCTGGGGTCCGGTAGCTTGGCTTGGGGGCAGGTCAATCAAGCGTGCGGACGGGACCGTGGAACCCTATGTCGGTACGTCTGAGTTGAATCATGGCGATACCGTCGTCGTGATCGAGAAGGTGTTCAAGACGTACCAGGACTACTTTACGCTCATCGGCGCCGTCGCGGGCGTGATCCTCAGCGCCGTCGGAATGGTGGCCGTGTTCAATCTCCAACGTTAAGCGGGATGGATTACCTCAGTTCAGGCGTCGAGCCCAATCTTCTGCACTACTGGCGTGTCCTCCGCAGGCGCTGGCTCTGGATCATTGGTTTGACCTTCGCCGCGGTCCTGGCGGCCTTCGCGCTCAGTCGTGTCAGCCCTAAGTATTATGAATCCACCGCCGTAATCCTCCCGTCCATGCCCGACATCAAGGGGGGGGTGGGGTTCTCACTGGGCGGCGACGATGGAGGAAAGGGCAAGGACAATGGGGAAGGGGGAGTGAGTGCCAATCTCGCGGGACTTTTGGGGCAGGGTGCGACCACGGCCGATGTCTTGAAATCCATACTGCACTCACGGACCATGGCCGATTCGCTCATTGAGCAGCTCAACCTGAAGGCTTATTATGGGACGGACTCCATGGTTGCTGCCCGGAGTGCGCTCAAGAGCGAAACCGCCATTTCCGTCAACAGGGAAAAGGCGTTTTTTATTACGGTTGAGTCCAGGGATCCACAAGTGGCCGCCGATATTGCGAATGCCTACGTGTCCAACCTCGATCGCCTCAACCGCATGCTCAGTGTCACGTCGGTGACTAGAAATCGTCTGTTCATCGAGCGGAGGCTAGAGGAGAAAAAACAACAGCTTGCCAAGGCGGAGGAGGAGCGCAAGCTGTTTCAAATCAAGAACAGAACCCTGCTGATCACCGATAAGGCCCAGGCGGCGCTGAGGGCGGCCGGCGCGATTGAGGAGAACATTTTAGAGCTAGAGGTCGAACTGGCTGGATTGCAGGAATATGCTACGCCGGCTCATCCCCTGATGAACCAAATGGACGCTCAGATACAGGCCCTGCGTAAGCAGCTTGAGAGGCTTCAGCACAAACAAAAGGCTCAGATGGGGGTTTCTGGTCTAGGGGAATCCCCGAAGGGATCTCAAGCCAAAGCGTTCTATCCTCCCATGCCGGATATGCCGGTCCTCGCGCTCGAATATATCCGGTTGACGCGAGAGGTCAAGATTCACGAGGCTATTGTGAGCATGCTAACGGGCCAGTACGAACAGGCCCGGATCGCCGAGGTTCGAGACACGCCGACGGTGCAGGTCCTCGACCCGGCCATCCCGGCCGAGGTCAGAAGCAGGCCGAAGACCCTCCACAACATGCAAACGGCCGGCGTTATAGCCTTTATCCTCGGGATCCTGCTGGCGTTTTTCCTCAACTACCTCGAGCAACTGAGAGCTCAGGAGGAGGCCGCAGTGCGTCGCGCGGATAGGGCCGGCGAGTTGGCTGAGGTTGATTCTGACGGCAATGGCGACAAGGCGGAGGTCCGTCCTGGCTCTCCAAAAGAAATTGAACGCCTTCACGGTTGACCTTGAAGAATGGTATCAAGGGATCGAGATTCCGGTAGGCGAATGGGCTCGATTTGAAAGTCGGATTCATGCCAGTACTGAAGAATTGCTCGACCTGCTGGCAGAGTATAGTGTGCGGGCGACGTTTTTCGTCCTGGGCCACAACGTCCCTCGAATCAAGTCCTTGCTAAGGGCCATTGCCGCTGCCGGGCACGAAGTCGGCACGCATGGTCTGTGTCATACCTTCATCTACCGGCAGGATCGGGCTACCTTCCGGGAAGAGTTGCTGCGCGCCAAGGGTGAGACCGAGGATGTCGTGCAGCGGCCGGTGGTGTCGCACCGGGCTCCCTATTTTTCGATCACCCGTGAGTCGATCTGGGCGCTGGAGATTCTGGTCGAGTTGGGGATCCGCTATGACTCCAGCATCTTCCCGGTCCAGAATTACCGGTATGGCATCCCGGAGTCTCCGCGGGACCTGTACTTGATCGACCTCCCCGGCCAGGTGAGCCTCTGCGAGTTCCCGGTGTCCACGGTGAAGGCATTCGGCCGTGTGTGGCCGTGCTCAGGCGGAGCCTACTTCCGCATCTATCCCTACTCGTTCACGAAGCGGAACATTGAGGCCTTGAACCGGGCCGGGATTCCCGTCAACTTCTACATCCATCCCTGGGAACTCGACCCCGAGCATCCGCGCATTCCGTTGCCCCGCCGCATCAGCCTGACCCACTATTATGGCCTCGGAAGCACGGTGCCGAGGCTGAACCGGCTTCTCGGGGACTTCAGGTTTGGCACACTGAAGGAAGTCATCGAACATGAAAGACCACGTCTCCGGCATCAAGCAGTACTTTGACGAGACCGCCGCCAGGTTTGACGGCATTTATTCCACCGAGAAGCCTTGGCGCCAGAAGGCCATTGATGCGGTCTTCCGGAAAACCGTCAACCGGCGCTACGAGCTGATCATGGCAGAGCTGCGCGAGGTGGCGGGGAAGACGATCCTGGATGTGGGAACCGGGTCCGGCCGGTACGCGGTCGAGCTGGCCGCCCGCGGGGCCTCCGTCACCGGGGTTGATTTTTCATCCGAGATGCTCGCACTGGCCCGCGAGGCCGCACGACAGCGGGGGGTCACGCACCTGTGCCGGTGGCTTCAAGGAGACTTCTTGCAGTTGAACAATGTAGGGGACCGTTTCGACATCAGCTTCGCGATCGGCTTCTTCGATTACATCCGAGACCCCCAACCGATCCTGGAGCGCATGGCACGGCTGACGACCAACACCCTCTACCTCAGTTTCCCGAAGCGGTGGACCGCGCGGACGGCCCTCCGAAAGCTAAGGCTGGCATGGAACGGGTGCTACGTCCGCTTCTACACGCGGGCTGAGATCGATCGGCTCCTGCGGGCGATGGCGCGGGACCCCATCTCGGTCCGTGTGACGGCGGTCAATCGGGACTTTATCGTCAAGGTGTCCTTCGCCTGATGCAACAACCAAAGATCAAGGTCCTCCATATCATCACCCGGCTGATCTTGGGTGGGGCCCAGGAGAACACGCTGCTCACGGTGGTGGGGCAGCAGCGCTCGGGTCGCTACGATGTGGTGCTGCTCTCCGGGATCGACGAGGGCCCCGAAGGGACGCTGCATGATCAAGCTCGAGCCGCAGGCGTGAACCTTGTCCTGGTGCCATGGCTGGTCCGGCCGATCAATCCGCTGATGGATGTTCCGGCTCTTCTGCTCCTCTATCGGTTCATCAAGAAGGGGAGGTTTCACATCGTCCATACGCATTCATCCAAGGCCGGGATTCTCGGGCGGGTTGCGGCGCGTATGGCCGGCGTGCCGGTGGTGGTTCATACGCTGCACAGCCTCGTCTTTCACGAATACCAGAGCCGGTTCAAAAATCGTCTGTACATTGCTCTCAAGCGACTCTGCGCCCCACTGACGGACTGTTATATCAGTGTGTGCGATGCGGTCACCCAGGGGGCGCTCCAACAAAGGATCGCCTCCCCGGACCGGTACGTGACCGTCTATAGCGGGATTCACCTCGACCCCTTCCTGACAATCAGCGAGCAATTCACTCCCGAGCTGGCGAAGAAACGGCTCGGCCTCGATCCGGCTCGCCCTGTCATAGGGAAAGTCGCTCGACTGTATCACCAGAAGGGGCATGACCTCTTCTTGCGGGCCGCCGCCCGCATCGCGGCAGAGCATCCCGAGGCAGTCTTCCTGCTTGTCGGGGACGGAATCCTCCGGCAGGCGCTCGATCAACTGGCGCGGGATCTGGGCATCCATGACCGCGTGGTCTTCGCCGGTCGCGTGGATCCCTCAGAGGTCCCGGCCTACATGCGGGCGATGGATGTGGTGGTCCATACCTCCATCCGAGAGGGGGTCGCGCGCGTCATTCCGCAGGCCTACGCGGTGGGAGTGCCTGTGGTGGCGCTCGACTTGGACGGGGCACCTGAGGTGATCGAGCACGGGCGAACCGGCTTCCTGATCGAGCCGGGATCCGACACGTCCGTCGCTGAGGCGGTCGGTACCCTGCTGCGGTCGAGCCAATTGCGACACGAAATGGCTCAACGAGGTCGCGACATTGTCTTGCAGAAGTTCCCGGTCGACGTCATGGCAGAGCACATCAACGAGGTCTATGTGAAACTGCTCGCCCGCAAGGGACTGGTCGCGCCGGTCGCCCCACGGGCGATGGAGCGGGCGGTTCTGTAGGGCGGCGGCCTCACGGTGCGGAAGAAGCGACGGGGCCGAGCAGGAATGACCTGACCCGGTGCGCCGAGAGGACGACACCTCCCGGGCTGGCCCCTATCCCGTCACTGAACCGTTATCAGGCTTACGCGCAGGAGGTTTGTTGCTATGGATGCTCAGAGGGTTATCTTGATCCACCGAGTCAGGGGCATAGCGGTCTCCATTCTGGTCGCGTTCTTCGTTTGGAGTCTCGGCGCGGCCGCGTGGGCACGGGAATCACAAGGCGGGAAAGAACAGGGTGGCAATTCGACGGCGTCGAAGGGGCCTGGTCAGGGAATAATTAAGGGTGGTAAGGGTGGCAACGGGGGACAAACCGGCGGGAAAGGGGCCAAGGAGTCAGCCGGAGGTGAACTGGCTCTGTCGAGGCCGGTGCTGCCGGACCGATATGTGCTCGGCCCGGGCGACCGGCTGATGATCAATCTCTGGGGAGAATACGATTCCTTCGCGGAATACCAGATTTCGGCCGAGGGCAAGGTCAGCCTCCCGACCATCGGCGACCTCAAAGTCAAAGGCTTGACGTTGGCTGAAGCCGAAGTCCTCTTGCGGACCGAGGTGGAAAAATACTACCGCAACGTGAGAAGCGGCATTTCGCTCATTTCCCTTCGCTCGTTTGTCGTCTCGGTGCTTGGTGCAGTGAAACAGCCGGGCAATTACAAAGCCACACTCGACCACAGAGCGTCCGATCTGATTGACCTGGCGGGAGGGGTGCTGCCGGGCGGGAGCCGGCGCCACATTCAGGTGTTACAGGGCGGCAAGGTTCGCGCAGCCAGCGACCTCAGCGCGTTCCTTCGGAGAGGAAAGCTGGATGACAACCCGTATCTCCAGGATGGGGACGTCATCTATGTGCCGCCGGTGCGCACCCCCTTTGTCACAATCTACGACGACGCCTCCAGCCCCGGTGAAGAAGGCACTCTTGTGCTCCCCATTACGTATGAATTGATGGAAGGCCAGCATTTTGCCACCGTGATCTACGACCTGGGTGGTGTCAACCCGGCCTGGGACCTGGACAATGTCTACATCATCAGGCAAACCCCTGGGGAAGACCAGGCTCGGCGGATCCCGGTGAACCTCTTGCAATTGGTGAGGGAGCAAGATGGCGGCAACGATCTCGTCATGCAAAGCGGGGATCAGCTCTTCTTCCCCGTAGACCTTCGAAGGCCTTTTCTCAACGGCCTCGGGGAACTGGTCGGCGGGGCAAAGAACGACCGAAGTGGTCCCAACAAATGACCGGCTCGCGCATTGGTCCCGGGGATGATCGCCCGTGTGCCGCGGGGTTTCGGATCTTGCAAGGTTTTGACTTTCACGTGAGCGGGTGCAATAGGAAACGTCTTTATTCCTGTGACGACTTTTCCCCCTCACCCCTCCCTCTCCCCCGCAGCGGGGGAGAGGCGTAGGTGAGGGGGCTGAGACCTGATGTAACAAGACTTATTGCGTTTGTATTAGTCATGTCCGAATTTGTGAACTGGTTCATGCTCGGAAAGCGGATCTCTGCGCTGATTATCGGGATGCTTGTCTTCCAGTTGAGCCTCGGACCCTGTGGTCTCGCTTTTGCCCAGACTGCCGGCGGAGGGGCTGGGGCTGCTCGTGGCCAAGCGGCCGGCCCCGCTGCTGGGGGGCAAAAAGGTGCCGGCAAAGCAGGTGTGAAATCGGCTGACGTGGAGGAGGAGTCCATCCCTGGCGGCCAGGCTCTTTCCCGCGCGGTTCTCCCGGAAAAATACGTTCTAGGTCCGGGTGATGGTCTTTCAATCACCTTCTTGGGAGATTTCGAGGAGAGCCAGACCGTCAAGGTCACGCCGGATGGGAAAATCGTTCTTCCATCCATTGGAGATATCGCTGTGACTGGGTTAACGCTTGCCGAGGCCGGAGCCCTCGTGGCGACCGAGGCCAAACGGCGCTTCCGCACCATCTTTGCAAGTGTGAGCCTCGCCTCATTGCGCGTGTTTCAGGTCCTGGTGTTAGGGGAAGTCCAGAACCCCGGCACGTACCTCGCGACGCCGGTGCGACGGGTGTCCGAGCTGGTTGAGAAGGCGGGTGGCGTGTTGCCGGGCGGGAGCACTCGTCACATCGATCTGAGGAGAGAAGGGCGGGTGCACGCGACCGCCGACCTCTACGCCTTTCTTCGGAAAGGGGATGAGTCTGCCAACCCGTACGTCAGCGACGGGGATGTGATCTTGGTGCCCCCGATAGGGGAATCGCGGGTGGTGGCCTACGTCAGCCAAGTGTCTACCCTACCCACCGGAGCGTTGACGGAGAATTCGGTTCCGTTTGCGGTTGAAGTCAAAGAAGGGGAGCGATTGTCGGCAGTGATCGATCAGGTCGGAGGAGTGAGCCCTTGGTGGGATTTGCAAGGGGTATTCATTCTGCGAGACACGAAAATCCCCGAGGGGACGATGCGCATCCCTGCCGACCTGAGTCGGTATCTTCTGGCGAAGGAAGAAAGTC
>JAHFEU010000088.1 GCA_023248295.1 Nitrospirota bacterium | reverse complement strand
GATGGAGGAGGCGCTGCGCCCGCGGCCTCCGGGGTGCGGCGCCCGGCCGCGCTGGGCCCGGGGGAGGGCAGCGAGGAGACGGGCGGGGGCAGGGCTGCGGGCACGCCGCTCGGCCCCGGCGGCGCAAACAGCGGGCTCGTGGCATAGACGGTTTCGGTCCCGGACCAGAAGGCCTGGGCGGGGAGATCCGGCACAGGCACGGTGCGGACGAGCCGCGGCGTGATCGTCAAGACCACCTCGGTCGTGATGACATCGGTGGTAGTCGTGCTGAACAGCGCCCCCAGCACCGGAATGTCCCCCAGCCCCGGCACCGTCTGCCGCGTCTTGCGCTCTTCGTCCTGGATCAAGCCGGCCAGGATCACGCTCTCGTCATTCTTCATGGTGAGGGTCGTCTCGGCCGTGCGCGTGCCGAACCGGAACTGCTGGATCAACGGGTTGCTCTGTAACGTGACGAGATCCCCCAGCCGCGTCACTTCGATCTTGAGCTTGAGCGTGAGCTCGTCCAGCAGATGGATCGTGGGCTCCACGGTCAGCTTGATCCCGGTGTCCTTGAACTCGATCGAGGTCACGGTGGAGGTGGTGGGCACGGCCCCGGTGGCGGCCTGCCCCGGCAGCACGTTGGTGGTGGAGAGCAGGATGGGCTGCTTATCGCCGATGTTGATGGAGGCCGACTTGCCGTTGAGCACCCGCAGCTTGGGGTTGGCCAGGGTCTTGGCATCCGAGTCCTGCTTGAAGAAATCCAGCAGCACGCTGGCCGGCAGCGAGAAGATAAAGCTCTCCGGGCCCAGGTCGGTCAACTGCTGATACGTGAAGTTGGTGGTGTTCGTGGACACCCCGCCGGTAAAGCTGGGCGGCACCACCCCGAACCCGGCCGACTTGGCGAAGTTTACCCCCAACTTCTGACTCTTCGTCCGGTTGACCTCCAGCACCTCCAGGTCCAGCTCTACTTCCGCCTCCCGGCGGTCGTTGGCCAGGATGATGCGCTCGGCCAACTGCAGTTTGACCGGGGTGTCCCGGATCACCAACGCATTGATCGGCTCGTTCACATAGACCCGCTTGCTCTCCAGCATGGTGCGCACCAGGTTGACCAGGTCCTTGGCCTTGGCCGTGGAGAGATAAAAGGTGCGGATCATGAGGTCCTGATACTGGTCCTGCTTGGGCTTGGTGTTGGGCAGGATCAACAGGGTGTCGGGGCCGATGCGCCGGGCCAGCAGGGCGTTGAGGCTGAGGATCAGGTTCAAGGCCTGCTCAAACGGGGTGTCCTTGATGAAGATGGTGAGCGGCTCGTCGCGCACCTCTTTGTCGAACAGCACGTTGATCCCGCCGGCGCGGGCCAGGATCTCAAAGACCTCTTTGAGCTTGGCGTTCTGAAAACGCAGGGTGAGGGGGGCGCTCGTGCCGCCCAGGGCGGTGGCGGCGCGCTGCTGCTGGGTCAAGGCGGTGATGCCCTCGAGCGCTTGGAGCAGGCTGGGGTCCAGCTCGACCGCCCGCTCGTAGGCGTCCAGGGCGTCCTCCAGCCGGCCCAGGCCCTTGAGCTTGTCGGCAGTCTGTAACTGCGTCTGGGCCTCCTTCAGGCGCAGCGCATCGTGCAGGGCCGCGTGGTGCTCGCTGCGGGAGGGGTCCAGGCCCAGGGCCAGCTTGAACTCGTAGAGCGCCTCCGCCAGGCGAGTCTCTTTGAGGAACCGCCGCCCCTCGGCGTAGTGCTGCTCCGCCGCCCGCGCCTTGGCCTGCTCCAGGGCCGTCTGAATCCCGGGATCGAAGGGCTCCTTCTTCTGCGCCTCACGGTAAGCCGCGACGGCCCCGTCCCAGTTTCCCGCGTTGGCCAACTGCTCGGCCCTCCTGACTTCGGGAAGCGTGCAGCCGATCGCCACGACGCTCAGGAAGACCGCGCTGCTGAGAAAGGCGCGGCCAAGCCGGCCTCTCCATTGGCGTTGGTTCATACCGCCCACTCCTTCATGCCTGTGGCCTCGTTCAGTTCGCTCACAGTTCATTCACAGCACGAATTTCAGTCCGACGACGTGGAGTCCGTTGCCCGTGAAGGGAAGGGGCCGCACCCAGCGCACTTCGGCGAGGGTCGGGGTCTGAGCCAGGGTGCCGGGCATGGGCACATGGACCCGCAACACTTCTTGCACCGGCGGGGCCCAGTCCAGCAGAAGACAGAGGCCGTCGTTGCTCACGTTGACCGTGATGCCGGCTCCGGCGTGGGCCTCCACGACCGGGGCCTCGAACGCCGCACTGCGCTCGTAGTGCACGGGGCGCATGAGCGGAAAACGATCCATGTGCTGCTGCGCCCCCGTAATCTGGCTCCACTCCGCCCACAGGTTGTGATTCATGGCGGTCATGATGTACCTCCCCGGCTGTGCCCCCTTGTACTCCCTCCCGCCGACCAAAGCAATTCCCCAAAAGTAGGGGGTACCCCCTACGAAAGGGGGGGGGTGCCTTCTCCAAATGGGGGATAGGCTAGGGCCGGAATACGCACGTATGCGGGGTACTCAGGAGGGTGGGCGATGCGGTCAACGTTTGGGCCGGGGGCCGGGGCAGGAAGCCCCGGGGCTGTGCGAGGAGCCGGCGGCTTCGCCTTCACCGCTGCGGCACCGGGAGATGGGGTTACTTGGCTGTTGGGCCTCGATCGAACAAATATGAAATTTCGGCGAGGCTGTCTTCCAGAAAGGAATCCAACGCTTGGCCAAAGGATGAAAGGATGATCACGGCATTGACGTTGGCGTCCTCGATGGAAGCATGGGCCACCCGCTTTGAGAATCCCTCGTTGACCTGAGAGACCGCTTCATAGACCTCCGCGAAGTGTTTCAATTCCCAATCCGGCTTTCCCCCTTTTCGCATCCGAAAGTATTGCGCCATCAAATACATCCCGATGGCCCGGTAGATCGTTTCCTCTCTGGTGGCAAAAGGCAGGTGAAACCGCACGTTGGGGCGCAGCTTATCCATGACCGGGCAGTTGCTGGTGACCATATAAATCCCGATGATCGAGCTCAGCCCCTTATGGAGCGTCGTCTGTTTTGAGTACACTCGCTCCGCCGTTTGCACGGTCACATTCGTGGTTTCCGTCGAGGCGGCGTCCTTGAATGACTCAACGAGGCGTGAAAGGTTCACCGCCACGGGGCAATATTCGACTTCACGGCCAAGCGGGCAATTTGCGCACTGAAAATAGTCGAGCTTGGTCCAGGCAGGGTTCGGCGTCCGGTGCTCTGACACGAGCTCCAATGTCTGCGCGTCCAAGAGGACCTCAAAATCTTTCTCAGTCCCATTGGCGAATCGGAACTTATAGAGGTAGCGGATTGGTGGCTTGGGCTGGTTGTCCGGCATAGCCCCTCTTTACACGCTTCCAATATTACACCCTAATCCGAAAATAATCTTGCTTGTCGGCAATTGCGCCAGCCGGCCTCCGTTCGTCGCGCCACGCCTGTTGACAAAAAAGTTCAACTAGTTTATAGGCGTTTCACGCGTGAGGCAGTCGGGTCTCCCGTTCTCCTAGAGCAGGGGTGTTCATTCCTCACTGGACTCACAATTCGGCAGCACTCGACATATACAACACAGTAAGGAGGGTACCATGGGATTGGGGAGGGTGTTGGTGGTTGATGACGAAGCGGACTTGAGGAAGTCAGCGCGCTTGATCTTGACCAAGGCTGGCTACGACGTGGTGGAGGCGGAGGACGGCGAAAAAGCGATCCAGGCCATCCGGTCGGGCGATAATCCCCTGCTGCTGGACACCATTATCTGCGACCTCGTGATGCCCAAGGTGAACGGCATGGAGGCGATCGTCTTTTTTCGGCAGCAGTTCCCCCGGGTCCCCATCATCGTCTTGACGGGCCACCCGAACGTCGAAGGGGCCGCCGACTTGTTCAAGAAAGGCGTGGTGGATTATCTGGTCAAGCCGATCGTGCCGGCCAAGCTCATCGCGTCGGTGCAGAAGGCGGTGAAGGGGCGCGAGCTGTTCGAAAAATAAGTCGGCGATGCGTCAGCCTGGCCAGCAAGACGCTCCGGACCAATTCTTTTCTCTCTCGCTCGACCTGCTGTGCATCGCGGGGTTCGACGGCTATTTCAAGCATCTGAACCCGACGTGGCAGAAGACCCTCGGGTTCAGTCACGAAGAGCTCCTCTCCAAGCCCTACCTGGCGTTTGTCCACCCTGAGGACCGTGCCTCGACCATCGCGGAGGCTCACAAACTTTCAACCGGCATGGTCACGATTACGTTCCAGAATCGCTACCTCTGCAAGAACGGGTCGTATAAGTGGCTCTCATGGAACGCGACTCCTCTGCGCGATCAACACCTCATCTATGCGACGGCGCGCGATATTACCGAGCGCAAGCGGAGGGAAAAGCGCCTCGTCGCGCAGTACGCCGTCACCCGTGTCCTGGCAGAGGCCGCGACGATGGAGGAAGCCACCCCGAACATCCTTCAGGCCGTGTGTGAGAGCGTGGAATGGGAACTAGGCCTGATCTGGAAGGTGGACAGGCAGCCGAATCTGTTGCGCTGCATCGAGATGTGGCACGAGCCCCCAGTGGACGTGGCGGAGTTCAAGGCGGTGAGCAAAGTGATGACGTTTCCTCCAGGCATCGGACTGCCCGGGCGTGTCTGGGCCAGCCGGGAGCCCGTGTGGATTCCGGACGTGATTCAGGATGACAACTTCCCCAGGGTGCCGATTGCGGCCTCCACCGGCCTCCATGGCGCGTTCGGCTTTCCGATCCTGTTCGGTGGCGAGGTCACCGGGGTCATTGAATTCTTCAGCCGGGAGATTCGGGAACCCGATGATGACCTGCTCAAAATGATGGGCGCCCTGGGCAGCCAGATCGGCCAGTTTCTCGCGCGCAAACAAGGGGAGCAGGAGCGGGAAAGGCTGATTCGCGAGCTTCAAGACGCCCTGGCCAGTATCAAGACCTTGCGCGGGTTGCTCCCCATTTGCGCCTCCTGCAAAAAGATCCGCGATGACAAGGGCTATTGGAATCAACTGGAAGAGTATGTGAGCGCCCGGTCTGAGGCCGCGTTCACCCACGGAATTTGCACTGAATGCGCCAGGAGGCTGCATCCCGACTGGGATGAGAACTGACCAGCCCATTCGTCCAGTCTGACCCCGTAACCCGTTACCCCCCTGTCCCTTGCTACCCCCTTATCCCCTTACCCTGTGCCCCCATGCCCTCTCATCCTAACCCTCTCCCCCAGTGGGGGAGAGGAGAAGGTGAGGGGGAGGCGCGTCAACGGGCTAATTACCCTTGCTATAATTTCCCTCTTGGGGCAGCGCCGCCCGGATCGTATTCAATAACTGCGGCGGGCTGACAGGCTTCACGAGGAAGGCGTACGCGCCGAGCGAGGCCGCACGGGCTCGATCTGCTTCCTCCTCTTTGCCGGTGAGCATGATCACGGGAACATTCGCCGTGAGGGGATCCTGCCGGAGGGCCGTCAGAGTCTCGATCCCGCTGGAACCGGGCATCGTCCAGTCAAGCACCACCAGGTCAGGGCGTTCCCGTCTGGTCAGCTCCAGAGCGCTGGTGCCGGTGGCCGCCTCGAGAACACGGTAATACCGCTCGAGGCTCATGCCGAACACGGTTCTGACGTCCGCGTCGTCATCCGCAAGCAGAATCGTCTTCATGCTCCTCCCTCGGTAAGGCTCAAAGAATAATGGCTCCGCATCCAGTTCCGCCACTCTCCTGAGAAAGCCATCGCGTGCTCAGGCTGGTCGCTTTCCCTGACGATCTATGCTATGGTAGACGCACTGCACATGAATGCCCGGCAACGCGAAAGCGCCGCCAAATTCCTCTATGATCTAGCCAAAGGAGTTGCGCTCATTACGTTGGTGAGCCCGTGGGTCACAGGACAACCGTCGTGGTTGTTGATTGCAGTCGGCGCCCTCTTTGTGGCTGGCTTATACTTCTGGGCTTTTTGGCTGGAAGGAGATCCGTCATGACCTTCGTGGAACAAGTGTGGCTAGTGTTTGCCCTTGTGGCAGTCATCGGGGCTTCCGTCACCTATTGGCGTACCCATCGCCGGCGATAGTAGCAGATTCTCCACTCTTTCGTGGCTGCTCGACGGGTAGCAAGTCTCCCCCGAGCATCCAGTCAACACCTTCCCACGAACGCTCTCCGACGCGCCCACGGCTCCGAACTTTTCACTCCTCCTGGGAATTTCCACCAATAATTGAGAACTTAGAGAATTTCATCGATCGAGAGTCCGGGAAAGCTCAGCCTGCCAAATTTTTATGGGAGGCAGGGGGACCCCCTACGAAAGAGGTATTGCAATGTTCCGCAGCTTTCATTAACCTTCGCGGCGACTGTCACGCGCCAAGCCCCCTACGGATCCACCGAGTGGCAAGTGACCGTCGCCACCCAGGCTGGGCTCGAATCGACTCTGCGCCCGCGCGGACGACCTCGCAAGCAGTCGAGAAGTAGCCTTGTATCTTTAATCCGTCGAGGGACACCACGCCCATGGCCGCCCCAGCACCGGACCACCAGGAAGTCGCCCGCCTGAAGCGTGAGCTGGAGGCGGCCAGCCGCATCAGTCAGGCGCTCTTCCAGCTCACCGAGGTTGACGAGCTGGTTGAAACGGCGCTCCGCACCGCCCTGGACGAGGTGGACGCGCAAGCCGGCTCGGTGCTCCTCGCGGATCCTGAGAGTCAACAACTCATCTTCCAGTACTCGATCGGGGAGAAGCCCGTCCCGCGTGGGACGGGCATCCCGTGGGATAAAGGGATCGCGGGGTCCGTGTTTCAGTCGGGCGAGCCGGCCATCACCAGCGATGTGAAACAGAGCGCCCACCATTTTGCCGGCATCGATCGCGCCACCGGTTTTGTGACGCGGGACATGATCACGCTGCCGCTGAAACGGTGGAAAGGCGAGCCGATCGGGGTGCTGAACGTCCTGAATAAGCGCCAGGGGCGTCTCGACGAGCACGATCTGTCCCTCCTGACCATTCTCTCCGCCTTCGCCGCGCTGGCGATCCAGCAGGCGCGGCTGTTCGAGGAGGCGAAGAAGGCCGAGGTGGTGGACCTGCTGGGCGATATCGGCCACGACCTCAAGAATCTCCTTCAGCCGGTGGTGTCCGGGACGTGGTTGCTCCAAACCGAGCTGGACGAGCATTTCGGGAGCTTGCCGCCAGCCGATGCGGAGAAAGGAAAGGCCACCCGCGATTCTTGCAACGACGCGATCGGGATGGTCCAGAGGATGACCGAGCGCATCCACGACCGGGTCAAGGAGATCGCGGACTGCGTGAAGGGACTGAGCGCCCCGCCGCGGTTCGCCCCTTGCACGGTAGCTGACGTGGTGGACAGCGTCCTGCAGACCCTGCGCGTGCTCGCGGCCGAGAAAGGGGTGGCCCTTCGCACGGAGGGGCTCGACCGTCTCCCGCGCATCATGGCGGATGAGCGCCGCTTGTACAACGCCTTCTACAACCTGGTGAATAATGCGATCCCAGAAGTTCTCAAGGGGGGCTCCGTCACTGTGCGCGGGCACGCAGAACCGGGAAACGGGGTCATCTTGCTGTCGGTAACCGACACCGGGCGCGGCATGCCGCCGGACGTGCGCGATCACCTGTTCACCGCGCGCGCCGTGAGTACGAAGAAAGGGGGCACCGGCCTGGGGACAAAAATCGTGAAGGATGTGGTGGACGCTCACAAGGGCACCATCACCGTGGAAAGTCAGGTCGGCGTGGGCACGACGTTCCACGTCCGCCTCCCTCTTGACCCCACCCGAGCCGGCTCCCCCCTCGATCTCAGCCCCCGGTGACGTCAGGCGGCTGCTCCTGAAGCGGAGACTTGGCACCCTTCTCGAAATCTGTCATGATGGGCCGCGCTCGAATGGGAAGCCCTATGGCTGACGAACAGAAACCCTCGGAGCGACGCGCCGCTTCCCTGAATCGTCGTAAGCTGCGCCGGCGCAAGGAAGATCGTCAACTCATCCAGCACGAGCGGGAGTTGGACGCGGCCCGGCGCCTCTCCCAGGCCTTCTTCCAGCACCGCAGTCTGGAGGATTTGATCGAGAACGTGCTCCAGACCGCGCTCGAGGTCGTCGGGGCCGAGGCCGGCTCGGTCCTCCTCGCGGACTATGACACCAAGCGACTGGTCTTTCGCTATGTGATCGGGCGGAAGGCGGAATCGCTGCACGGCACGTCCTTCCATTGGAATGAGGGCATTGCCGGAGCGGTCTTTAAATCGGGGGAGCCCGCCGTCATCAGCGATGTCAAGCAGGATCCTCGGCATTTCACTGGCGTTGATCTGATGACGGGCTACAGGACCCGCGACATGATCACCCTGCCGCTCAAAGAGTGGGAGGGCAGCCCGATCGGGGTCCTGAATGTCCTCAATAAGCGAAACGGCGAGCTCAACGAGAAGGATCTCGCCCTTCTGACCATCATCGCCACCTTTGCCGCCATGGCCATCCAGCAGGCCCGCTTGTTTGAGGAAGTGAAGCTGGCTGAGGTGGCACGCCTGGTTGCGGACATCGGCCATGATCTTCGAAACCTTCACCAGCCGGTTCTCTCGGGGACAGAGGTTTTGCAGGACGAATTAGCGGGAGTCTTCGCGAATCTTCCCCAGGTTGATGTCTCCAGGGCGCGGTCGAGCCAGAAGCTGTGCGAGGAGATGATCGAGATCGTGCAGCTCACGTCCCGCCGCATCCAGCACCGCCTGAAACAAATCGGAGATTGCGTCAAAGGATTGAGCACGCCGCCGAAGTTTGCCCCCTGCAGCCTTCCGGACGTGGTGGAGGCGGTCTTCAAGACCCTGCGCGTCTTTGCCGGCGAGCGGCGAGTCGTGTTGCGCAGCGAAGGTCTTCAGCAATTGCCATCCATCATGGCTGACGAGCATCGTCTGTTTAACGCCTTGTATAACTTAGTGAACAACGCGATTCCGGAGGTTCCTGAAAAAGGATCGGTTACGGTGCGCGGCGGGATGGAATCAGCCGATTGGGTCCGGCTGGCCGTGGCCGACACCGGACGAGGCATGCCGCCGGAGATCCGTGACAGTTTGTTCACCGCCCGCGCCATCAGCCGGAAGCCCGGGGGCATCGGCCTGGGCACGAAGATCGTGAAGGATGCGGTGGATGCTCACAAGGGGAAGATCACCGTGGAAAGCCAGGAAGGGGTCGGCACCACCTTCACCCTGACACTCCCTCTTGATCCCGCTCGAATTCCAACCCCCTAGAGTAGGGCGGCAGATTCCCGTGGCTCGGCCGCCAAGGCCATTCCCCAAAAAGAGGGGACCCCCTCCCAAAGAAGGGTTGACTTCCCCAAAAGGGGAGGGTAGGGTGGGGCCCGCACACGCACGTATGCAGTGTATCCAGGAGGGCGTATGATGCGACCGACGTTCGAGCGAGGGCTGGCGCAGGAGGCGCTGGCGCTGGCGGAAGCGCTGGTCCAGACGCGGACAAGCCCAGGGATTCTGGTCTTCAGCGGGTTGTTGCAGTTGCTCTACATGAACCGGGAGGCGCGGGAGCTGTGTGCTCGCATTATCCAGGCGGGGTCGGGGTGTCCGGCCACGGGGGTGCTGCCTCCCGACATTGCCGTGCTGTGTGAGGAGATGGTGGCGGCCCTGCGGGAGCGTCCGGATGCGAAGGACTGGGAACAGGGGCAGGTACGCCGGGTGGCGGGCGATCCCCAGCGGCCGGTGCTGCTGCGGGGGGTGGTGATTCCCAGCCCCGGGGGGCTCGCAGGGGCCCGCGTGGTGGTGCTGTTGGAGGAGATCGGCAGTCGCAAGGCGGTGGCGGCCGCGCGGACCAAGGAACGGTTTCAGCTCACGGACCGGGAGCAGACGGTCATCATCTATCTGCTCAAGGGATTGACGAATAAGCAGATCGCCAGCCGGCTGCTAGTCACCGAGCAGACAGTCAAGGAGCACCTCAGGAGCATCATGCGGAAGACGCAGACCCGGACTCGCACGGGCCTGCTGGTGCAGATTCTGGTAGGGGCCTATCAGCCCGGGGGCGCGGACTACCCGCCGGCGGAGAGCGGAAGCGGAGACAACGCCGGCTTGTCTCGACACTCGGCATCAGGGTGAGCGCCCTCTCGGAGAGTCATTGCCACATGCACGCCTCTCTCCTCTTGCTCCTTGGATGGATAGCCATTCTAGCCCCGGATCCGGTTGGCGCGACGCTGTATCGCTGTACGGACCGCTCCGGTGCCACCGTGTTTACCGATGCGCCCGCGCAACTGACCAACTGCGCTGCCGTCCAAGGCAGCGGCTCTCCAACTGCGGTCTCGCCGGCGCGTGGTGAACCCCCAAGTTCTGCCCGCCCTTCCGGTCTTTCCAGCCCGCCGTCGATTCCTACCGAGTCCCTCGCCGTAGGCTCAGAGGGAGAGGGACAGCCTTCCCCCTCGACCGAGTTGCCGGTTACGATGACGGTGCCGATCCAGCGCGTGGGCCAGTTGCTCGTCGTGGGGGCGAAGCTGAATGGGAGCCGCGAGAGCCGGCTGGTTGTGGACACGGGCGCATCGCATACGATTCTGTCATACGACGTGGCGCGGGAGCTGGGCATCCTTCCGAGTCCGCGCGCCACGAGCGTGACCGTCAAGACAGCCGGGGGCCCGGTGCAGGCGGAAGTGGTGCCGCTCGGTGCGATTCGGGTCGGTGAGGCCGAGGCCAAGAATATCATGGTCGGGGTATTCGATCTTCCGGATG
>JAHFEU010000174.1 GCA_023248295.1 Nitrospirota bacterium | reverse complement strand
ATGGTGGTATAGCCCTGCTTGCGCGCATAGGCTTCGATGCTGCTCTGGACCATGGGCTTCACGAACGCGGGGAGCCGTTCCAGCCTCTCCTTGGCGTCAGCGGTCCAGGTCAACTCCGACTTGAACGCGCCGCTGCCGGATTCGCTCCCAGAGGCTGTGAGGCCCATCTGCGTGACCATCGCCGAGAAGGGGCAGCCCCCGCCCGACTTCTCCCCTTCCTTCTTCTGGGCGGCGGGAGCGGAATGAGTGGGCGCAGCGGTGCCGGCCGATTGGCCGGCTTGAATCTTCTCGTTTAAATAGGCAGCCATCTGGCCGGCGCCTGCCTGGGCCTCTTCCTTGAGCGTCCCGCGCGTCATTTCGAACGGCTCGGCCGCGGCAGTTCGGCCGCCGAGCTGCACGCCCAGGGAACTGACCATCTGGGTTTCGCCGGGGTTGGTCACCATGGAGAATTTGGCGCCACAGGAGGGGCAACCGAAAAAGACGCCGAGGGAGCCCTCGGCCGGCTTCTCCACCTTCTCGAAGCTCATGTAGGTTTCGCAGTTCAGACAGACGAATTTCATAACGACTCCTCTTAAGCCCTCACTCCTTACTCCTCACCCCTCACGTTCACTTAGAGTTTTTCGGCCAGGACTTTCTTATAGTCTAAGAGCGCATGGACCCGTTCCGCAATCTCCCGGTAGCGTTGAAGGGTCGGGTACGCCTCATCCAGCAGGGGCATCCCCTTATCAAACGTGCGGGCCAGCGTGCGGTCGAACGGAATTCGGCCAAGGAGGGGGACATCCAAAGCCTCGCACATAGCCTCCGTGTCGCCCTCAAACAGCTCGTGTTCGGCTCCGCAGGACGGGCAGCGGTATCGGCTCATATTCTCGACCATGCCCAGGACTCGGA
This sequence comes from Nitrospirota bacterium, assembly GCA_023248295.1. Classification (GTDB taxonomy): domain Bacteria; phylum Nitrospirota; class Nitrospiria; order Nitrospirales; family Nitrospiraceae; genus 40CM-3-62-11. Next base: position 3,494 of record JAHFEU010000174.1, on the reverse strand, counting down.
TACCCATGTCCCTCGCATAGGTGACCGACTTTTGCACCACGTCCGAGGCAACTTCCGACGTCGTCGTGACCACGATGGCGCCGGCCAAATCCGGAATGAACCCCGCCATGACCGGCGGTTTGTCGGCCGCGGCTCCCGGCGGGAGGTCGGCCAGGAGGTAATCCAGATCGCCCCAGATAGTATCGGCCAGGAACTCTCGGATCACGTTCATCTCCATCACGCCCAGCCAGACCGGGCTCAGGTCCATGGGCCCTTTCCAGCGGACCGGAGAGGCTGCCTGGAGGAAGAAGTCCATCGAGCCGACCTTGATCCCCAGGGGTCCCACCGGAGGGACGGCGCCTTCCGGGGTGATGGTGAGCGTCTGGCCATGCATCCCGAGCATGCGGGGCACGCAGGGGCCGTTCAAATCCACATCCAATAGGCCAACGCGGTGACCCATCCGAGCCAGGGCCAGCGCCAGATTCACGGTGGTCATGCTCTTCCCCACGCCGCCCTTCCCGCTCATGACCACAAGCTTGTGCCGGATGCCGGCCATGCGCTCCTGGACCTGCCGCGTCTGCTCCGTGATCTGCTGAACGACTTTCGCGTCGTCAGTATATTGGAGCTTTCCGAGGATCGCTTTGAGGTCTTTGTCAGCCATATCTCGTGAAGCGTGAAGCGTACAAAGCCGAGCCTCTTCCCCTCACACCTAACCCCTTACTCCTTACGGAGTTAGCACCGTAGCATAGGGGTTTCCGGTGAGTCAAACCAGCCCAGATCACCCACCTAGCTTCAGGATGCTCAAAACGGCCAGCCAACGAGGCCGCAGGGAGGGCGGCGACTGAGGCGTACGTTTTTCGGTACGTCGAAGGGAGACGCAGGAGCGAGAACAAAGTTGGGGGGCCGTTTTCAGCATCCTGCTAGATGGAGTACTGGAACGTCGGCTTGGCGCCGATCGCGTGCGCCAGGACGCCTTTGCGCTTGAGCTCGTCAAGGATCCGGCGGGCCGCCGCATCGAAATCCTTGGGGCCGGCGAAGTGCAGATCGGTGCCGGGCGGCGGTGCCTCTTCGGTCTTGCTCATATGCACGGCGATGACGGGGGCCGGATGCACGAGCGTCCGGATCGCCTGGACCACCTGGTGATGGGGCAATCCGAACGGATTAGTCGTGGAGACCACGATCAGGCCCGTGTCGATCAACAGGCGGGCCACTTCCCCGTAGCGGCGGACCATCTCGGCCGAGTCCGTATTCTCGGACTGGGAAAGGTCGGCGTCGAGGCCGCGCCGGAGGTTTTCCGCGTCCAAGAGATAGGCGTGGCGTCCCTCAGCGACCAGGAACGCCTCCAGCTTCCTGGCCAGAAAGGATTTCCCGGTGTGCGCCGCGCCGGTGACCAGCACGACGGCGGCCCGGTGCCCGAAATGCTGCGCGCGCTCCTCCAAACCCACTCCTCCCTTGACCCAGGCGAAATCGCGGCGCCGGGCCTCGTCCCGCAGGAACTCCTGCTCGTCGTGGACGAGCTCGGTAATGATCCCGCCGCCCGCGATATCGAAGTCATCCACGAGGACGAACCGGCCGGTCGTCTCAAATGACCCGTACAGGTCGAAGCTCAGCGGCGACTTGGCCCGAAGCGTCAGGTCGGCCACCTCGTTTCTTCCGACCGCGCCTGCGCCCTGTCGCTGATTCAAATCCGTGGCGTCGATGATCCGGTGGATGGCCGCTACCTCACAATCCACTTCGCGCGTCGCCAGACGGAGGACATATTTCTTTCCCCGCTCCAACGGCCTGCGACCCAGCCAGAACAGGTTGGCTCGGAAGGCGGTGGACACAAGAGGGATCTCGTCCTGGCGGGAAGCGATTTCCCCCCGCTCGATGAAGATCTGCTCGTCCAACGTGATCCCGATGGACTGGCCGGCCTGGGCCTCGATCGGCTGCGGCTCGATGTTGAAGGCCTCCACGGACTTGATACTGGCGGTCTTGTTGGACGGGGAGAAGACTACCCGGTCGCCGACCTTCAGGCGCCCCGCCGTTACCCGGCCGGCCAGGATTCGGCGCGCGTCGAACTTATACACGTCCTGGACCGGGAACCGGAGCGGCTGCTCGGCGCGGGCGGTCTCCTTCTTGAACAACCCGAGCGTCTCGAGGACGGTCGGGCCGCGGTACCAGGACATACGTTCGCTGCGGGTCACGATGTTGTCCCCGTATTTCGCGCTGACCGGCACGACGCGCTCCGGCACCACGTTCAACTGGGCAAGAAAGTCTCGGTATTCCTTTTCGATGCCCGCGAACACCTGCTGACGAAATCCAACCAGGTCCATCTTGTTCACGACCACGGCCACCTGCTTCACGCCGAGCAGCGACAAGAGATACCCATGCTTGATCGACTGCTCCCTCACTCCCTCCAGCGCGTCGATCAGCAACAGGGCCGCTTCGGCGCGCGCGGCCCCGGAGATCATGTTCTTGAGAAACTCCTTGTGTCCGGGCGCGTCGATGATGATGTATTGCCGCGTGTTCCAGGTGAAAAACGTGCGGGCCGTGTCAATCGTGATGCCCTGTTCCTGTTCCTCCAGGAACGCGTCGAACAGGAAGGCGTATTCGAACTCCTTCCCTTGCTGGCGGCAGATGGCCTGGACCTTCTCCAGCCGGCCGTCCGGGAGCGAGCCGGTGTCGGCGTAGAGCCGACCCAGGAGGGTGGACTTGCCGTGGTCCACGTGGCCGACGAGCACGATGTTGAGATGCTCCGTGGGCTTTGTAAGGGTCGTTGCCATCTCGCTACATATATCCGTCTTTGCGTAGGAGTTCCATGCCTCGTCCCTCGTCCTGGGCGCGGCCGGACCGCTCGGCGACGGTGGTATGCCGGAGCTCCTCAATGATATCGTCCACCGATTTGGCCGTAGATTTGATCGGAAAGGTGCAAGGGGCGCACCCCAGGCTCCGGTACCTGGTGCCGTCCCCCCGATCAAGATAGAGGTCGATGAACGGGATGTTCTCCAGCTTGATGTATTCCCAAATGTTGAGTTCGGTCCAGTCCAGCAGCGGATGGATCCGGATGTGCGTGCCCTCCGGGAAGGCGGTTTTGAACTGATCCCAGAGTTCCGGCGGCTGATCCCGGAAATCCCACTCGCTGTTCTTGTCGCGCGGCGAAAAGTATCGTTCCTTGGCTCGCGTGCCCTCCTCATCCGCCCGGACGCCGAGAATAATGCCGGTGTACCCCTTTTCTTCGACCAGTTGCTTCAGCGCGTCGGTCTTGAGGGCCGTGCAGCAGGTCACCCGCCCCAGCGTATGGTTCATCCCTTCCGCGAGCGCCTGCTTGTTCTGGCCGACTATTAGGTTCAGTCGCCATTCGCGGACCAGCCGATCCCGGTACTCGATCATGGCGGGGATCTTGTAGCTGGTGTCGACGTGCAGGAGCGGGAACGGCACGTGGCCCAAGAAGGCCTTGCGCGCGAGCCACAACAGCACCGTGGAGTCCTTGCCCATGGACCAGAGCATGGCGAGGTTGTCGAAGTGCTTGTACG
>JAHFEU010000173.1 GCA_023248295.1 Nitrospirota bacterium | reverse complement strand
CGCGTGTGCAGCACCGCAATCGTCTGGGGGTGGCAGTCCTCCGCCACGAAGAACCGGTTCTTCTCTTTGCTCTGGTCCTTGTGCGCGATGCTGCGGCACATGGCCATCGCTTCGGCCGCGGCCGTCGCCTCATCCAGCAACGAGGCGTTTGCCAGCGGCAGGCCGGTCAGCTCGGCGACCAGGGTCTGGAAATTCAACAGCGCTTCCAACCGCCCCTGCGCGATCTCCGGCTGATACGGCGTGTACTGCGTGTACCAACCGGGATTTTCCAGGATATTGCGTTGAATGACGGGCGGCGTGGGACAATCGTGGTAGCCCATGCCGAGGAACGACCGAAAGATCTTGTTCCGATCGTGCAGAGAACGCAGTTCGGCCAGCACGTCATGCTCGCCCCGATGGGGACCGAGCGCCAGCGGCGCGCGCAACCGGATGTCGTCCGGCACGGTCGCCGAGACGAGCGCGTCGAGCGATTGGAGGCCGAGGGTCGCCAGCATCTCCTGGATGTCGGCGTCTGTCGGCCCGATATGGCGGTGCACGAAGGTGTCGGACGGGCTCAGGATCTGCTGTGGGTCCATGCGGGTCTCCCTGACCGGAACAATCGAACAAAGTCCCCTCCATTTTGCATGGAGAGGGCCATCGTGTCCAGCCCTCTTGCCTCTCGGGCCAGAGTTCGTTCATGATGGGCCGCGCCGCAAGCCCGGAGGAACAGGGACCAGGGCGGCCGGCACGGACCAGGGTGGTCATCTGTAACCGCATGGTGGCATGAAAGTTCACGATATCCTCATCGTCGGCGCCGGTCTGGCCGGCATGCGGGCGGCTCTGGCGGCGCCCTCCCATCTGGACGTGGCCCTCCTCTCGAAAGTCCATCCGGTTCGCAGTCATTCCGTCGCGGCCCAGGGAGGGATCAACGCGGCGCTGGGCGAGAATGACTCCTGGGAAGCCCACGCCTTCGACACCACGAAAGGGGGCCTGTATCTGGGCGATCAGGACGCCATCGAGGCGATGTGTCGGGAGGCGCCCGGCGACATCCTGGATCTGGAGCGGATGGGCGTCATTTTCAGTCGGGATGAGCAGGGCCGCATCGCGCAGCGCCCGTTCGGCGGGGCCGGCTTCCCGCGCACCTGCTACGCGGCCGATCGCACCGGTCATGCGATTCTCCACGCGATGTACGAGCAACTGCTCAAGCGGCAGGCCTTCGTGTACGAGGAATGGTATGTGACGTCGCTGATCGTGGAGGAGGGGGTCTGCCGCGGCGTGGTCGCCTGGGACCTGCTCAAGGGAGGGCTCCACGCGATCGGCGCGAAAGCGGTCATCCTGGCCACCGGCGGGAGCGGCCGCGTCTTTCTGACCAGCACCAACGCCGTGATCAATACCGGGGACGGGATGGCGCTGGCCTATCGGGCCGGCGCGCCGCTGGAAGACATGGAGTTTGTGCAGTTCCACCCCACCACCCTCAAGGACACCGGCATCCTGATCACGGAGGGAGCGCGGGGCGAGGGAGGCTATCTGCTCAACACACTCGGCGACCGGTTCATGAAGGCGTACGCGCCCGAGCAAATGGAATTGGCGACCCGCTCCACCGTGTCGCTGGCGATCGGCCAGGAAATCACGGAGGGCCGCGGGGTGGACGGCTGCGTGCTGCTGGACCTCCGGCACCTGGGCCGCGCGCGCATCCTTGAGCGGCTGCCCCAGATCCGTGAGCTGGCTATCGAATTTGCGGGCGTGGATCCCATCGAGTCCCCGATTCCGGTTCGCCCCGGCGCGCACTACCAGATGGGCGGCGTGCGGACCACTCAGTGGGGCGAGACCGAAATGCCCGGACTGTACGCGGCGGGCGAGTGCGCGTGCGTGAGCGTGCACGGGGCCAACCGGTTGGGAGGGAACTCCCTGCTCGAGACGATCGTGTTCGGTCGGCGCGCCGGCGGGCGCGCCGCCGACTACCTGCGCGAGGTGGCTCCGCGCGCGATCTCCGATGCGGCGCTTCGCTCGGATGAGGCGAGGGTCAAGCGCCTGCTGGCGAACAAGGGGACGGAACGCGCCTGGCAGATCCGGGATGAGCTCGGGAAGACCATGGCGTTCAATCTGGGCCTCTTCCGAACGCAGAAATCCATGACGGAGGCCTTCGAGAAAGTCCGCGAACTCTCGGAGCGCGCCCCGCACGTGTTCGTTCAGGATCGAGGCAAGGTCTTCAATACCGATCTGATCCAGGCCCTGGAATTACAATGCCTCTTGGAGGTGGCGGAGACCATCGTGGCCGGGGCGCTGGCCCGCGAGGAGAGCCGCGGGTCGCACTACCGGTCGGAGTTTCCGAGGCGGGACGACGCGAACTGGCTCAAACACACGCTCGCCTACCGCACGCCGGTTGGCCCCTCCCTCCGGTACGCGCCGGTCACGATCACCCGCTTCCCGCCGAAGTAGTGTTTACATGGTGTACGCCGTCCGCATCTACGGAATTAACATCCCAAGGTGCGTTCATGACGCCTTCAGACAGCCACGGAGAGATCACCCCACAGGCTGCTCAAAAAGGCGTCCAGCAAGGCCGCAGGGAGCGAGGACCCCGGAGCGTACGCAGTTAAGTACGTGAGGATTCCGAGCGACTGAGAACGAAGCTGGAGGGCTTTTTCAGCAGCCTGCCATGCGTATCCTGGTTATCGAAGACGAAGCGAAGGTCGCATCCTTCATCCGACGGGCGCTGGAGGAAGAGAGCTATGCCGTCGACGTGAGTGCCGACGGGGCGAAGGGTCTCCAAATGGGGCTGAGCGGGAGCTACGACCTGATCATCCTGGATCTCATGCTGCCGGGGGTGCTCGGTCTGGAGATTCTGAAGGAATTACGGAAGGAAAAGATTCAGGCGCCTGTGCTGATCCTCACGGCCCGGTCGCAAGTCGATCAACGGGTGAAGGGTCTGGATGCGGGCGCCGATGACTACCTGACGAAACCCTTTGCGATCGAAGAGCTGCTGGCGCGAGTGCGGGCCTTGCTGCGGCGGGGCAGCGGAGAGGCCACAGGCCTGCTCCAAGTCAAAGACCTCGTCCTCAATCCGGCGACCCGCGAAGTCACACGGGGCGGCCAGCGCATCGAGCTGACGGCCAAAGAGTATGCGCTGCTCGAATACATGATACGCAATACCGGCCGCGTCTTGACCAGGCCCATGATCGCCGAACACGTCTGGAACCTGGATTTCGACACCTTCACGAACGTCATTGATGTGTACGTCAACTACCTCCGGAACAAGATAGACCGAGGACGCGAGCCCAAGCTGATCCATACTGTCCGTGGCAGCGGCTATGTCCTGAAGGCTGAGTGATGCCACTCCGGGTTCGGCTCACGCTGTGGTACGGAATTGCGTTGGCGGTCATTCTCGTGACCTTTGCCGTGGTCCTCTACGAGGAGATGGATCGCGGGTTGAAGGATCAGGTGGACCGTTCGCTCGAGGAAGCCGCGGCCGTGGCGATCCGCTCGTTGGAGCCCAGCCGGTTCGGGCCGTTCCTGCAGTTCGAGGACCTCGCGGCCCAGTTTCCGGAACTGGCGGTCCTGGACAAGTTTTTTCAGATCTTCAGCCCAGCCGGGGAGATTACGATCCAGTCCCCCAATATCAGAAGCCGGGACATCCCGCTCAGCCGCACCGCGCTCGAGGCCGCGCTGGCGGGGGAGGCCACGTTCGAGTCCGTCCGGTTCCAGGGGGACCCGCCGCTGCGCCTCGTGTCGGTCCCGGTCACGCAGGGCGGTGGCCTCGTGAGCATCGTGCGGGTCGGGACCTCCCTGCAGCCGGTGGAGGAAACCCTCCATCGGCTGCTGATCGTCCTGCTGGTGACGGTGCCGGTGGCGCTCGTGGCAGCCTTGGCGGGCGGGTGGTTCCTGGCGCGAAGAGCCCTTCGCCCCGTTGAGTCCATCACCCTTGCCGCGCAGCGGATTGCTGCCGGAGACCTGACCCAGCGGCTGACTGTGCCCCCATCATCCGATGAGGTCGGCCGGCTCGCGGTCACCTTCAACGAGATGATCGCCCGGCTTGAGGCATCGTTCCGCCAGATCCGGCAGTTCACAACCGACGCGTCGCACGAGCTCCGGACGCCGCTGACGGTCATGAAGGGGGAGACTGAGCTGGCGCTTCGCCGCCCGCGCTCGGCTGAGGACTACCGACTGGTGCTGGAGAGCAGTCTGGAGGAGATTGATCGGATGACCAGGATTGTGGATGAACTCCTCTTCCTCTCGCGAGCCGACCTGGGCGAGGTAAAGCTGGAATCCGTTCCGGTCCGGCTCGATACGCTCGTCGAGGACATCCACCGGCAGGCGACCCTGCTTGGACAGGAGCAGGGCGTGCAGGTCACCCTCGGCACTGTGACTCCAGCCACGGTGCGGGGCGACGAGTTACGACTCAGGGAACT
>JAHFEU010000087.1 GCA_023248295.1 Nitrospirota bacterium | reverse complement strand
TGTGTCAATAATTCCAATAACTTGCCTTCAAAGCCAGGGAATGAGGTGTCGATGCAGCCGGCATCCTCGATGTGCGTGGGAGCATCCGCGACCAACCCCGCGATCGCGAGCGACATCGCCACACGGTGGTCACCGTAGCTGCGGCACGAGGCGCCGCGGAGCCGGCAGGTCTGTCGCCCGCCGACGCCTTGGATAATCAGCCCATCCGGCGTTTCGGAGACGGCGATGCCCATCTTCCCCAACTCCATCGCCATGGTCGCGATCCGATCGCTTTCCTTGACCCGCAACTCCCGGGCTCCCGTGATGGCGGTTTCACCCTCGGCCAGGGCCGCCGCGACACACAGGATCGGGAACTCATCGATAGTCTCGGGAATTCGCTCAGCCCCCAGGCGGATGCCGTGGAGGGCGGCGGAGCGCACGCGGAGATCGGCAACCGGTTCTCCCGCCTGCTCCCGCCTGTTCAGCACCTGGATATCCGCGCCCATCTCGGTCAACGCCTCTACCAGGCCGGTGCGGGTCGGATTGATTCCCACACCCGCGATGGTGAGGTCGGAGCCGGGGACGATGGACGCGCCCACCACAAAGAAAGCCGCCGCCGAGAGATCGCCCGGGAGAGGCAGTTCCTTCCCGGCCCATCCGACGGATGGGCGACCTGGCAGGACCACGGCCGAGCCGTCCTCTTGGATGGGAATCCCGAAATGCCGGAACAGGCGCTCGGTGTGATCCCGGGACCGGTGCGGCTCGGTAATGCGCGTCACGCCCTCGGCCGAGAGGGCCGCCAGCAGCAGGGCGGACTTCACCTGGGCGCTGGCCACAGGAGAGCGATAGGCAATGCCGCGCAGGCGGCTGCCCGAGACGGCCAGCGGAGCCAACTCTCCGCCCTTGCGCCCCGCGATGATGGCACCCATCTCCCGAAGGGGTTTGACCACGCGCCCCATCGGGCGGCGCCGAACCGACTCATCGCCAGTCAGCACCGTGAAGAAATCCTGGCCGGCCAGCAGGCCGGTGAGCAGGCGGATGCCGGTTCCGGAGTTCCCGCAGTCGAGCGGGTGCTCCGGTTCCGCCAGACCCCAGAGGCCTTTCCCGTACACCCGGAGGTGGTCCGGCTGTTCGCCGATCCGGATGCCCATCGCCCGGAACGCCCGCACGGTGTTCAGACAGTCCTCCCCGCGGCAGTATCCCGTGATGAGGCTCTCACCCTCGGCCAGTGCGCTCAGGATGACCGCCCGATGCGTGATGGATTTATCGCCGGGGACCGAGATGGTGCCCGTCAGAGGTCCGCCTGGGTTAATCGTCAATGATGCCATCGAGTTTTGAGTTCTTAGTTTAGGATTCCCGGACTCAAGACTAAAAACTGAGAACTATTGACTCGCGAATACGATTGAATTGAGCCGACGTGCTCAATTCAATCGCTCGCGCGCTTGCTTCGCCCGTTCCAGCTCTTTCTCGACGCCGGGACCGTCTCCCGAGGCGATGAGTTGTTTGAGGTGCTGGAGGTGACGTTCGTACACCTCGATCATCGTCACCAAGTTCTGCCGGTTCCACAGACAGATGTCGCGCCACATCTCGGGGGAACTGGCCGCGATGCGCGTCGTGTCGCGCAGCCCGCCGCCCGAGTAGTCCATGAGGTTCAGTTCCGGCACCAGGCGCTCACGGATCTCGATCAACGCGTTGATCAGTGAGTACGCCACGACATGGGGTAGATGGCTCACCCCGCCCAGCACCCGGTCGTGCAGGAACGGATCCATCGTCGCCACGGTGGCCCCGGTCACTTCCCACATCTCGCGGATGACCTGGAGCGCCTGCGGATCGGTCTTCCGCGTCGGCGTCAGGATGCAGCGCGCCCCGCGGAACAGATCGGCTGAGCCGGCCGCGACACCCGTTTTCTCTCGCCCCGCGATGGGATGGCCGCCCACGAAGCGCGCGCTCCCCGGCAGGAGCTGTTCCGCCTGTTCCACTAACGGCCCTTTTACACTGCCGACATCGCTCACGATCGCGCCAGGTTCCAACCTGCTCCCCCAGGCCTTCAGGTGCCGCTCGTAGCTATCCACCGGTGTGGCCAGAATTACCAGGTCGGCGCCGCGGACGCCCTCCTGCGCGTCGGACACATAACGGTCGATGGCGCCAAGCTGGACCGCCGTCTTCAGATTCTCGATCCGGCGGCCGATTCCCACCACCGATCCGGCCAACGCCTGTCGCTTCAGCACCATCCCCAGCGAGCCGCCGATCAGCCCGACTCCGACGATGGCCACCTGTTTGAAATGCACCGCCATCTTCAAGTAACGAGTAACGAGCAACGAGTGATGAGTACGGAGTGAGAGATCGGCGCCGCGGCCGCGGTCGTGCCGTGAATCGCTTGACCACTCATGACTCGTCACTCATCATTGAGCACGGCGTCAGAGTTCACGCCCGACCGCCTCGGCGATCTTCTTGAGGTCCTGCATCAGTTCCTTGAACTTGGTCGGCTTGATGGATTCCTCGCCATCGCAGAGGGCGTATTCAGGGTTGGAATGAACCTCGATCAACAGGCCGTCCGCTCCGGCCGCGATGGCCGCCTTGGCCATCGGGGCCACCAGGTTCCATTTGCCCGTGGCGTGGCTGGGATCCACGATGACCGGTAAATGGGACAACTCTTTGATGGTCGGAACGGCGCACAGATCCAGGGTGTTTCGGTACTCGGTCTCAAACGTTCTGATGCCGCGCTCGCACAGCATCACGTTCCGGTTGCCCCGGGACATGATGTACTCGGCGGACAAGAGGAACTCCTTGATCGTCGCGGAGAGCCCGCGCTTGAGCAGCACCGGCTTATCGTAGGCGCCGACTTCCTTGAGGAGCTCGAAGTTCTGCATGTTGCGCGCACCGATCTGGATGATGTCCGCTTTTTCGAGGAAGAGCTGGATGTCCCGCGGGTCCAGGATCTCGCTCACCACCGGAAGCCCCGTCTGCTTCTTGGCCTCCAGTAGATAATCCAGCCCCTCACGACCCACTCCCTGGAAGGAATAGGGCGACGTGCGCGGCTTGTACGCCCCTCCCCTCAGAATGGTGCCGCCCCCGGCTTTCACTTCATGGGCGATCCCCACCGTCAGCTCCAGCTTCTCGACGGCGCAGGGTCCTGCCATAATCACCAACTTTTTTCCGCCCACCTTGACGCCGCTCACGTCGATGATGGTGTTATCCTTCTTGAACTCCCGGCTCACGAGTTTCCACGGCGCCAGGATGGGGGTGACACTCTCCACCCCCGGGAAGGCGATCAGCGGCTGGTTCTGGAGGATCCGATCGTCACCGATGACGCCGATGATCGTCCGTTCCTGCCCCTTCGAGATGTGCGACTTCAATCCCAGTTCGCGGAGCCGATCCAGGATGTGATCGATCTCGCGTTCGGTGGCCTCCGGCTTCAAGACAATGATCATGGTTGCCTCTTACTTCGCAGTTATTTAGCCAGGACTTTCTTGAGCGCCTGGAGAAATCGCTCGTTCTCTTCCGGCAGGCCGATGGTGACCCGGAGCATACGACCTGCGATGTGGCGGACGATGACGCCTTCTCGGAGCAGCGCCTCAAAGACCGCCCGACCGTCTCGGCCGACATCAAAAAACAGGAAGTTGGCGTCGCTCGGGACAGGGTGGAGACCCAGCGCTCCCAGCCCGGCCCGGACAGCGGCCATCTCGGCCTGATTCATCGCCCGGCTGAGGACCACATGCTCCTCGTCCTCCAGCGCCGCGAGCGCAGCCCGTTGGGCCAGGCTGTTCGCGTTGAAGGGCGGACGGACTCGGTTCAGATAGCCGGTGATCTCCGGTGTGGTCACGCCATAGCCGATGCGCAACCCTGCCAGACCGTAAATTTTTGAGAAGGTCCGGAGCGCGATCACGTGGCGGTTCTGCTTCACGAAGCCCAAGCTGTCCGGGAAATCGCGGGAGCGCACGTATTCGCAGTAGGCCTCGTCGAAGACCACGATGACCTGCTCCGGAACGCGGGCCATCAGGGCGTCCACCTCGGCCGCGCTTACGATCGTGCCGGTGGGATTGTTCGGGTTACACACGAACAAGAGCCGGGTCCGGGCCGTGACGGCGTCCGCCATGGCCGGTAGGTCGTGGCGCCAGTCCTTCAACGGGACCTCGACCGCGGCACCGTGGGCGGCGCGCACCTCCATCCTGTAAATCGGGAACGTCTGATCGGCCATGACCGCTTCATCACCGGGCGAGAGGAACGCGCGGACCAGGAGGCCGATGATCTCGTCCGAGCCGTTGCCCAGAATCACGTGGTCTGGGGTCACCTTCCATCGCTCGGCCAAGGCCCCGCGCAGGCGGTGCCCGCCGCCGTCCGGATACCGGTTCAGCGTGTGGGCGGCCTCCGACAGCACGGCCCGCGCTTTGGGGGACGGCCCGCGCGGGTTCTCGTTGGAGGCCAATTTGACGGCACAGGCGATGCCGAGTTCTCGTTCCAGCTCCTCGATAGGCTTGCCCGGTGCGTAGGGCACCAGGGAGGCGATGTCTTTGTGAACCTTCAGCGGCATGGCTTCGAATCCCGTGACACGTGACGTCTGTTAAGAATGCCCCGGGTAGGACCCGAGGATTTTCAAGAACAGGCACCGGCCCTTCACCTCTTCCAACGCCTTTTTGACCCGGTCCTCGTTCATGTGCCCTTCGATGTCCACGAAAAACAGGTATTCCCACGCCTTCCGGCGGGAAGGACGGGACTCGATCTTGGTCATGTTGATGCCGTGTGAGGCAAAGGGGCGCAGCAGCTCGTACAGCGCCCCGACTTTGTCCTTCACGGACAGCATGATCGAGGTTTTGTCCTTCCCGGTGTGCTCGGGCGGTTTCTGCGACAGGACCAGAAACCGGGTAAAGTTGTTAATGTTGTCCTCGATCCTCGACTTGAGGACTTTGAGGCCGTAGAGCTGGCCGGCCAGTTCGGAGGCGATCGCCGCCGCCGTCGGATCATCGGCGCACAGTTCCGCAGCCCGCGCCGTGCTGGGGACCTCTGACAGCGGCACGTGCGGCAGGTTCGTCTCGAGCCAGTGCCGGCACTGCGCGATGGCGTGCGGATGCGAATGGATGACCTTGATGTCCTCCAGGCGGTCGGCTTTCGAGAGCAGGTGGTGGGACACTTCCTGGAGGACCTCCCCGTAGATCAAGAGGGAGGAATCGATGAACATGTCGAGCGTGTGGTTGACCACGCCCTCGGTCGAGTTCTCGATCGGGACCACACCGAAGTTGGCCCGTCCTCGCTCCACCTCGTTGAACACGTCCGTGATGCTGTTGACCGGGATGTATTGGGCGGATTGGCCGAACTTCTGAATGCAGGCCAGGTGGGTGAACGTCGCCCGTGGGCCCAGGTACGCGACCTTCTGCGGTCCCTCGAGCGACAACGAGGCGGACATGACTTCCCGATAGACAGACCGGATCGCGTCATTCGGGAACGGCCCGCGGTTCCCCCGCGTCAGCCGCTCCACGATCTCGGCTTCCCGTGCGGGTGTGTGCAAGTTGGCCTCCGCGCCGGATTGCTTCTTTAAGTTCCCGATTTCGATGACGTTCTTCGACCGTTCGTTCAGCAGGCGAAGGATCTCATCATCCAGCCGGTCTATCTCCTTGCGGTACTGCTGAATGTCCTTGTCGATCCCCATCACGACCCTCAAAGGACGCACGGCCCTCGATAAGCTCGCGAAAGACACGAAATCATACAGAAAGCTGGCCAGCTTTGCAAGGATTATCAATAGGATTTGCGCGATGGCGCGTCTGACTACGGTGATCCGCGAGGGATGCCCCTGCTGACGGCTAACAAGAGGGAAGGCCCCCGGGGGGGGTGACTTCCGTCAGGTCAGTAAATCCTTCATTTTTCCAAAGTGTCCAAACGCGAGGCGGGTGGCCTGACGACCGCGCGCAGTCCGCTCCAGGTAGCCGGATTGAATCAGAAACGGTTCGTAGACGTCTTCCAGCGTGTCCCGTTCTTCGTTCACGGCGGCCGCCAGCGATTCGACCCCCACCGGACCACCCCCGAACTTTTCGATGACGGTCAGGAGAATCTTGCGATCCATCTCGTCAAAGCCGGCCGAGTCCACGCCCAGCCACGTGAGGGCGTCCCGAGCGACTTGTCGGGTGATCCGCCCTTCCGCCTTGACCTGGGCAAAGTCGCGCACCCGCTTGATCAGCCGGTTCACGATCCGGGGAGTCCCACGCGCACGACCGGCGATCTCTGTGCCCCCCTCCGGTTCGATCGGAATTCCCAGGATGCCCGCCGAGCGCCTGACGATGCTCTCCAACTCGGCGGAAGAATAGAAATCAAGCCGATTGATCAGACCGAACCGTTCACGGAGAGGAGACGTCAAGGCGCCGGCGCGGGTCGTGGCTCCGATCAGGGTGAAACGCGGCAGGTCCAGCTTGATCGTCCGGGCGGACGGCCCCTGGCCGATGACGAGGTCGAGCTGGTAGTCCTCCATCGCCGGGTAGAGCGCTTCCTCGACGGAGGCCGGGAGCCGGTGAATCTCGTCGATGAACAGGACGTCGCGCTCCTGGAGATTCGTCAGGATGGCGGCCAAATCGCCCGCATGCGCCAAGACCAGTCCGGACGTGGAGCGAATCGTCACCCCCATCTCACGCGCGATGATGTGCGCGATCGTCGTCTTGCCTAGGCCGGGCGGTCCGTAAAAGATGGCGTGGTCCAGCGCTTCGCCGCGGTGCTTGGCCGCCTCGATGCAGATCCGCAGCGACTCTTTCATCCGCTCCTGGCCGACGTATTCCTCCAGCGTCTGCGGCCGGAGCGTGACCTCGAGCCCGCGTTCGTCGTCAGTGACCTGGTTGGTCAGGAGGCGATCCGTCACCTCGTCACCTCGACAGAGCGCTCGTCCCGTGGGAGCAGGCCAATTCGTTCATGGCTTCTCTTCCGGCGCGGGCGGCATCTTGGGCGGACGGGGAAGGGTGCCCTGCCCCGGCGTCGGCATTGGCCCTGCGCAGTGGGGAGGGCAGAAGAGGCCGCCCTGCGCGGGGTCCGGGAGCCCGCTCTCGAGCTTCTGGAGCTGGCACTGGCTCATGCGGCCACCGTCGGCGTTGCCACAACGGGCAGGCACGGCTGAGCTTCCGATCTGTACGTACCCTTCCGGGCACGACCCGCACACCGCCAGGAGGTTCATGCTGCCGATCGGCACGCACTCCACCAACGTCGGGTCCCCTTCCTTGCAGATCTCCGGCGCCGTGGTCACCCCGGTCATCGCATAGCCGGACGGGCAGGTTCCGCAGGTCATTCTGATGCTCTTCGGCGGCTCGGGGGCGTCGGCCGGGAACACGGCCCGAGGCCAGGTGAGCAGCAGGACCAGGCCTCCGGCGAGTGCCAATCGCATCCCCAGCCGACGCGCGCGGGCCCAAGTGGTACGACGACCTCCGCTCCGCATGGTTTCTGGATACATGGCTTACCCCCTGGCTAAATCCTTGAGGGCTTCCTTGATCATGTCTTGCAGCAAGATCGGCTCCGGGCTCGAGCGCGACAGGCGTCTGAGCGCTTCCCGCACGTCTGCCGCTCGATACCCCAGGTTGACGAGCGCGGACAACGCGTCGTCCTGCAGCCGGTCTGTGTGAGCGGTTGGAGTCTCCGGAGTCCTGGCCGTCGCGGGGTGCAGCTGCTCCACCTTGTCTTTCAGCTCCAACGCGATCCGGCCGGCCGACTTCTTGCCGATCCCGGGCACGGAGGCCAGCTTGTCAACATCCCCGGCCGTTACGGCCGAGACGAGATCGGGGATGCTCAAGGTCGAAAGCACGCTGAGGGCCAGCTTCGGTCCGATACCGGAGATCCCGTTCAACAGGACGAACGCGTCTTTCTCCACGAGAGTCAGGAACCCGAAGAGCTGAATGGCATCCTCGCGCAGGTGGGTGTGGATCCGGAGGGAGGTGGATTCGTCGAGGTCCGGCAGCGCGTAAAAGGTGCTGAGGGGGATGAGCACTTCGTACCCCACGCCCTGAACCTCGAGCGTGATGTGCGAAGGAGCCTTAGCGGCCAGGCGGCCCGTCAGCGCGGCGATCATGAAATCACGTGACGCGTGACCTGTGACGCGTGATGGGTGAACAACTCAGACTTATGAAGCAAGAAGAACGATGTCCGCAACCCATCACTCGTCACTCGTTACTCATCGCTGGTTCTAGCCGGCCGCCGCGACCTTCTCCATGATGGCTTCCGGAATATCGAAGTTGGCATGCACCTTTTGGATGTCGTCGTGGTCGTCCAGAAGTTCCATCAGCTTGAGCATCTGCTCAGCGTTTTTCTCCTCCAGCTTGACGTAGTTCTGTGGCACGAAGGTCACCTCGGCCAGCGAAGACTCGATCTTCGCATCGGTCAGCGCCTTCCTCACCGCCTCGAAGTCGTGCGGGGCCGTGATCACCTCGAACGTTTTCTCATCCACTTTCACGTCTTCGGCGCCGGCGTCCAGGGCCAGCGACAGGAGCCGGTCCTCGTCCACCTTGCCTTGTTCGACGACGATGAGCCCCTTCTTGTGAAACTGCCAGGCCACCGCGCCCGCCTCGGCCATGTTCCCGCCGTGCTTGGTGAGCAGACTCCTGATCTCGGCGACGGTGCGGTTCCGGTTATCGCTGGTAATCTCCAGCATCAGCGCGGTCCCGCCGGGGCCATACCCTTCCAGGGTGAACTCTTCATAATGCACCCCCGGCAACTCCCCGGTGCCCCGCTGAATCGCCTTCTTGAGGGTGTCACCGGGCATGTTGGCGTCCTTCGCTCGGGCGATTGCCAACCTGAGGCGCGGGTTGCCATCGGGATCGCCGCCTTGTCGGGCGGCGATGGTCAGTTCGCGGATGACCCGCGTGAAGACTTTACCCCGCTTGGCATCCTGGGCCTGCTTATGCCGCTTCGTAGTCGCCCAGTGACTGTGGCCGCCCATACTCGCCTCCTGATGCCAGGGCGCTGAAAAGGCCACCCAACTTTGTTCTCGGTCGCTCATACCCCTCAACGTACAAGAAAAGTACGCCTCGGGGTCCTCGCTCCCTGCGGCCTCGTTGGCCGGCCTTTTGAGCACCCTGATCCAGAAATTTCTCTTTTTTTCTGGGCTGCTTCTAACACACTCACGCGAGGGGTGTCAACGCTGGGGGGAGCGTCTCGGCTGGCGAACGGAGGGGAGAGGCTGGGCTGACGAGGGGCGAGCCTCTCAGGGAGCGCGATAATGCGTTCGCCTCATCGAGCTTTCGCCGTCTTACTGTTGGCCCCTCGCCTTATCGGACTAGAAGAACGGCGACGGGGCGCCATCGCAGCTTCCCAGCGTCTTGTTCCCGCTATCGCGCCGCCTTCGAGGCTCATCCCCTCCATCCCAGCCTGTAAGAAAAGCCAAGGGCGTGCATCCGTTCCATCCGAGACTTGGTGAGGAAGGAAGGGTTAGGCTGATGAAGAACGGACAGCCGGGCTGTCTTGTGAGGAGCGCTTGGCGGAGCGGGCGGCGTCTACGATGCTCCAGACTGCAAGAACAAGGATGAGCAGTGACAGCAGAAAGAGTTGACCGATGTTGTCAGGCTGGACACCCGTGGCAGCGGCCTGCTGAAGTTTCTCAAGATCGGCAGAACGCGCCAGGCCTACAAAGAGGACCAGGAGACCGACCAGAAAGCTTACGCCCTTGGCCCACTGCCGATTATAGAACTGCCCCAGGCCCGGCATCACGCCGGAGAGCACGCCCGCAATGGCAGGATTCTTCGGTCGGCTGCTCCCCATCGTTTCGTGCCCTGTCCTCGGATCTATTCTGAATAGGACAGAAGTTGTACGCCAATCAGCAGGATCAAGCAAGCCCAGATCAGTCCCCAGCGAGAGCGGTCTGTGAATTCGGAGACCAGCTTGGACGCCCCGGCCGTGATCGCCATGATGCCCATCAGGGTATGGTGGATGGCAATCTTCTGAGCGGCCGGGTGGGCCCCGTGGCTATGAAGGAAGAGCGTCAGGCCCCCGAGGATGGCAACGGCGGGAAGCGGAATCCTCCACCAGGCTTGTCCGACCCGTCCCATCCGCCTCAGCAGTTCGATCGATCCCAGCGCCAAGATGAGGACGGCGTACAGCTTGTGTTGGACTATCTCCCAGTCGGTGCCGAAGAATGTCTGGATAAGGCTGAGGGAGCCGATCGGCCAGGCCTCGTGATCGCTCCAAATCAGCAAAAAAGCCCCGGATCCGAGCATCCCCGCCGGCAGCAGAAGGCGTGTCCAGCCGAGGATGGGGAGCGCGAGGGCGTACTGGAATTCGCTGAGGCCGATGAAAAGAACAAACACCCCAGCCGTGTGATGGTTGAACTCGGAATAGGCCTTCCCTTCGGGAGATCCTTCCCAGCCGCGTCCGGCGTCGCCAGCTTGATCATGACCTGACGCGTCCTGGTAGTGAACCGGCTCCCCGCCGGCGCCGGGAGGCTGGGCACGGATGGGGTCCGACAGCAGGATCGCCAGAGACACGACCATCCCGAGCCCGGCCGACCATGCTCCAACATAACGAGGGGGCGCTTGCTCGGTCTTCATGGGCCTCGCTGCATTCATCAAACCAAAGGCCCATCCAGCTGGCCGGATGGGCCTTCTTTCCACGAGCGGCATCTGGAGGGCCTTACATGAATTTCATGAACTTCTCTTTGGCTTCGTCCATCACCTGGGCCGTGACCGTGGTGGCCCCGCGCTCCTTCGCCATCCGCTCGATCTCTCGGCGGGCCATCGGTCTGATGAAATCCGGAATGTTCTCCAACCGCTTCTCGGCTTCGGGCGACCAGGCGACTGCGTTCGACTCATTCTTCGAGTCATCCATCACTTGCAGCGTGATGGTGGTATAGCCCTGCTTGCGCGCATAGGCTTCGATGCTGCTCTGGACCATGGGCTTCACGAACGCGGGGAGCCGTTCCAGCCTCTCCTTGGCGTCAGCGGTCCAGGCGAACTCCGATTTGAGCGCGCTGCTGGCGTCCTGGCTCCCAGAGGCGGTGAGGCCCATCTGGGCGACCATCGC
>JAHFEU010000172.1 GCA_023248295.1 Nitrospirota bacterium | reverse complement strand
TCGGACTCCACAACGATGTAGTTAGTCCACACGCGAATTGATTTCAGGAGAGGCTGCTCAGGCAACAGCGGGGGGACAGTGAACTCAAATGTCGGAACGGTCTCTCCCATGGCCATGAGGGGTAGAAACGGCACACCAAGACCAGCCAGCGTAAGGAGCACGGCGATGACCGGAGTTCTTGGAGGCTTTTTTGCGATGGCCATTTCCACTCCATCAGCTTCTATAACATTAACATTTCCTTTTGAACCGAGCGAAAGCATACGCCAGTCGCTAGGAAAAATCGACGGGGGGAGTAAGTTCTGAACCCAGGATTCTAAACCGGTACAGGGGAGTCGAAGGCTTTCAGGAATTATTCGAATCCCAGGCGGGTGGCATGCGGTCGGGAGCGAACGTCCGCCGGAGCGGCGGGGACCCACCCGGCATCCGGAGAGGGAAAACTGGAACTGACCAAGGTACCGCGATCGTTTAGATCGCGGCCTCGGGAATTCCAGAAGGCTTCCACTCCGGACTGCCGAGGAGGGGGTGCCGCGAGAGGCGCGGAAGCGACAGACTGCATGCCACCCGCCTGTCCGTCCGACCCGCGTCAATAGTCCACGCGTACTAGATACCGGCCGTGGTCTGCTTTATTGTTTCACCAGCCGCCGGGCTGCTTCACGATAGACTGCCAGGTCCTCACGCTTGCCGATCGCGATAACTTCCACGACGACTTCCAGCGCCAGAATGTGATAAACAATTCGAATCGCCTTTCTCCCCGCGTACAGTTTGTAGTATCCAGTCAAGTCCAGCCCAGCTCTTCGGCCGAGATGCTCCCCTAACTGAGGAGAGGTCTCTAGCTTCCTTAACTGGCGGGCCACTTGCTCTTTGACCGATTGATCGAGGGCGCGGAAATCTCGAGCAGCGTCAGCAGTGAGAACGACCTTATATGGCAATATCTTGGTCCTTCAGGAGAGCATCGAGGGAGATCCGTTTGCCGGAACGCTTGCGTTTGCGTTGGTCGATGAGACGGTGTATCTCGATGTGCTCCAGAAGGGCCAGTGCCTCAGCCATAGTTTCGTATTCCTGGATCGGCACAATGACGGCCTCCAACTCGTTATTCTTTGCGATCGCAATCCGACGTTTGTGCTGAGCCTTCAGTGCAGCTAGCACTTTTCCGAACGAGCGCGCAGCCCGGGATGCGCTCACAATTTCATCTTTTTTGTACGCCACGCTCATAGATCTCTTCCTCTGGAAGGTGAAGATACGTCAAATCGTGCGTATAATGACACGTAACCAAGCCCTTTGTAAAGCGACCAGCCGTTCAGCATCAATTTAAGACTCCCGCCCCCTTTTTCTCCTCAGTCTGCCTAAGAGGGGCGAAAAAGTTTTCTTTTTGAACCGCCCGAAGCATACGCCGATCGCCGAGAAAAATAGACGGGGCGACATTTGATTCCGGAATCAGGGTTTGAACCGGGGGAAGGGGAGATGAAGACTTTCAGGAATTATTCAAAACCCGGGCGGGTGGCATGTGGTCGCGAGCGAATGTCCGTCGGAGCGGCGGGGACCCACCCGGCATCCGGAGAGGGAAAGCTGGAACTGACTAAGGCACCGCGATCACTCGATCGCGGCCGCGGGAATTCCAGAAGGCTTCCACTCCGGACTGCCGAGGAGGGGGTGCCGCGAGAGGCGCGGAAGCGAGGGACCGCATGCCACCCGCCTCTTCGAGCGATTCCCGTCAGTAGTCCACGCGCACCAGATACAGTCCGTGGGCTGGGGCGGTCACGCCGGCTGCGCGGCGATCCTTGGCCTCCAGAATCTCCTTCAGACTCTTGGGCGGTCGCTTCCACACCCCCACCTCGACCAGCGTCCCCACAATCGCGCGCACCATCTGTTTCAGGAACCGATCCGCTTCCGCTTCGAACCGGATCACGGCCTGCTCTTGCCTGATCTCCAGCCGTCGAACCTCGCAGATCGGATCCTTCTCATCTGTCGGCGAGCCCTGGAACGAGGAGAAATCGTGGCGCCCGACGAGCGAGCCCGCCGCGTCACGCATCGCAACGACATCCAGCCGTTTGCGAACATGCCAGGTACGGGTGCGTTCCAGCGCGGACCGCTCCGGCCGGTTCAGGATGCGGTATTCGTAGAGCTTCCCCCGCGCGGAATAGCGGGCGTGAAAGTTCTCGGCCATAATTTCTGCCGACCTCACGCTGATGTCCGGCGGCAAGAGGCCATTCAGCGCGCGTACCCACTTGTCCGGCGACATGGGCTTCTCTGATCGGAAGCTGACGACCTGGCCCAGGGCATGGGCACCGGCATCAGTCCGGCCGGCGCCGGTGACTGGAATCTCGGTCTGGGTAATTCTTTGAAGGGCGGCCTCGATCGCTGCCTGCACCGTGGGCCGGTCCGGCTGACGCTGCCAGCCGGCGTAGGCGGTGCCGTCGTACTCGATCGTGAGCTTCCAAGTCGCCATTGGAGACGGGGTAAAGGGGTAGCCGCTACCCCTTTTATCTGGAGGCGGTCTGCAGCGGCTGCACGAACGCTTTGACCCCTTCGAAGATGGCCTCGGCCATGCGGGTCAGGAAGGCATCGCCCTGCATCAACCGCTCCTCGGTCGGGTTCGAGATGAAGGCGATTTCGGCCAGGATGCTGGGCATGACCGTGTTGCGGAGCACGTAGAACGGAGCGGTCTTGACCCCGTGATCCACCACGTCGTAGTGGCTATCCAGGTGGGCGACCATCGCCTGTTTCGTGGTCCAGGCGAGTTCCAGCGACTCTTGCACTTTCTTCGTGGTCAGGAGGTCCGCCACGAGGTACTGCCACCCGATGCCGGTGTCCTTGATCGGGGTGCCGTTTTCGCGCGCGGCCACCTCCAGCGCCCGTTGATCGCTGGCCTCGCCGAAGTGGTACACTTCCAGGCCTTTGGTGGACCGTTGTGGATGGGAGTTGACGTGGATCGAGATGAAGAGATCGGCCTCCGTGGCGTTGGCGAACTTGGCGCGATCTTCCAGCTCCACAAACATGTCCTGGTGGCGAGTCATGAGGACCTGGTTTCCGAGATGCTTCGTGATCAGCTCCCGCAGCTTCAGCCCGATCTTCAGCACGATGTCTTTCTCGGCGATACCGGTCCGTCCGATCGCTCCGGGATCCTTACCGCCGTGGCCCGGGTCCACCACGATCGTTTTGATCTCCGGCCTGGCAGGTCGCTTCGCCGATCTGGGATGAGGAATGCTCACGACGGGCGGGGGAGATGCCCCGGCCGAAGAGCGGACCGCCCCGATGTCCATGTGGGGGTAAACGTCCACGACCAGGCGGGAGGGCCGGGTCAGGGGCAGCAACTTGTAGTCGCTGATCGTTTTCATATTCAGCGAGACGGTGACGGATCGGGGATGCAGTTGCGCGATCGTGATCTCACCCGGAAATTCCTTGTCGCTCAGCACGGCCCTGGCGGCCTGCCCCAGCAGCGAGTTCTGCAGCTCGATGATCAGCCGGTCAGGATTCTTCTGGCGGCTCTGGGTGAAGGTCACGTCGCGCTGGAGCACCAGGACCAGTCGTGTATGATCCGGATAGGCCATGACCCGCAAATCCTTCACCACGGTGGGTGGCGGAGCCGGCCGGACCGGCTTCTTCCGGGTCTGCCGTACTTTGCGGGCCATGCTGTGGGTCGCCGCCTCGGCGCTCAAGTGAGCAGAGCTTGACGGAGCGGCCAGCAACGGGCGCGGACAGATCGCGGGGAGACCCAGCAGGAGGGCGGCCACCAAACAGACTGTCGGCTGACGGGAACAGATCATAGCGTCGAGGTCCGGGAGAATTTCCTGCTAGTCTTCTCTCAAATGCAGCCACGATTGTCAAGAGGGAATACGCCGGTCCCCGCATCAGGCGCGATTGACAAGGGCCGCGGCTCTGACTAGGCTGGCACATGGCCCATCTGATCATTGACGGATACAACCTGCTCGGAGCCAGGGGACAAATCGGCCGCGCGGCCGGCGGGGATGCTGAATCCACACGCGAGCGATTGCTTCTGGAGTTGGCCGCCTACCGGCAGCGGAAGATGCATCCGATCACGGTGGTCTTTGACGGGTGGCAAGAGGGCTTGGGCGCCGAGCATCGCGAGCACCGTAGCGGGATCGAAGTCGTGTATTCGCGCCGGGGAGAGCGGGCCGACCAGGTCATCCAGCGGCTGGCAGCGGAGTTCGGTCGTGACTGCGCGGTGGTGTCCTCGGACCGGGAAGTGGCCGACTTCGCGAAAGCACAGGGGGCCTTCGTGATCGGCGCGATGGAGTTCGAAGCCCGGTTGCGCGCCGCACCTCTTGCGGCCCCGCGGCCTGGTCTGAAGCCGGCGGACCAGGCAGACCCGGATCTGCCGAGAGGCCCTCGCGAAAAGAAGGGGAATCCGCGGAAGCTCCCGAAAGCGCTCCGCCGGCGGAATCGCCGACTCAGGGGATTTTGAA
>JAHFEU010000086.1 GCA_023248295.1 Nitrospirota bacterium | reverse complement strand
CCCAGCCACTCCAGCCTCGGCCTCAGCCGGTATGCACGCACGAGGCCGTCAGGGCGAGGAAGACGCGACCTTGCGGGAGAGCCCCGCTGGTGTGCGCAGCGGGGACCCGAGCGAGGCCCGACCGTCCAGGCCTCGGGTACCCGTTGCTCTTCCGGGTACCCGTTGCATTCTGCAGAGCAACGGGTGCCCAACGGGTGTAACAAGCATGGACGGATCGGAGAACCCCCACCATGTGGGGGATGGGGGGAGCCGGAGCCGGGCCGCCGCGGGGACCCGTTGCTCCAGGAATGCAACGGGTGCCCAGCAGCGCGGCGAGCCTGCACGGAGCGGAATGCCTCGCCCTGACGGCCTGGATATAGCCTGCAAGATTTCCGGAAGAGTCTGGAAACAAAACGGGCGAGGTGCTCGACCTCGCCCGCATCAGCCCGCCGGAGTATTCTTGGCGTTCTTACTGGATCGCGGCAAACATTTGCCTGATTTCCGGAGTCTTCAGTTTCTTGAGGGCCTTCGCCTCGATCTGGCGGATCCGCTCGCGGGTCACCGAGAGGCTTTGCCCGACCTGCTCCAGCGTACACGGCTCATCCTGACCGATCCCAAACCGCAACCGGATCACCAGTTGCTCACGGGGGGTGAGTGCCCCGAGGATCCGCTCCATCTCACGCGTCAACTCGGTCCGATGGACGTGAGAATCCGGCGGGACCGCCTGAGAGTCCGCGATGAACTCCCCCAGCAGCGTTTCCCCGTCCCCGACCGGATTCTCGAGAGAAATGGGTTCTTGAAAGACCTGCATGGTCTCGTGGATTTTTCCAGGGGGAAGACGCAGCGCGTTCCCGAGCTCGTCGGCCCTCGGCTCTCGGCCTAGGTGCTGCACCAGCCTGCGCGACGTTCGCAAGATCCGATGCGAGGCCTCGGTCAGATGGACCGGGATTCTAATGGTTCTGGACTGGTCGGCCAGAGCCCGGGTGACTCCCTGACGAACCCACCAGGTCGCATAGGTACTGAACTTGAATCCCTTGCGGTACTGGAATCGCTCCGCCGCCTTCATCAGCCCCATATTGCCTTCCTGAACCAGATCCAGGAGCCCAAGCCCTCGACCGGAGTAGTGCTTGGCGATATCGACCACGAGGCGCAAGTTGCACCGAACCATTTCATCCTTGGCCTTCTCCAACAAGGCACGGGATTCGCGCACCTGGCGACGGCAACGCGCGAGACGCTTCATCCGGGAAGCCGCCACCTGGCTGGAGCCCCGCGCTTCCGCGAACAGTGCGGCGAGACTCGCTTCCGCCTGGTTTAAGGCGGTCGAGGAGAATCCGCTCAGCCCGAGGATCTCACGCAAGGCCTGCGCCGCGTTCTGGAGTTTCTCGGTTTTCCGCATTCGAGCCGCGACACTGAGGGCGATTCGGAGGACCGCGCGGATGGTTCTGGTGCCCTGGTCAATCTGTTTGGCCAGCGCCACCTCTTCCTGACGGGTGAGGAGCGGGCGTTCTCCAAACGAGCGAAAATAGAGGGACTCCAACGCCAGGGAGGTGTCCGGCTTGTCGGAGGTGCTGGCCTGCTCCTGCGGAGCCTGGGTGGCGCCGCCACCATCCGAGCTGCGTTCAATAACCTCTAAAATATCACTGGCTTCCGGATCGTCAGTCTCTGGATCCGGTGCGAGAGGCTGCTCTCGCTCTTGGCCCTCACGTAAGAGGTCGTCTTTTCTCATGGAATCACCTTTCCGGTCCTGCAAGGGAGGATACCCTTTTATAAATGATTAGAGACCGGGGGCTCCGGAAAGGATTCACCCACCTGCACAGCGGTGAGGTTGCTCTATCTTAACGCCTTGTTATGGCGAAACCCTGCCCGGGATTCGATGCTTGAGAGGGCAAGGCCGGGGGGTAGCAGAGGTTTCTTGGGAGGTCTCACGTAACCACAGACGCCAACAGGGTTTTTCTCCGTCCTACTCTTTCTTCCCCAACCCTTTCATGAAGGGCGCCAGGATGTCAATCGGGATCGGGAAGATGGTAGTCGAATTTTTCTCGGCGGCAATCTCCACTAAGGACTGAAGATACCGGAGCTGCAAGGCGACCGGGTTCGGGCTGATGAGATTGGCTGCGTCCGCCAGTCGTTGGGCCGCCTGGAATTCGCCTTCTGCATGGATCACCTTGGCCCGCCGCTCCCGCTCGGCTTCGGCCTGCTTGGCGATGGCCCGCTGCATTTCCTGCGGCAGGTCCACGTTTTTGACCTCCACGGCCGAGACCTTGACGCCCCAGGGCTCCGTCTGCTGGTCAATGATCCGTTGCAGCTCGGCATTGATATCTTCCCGCTTGGCCAGCAAGTCATCGAGCTGACTCTGACCCAGCACGCTGCGGAGCGTCGTCTGAGAGACTTGGGAGGTCGAGTAGAGATAGTCCTGCACGGCGAGCACGGCCCGCTGCGGATCCACCACGCGCAAGAAGATCACGGCGTTCACCTTGACCGACACGTTGTCGCGGGTGATCACGTCCTGCGACGGCACCTCCATCGTAACGGTTTGGAGGTTCACTCTCACCATTTGTTGGATAATGGGGAACACAACCCGGATCCCGGGCCCCTTGACCGTCTGATACTTTCCGAGCAAGAAGACGACAAGACGCTCGTACTCCATCACTCGTTTGAAGGTGTAAAAGATAAGAAACCCGATGATGACGAACGGCAGAAGAAACTGCATGGCTCGCTCCTTCTTGTTAGATCACTTGTGGCGCGGAGCAACGTTCAGTGTCAAGCCCTCCACGGATTTGACCTCTGCTTCCTCGCCCTGCCGGATGGGCGCGTCGCTGATGGCCTCCCACAATTCCCCGTGCAGAAACACCTGCCCGCGCGGTGCGACGTCGGTCTTGGCCAGAGCAATAGCACCCACCATCCCTTCGGCGCCCGTCACGGGGGGCTGTCGCAACGTCTTCGCGGCCAGCCATGCCATCCCGAAAAGAATCACCGCCGCCGTGACGACCGTCGGCAGCAGGAACGACAGGGACACCTGCATGAACGGCGCGTCGGTCTTCACGAGCAGGAGCCCGCCCAGCGTCATCGCGGCGATGCCTCCGAGCGTCAGCAACCCGTAGCTTGTCACCTTGATTTCAAGTATGAAGAGCACGACCCCCAGCATGATCAACAAGACGCCGGCGTAGTTGATCGGCAGCGATTGCAGCGAATAGAAGGCCATGATCAGGCTGATGGCGCCGATGATGCCCGGCAGGATGGCCCCCGGATTGTACAGCTCGGCCAGGATGCCGATCGTCCCGATCGTCATCAGCAGCATGGCGATGTTCGGATCGCTCAAGACTTTGAGCGCTTCCAGGCGCCACCCCATGGGAAATTCGCGAATCGCCGCGCCCCTGGTCTTTAGCACGACGGGTCCGCCGGCCATCACGACTTTGCGACCGTCCAGCATGTCGAGTAAGCCGTTCAGATCCTCCGCCACGAGGTCGATGATCTTCAACCCGAGGGCTTCCTTCTCGGTGACCGACACGCTCTTGCGCACGGCGTCTTCCGCCCATGCGACATTGCGCCCGCGCTGCTCCGCGATCGATTTGATGTAGGCCACGGAGTCGTTCTCGACCTTCTCCTTCATGGTCTTGTCCATTTCCCCCCCGCCCATGGCCACCGGATGGGCCGCCCCGATGTTCGTGCCGGGGGCCATCGCGGCAACCTGCGCCGCCAGCGTGATGAAGACGCCCGCGGACGCCGCGCGCCCGCCCGAGGGAGAGACATAGACCACCACCGGAAGCGAGGAGGCCGTGATATCTTTGATGATCAGCCGCATCGAGGTGTCGAGGCCGCCGGGTGTGTCGAGTCGGACCACCAGCGCCTGAGCCCCCATCGTCTGCGCCAAGGTCAAGGCGTCGTGAAGGTATTCGGCCGCAACCGGATTGATGACGCCCTCATAGGTCGCGACCACGACCGGCGAGCCCGCCCGGGCGGCAGGAGGGGTCAACGCCGCCAGCGCGACGAACAGGACAACGCCGAGCGGGTGGACCCTGGACGGGCGGAGACAGTTGGCTGGCTTGCGCCCCGCTGACTGCATGAAGAAACTCCGGTACTTCCTCTCTTTCGCCGACAGAGAGCGCGTGGCGGAACCACGGGGATCATACGGCCCCGGTGTGACCCTGTCAAGGAAGCACGCGCCAGCACGTATGAGATGCTGTGTTGAAAACCCACGGATCTTCTCCTAGAATGAGCGCACGATGAGGCGGCTGCAAAACGGCGAGCGCATCCACCTGGTGGACAAGAAGGGGCGGCAGTACGCCCTGACGCTGAAGGCTGGAGAAGTCTTCCAGTACAGCGGCCAGACGATCCCGCACGACGCGTTGATCGGCCAGGCGGACGGGGCACTGATCACGCTCTCCCGGGGAAAGCGCATGATCGCCCTGCTGCCCACCCTGGGCGAATATGTCTTGAAGATGCCGCGCGGCGCCCAGGTGATTTATCCCAAGGATTTGGCGATGGTGACGATGTGGGCGGACGTGTACCCCGGCGCCCGCGTGTTCGAGGCCGGAACCGGCTCGGGGGCCCTGACGATGGCGCTGCTCCGCGCCGTCGGGGAGCGCGGCGCGGTGATCAGCTATGAAGCCCGGGAAGATTTCGCCCGGACCGCCATGAAGAACATCGAACGCTATCTGGGACCGGTCCCCAACCTGACGCTGCTCAGACGGGACGCCTACGAGGGCATTGAACCAGAAACCGGCCTGGCCGAGGACCGCTTCGATCGCGTCGTGCTTGATCTCCCGGAGCCGTGGCGGGTGGTCCCCCATGCGGTCCAGGCGCTCCGTTCCGGCGGCGTGTACCTGAGCTACGTCCCGACGATCCCCCAGGCGATGCAGACCGTGGAGGCTCTCGAGCGCGCCGGGGTGTTCGGGCTGATCCAGACCTTCGAAACGCTGCTGCGGACCTGGAACATCCAGGGGCGGAGCGTCCGGCCGGACCACCGGATGGTGGCCCACTCAGGATTCATCACGGTCGCCCGCAAGGTCGAGCCCGGGCTCTGGGCGAGCGGATCACCCGGCACCACGCCGGGTGCGCACGAGGAGTCGGACGAGGCGGTGGGCGAGACAGGGGAGGAGGAAGCGGAATGAATCGCCTGGAGGGGAAAGTGGCCGTGATCACGGGGGGAGGCGTCGGGATCGGAGGGGCGATCGCGAGGCTGTTCGCGCGGGAAGGCGCCGCAGTCGTGATCACCGGCCGGCGCAAGGAGGTGCTGGAGCGGGTCGTCCGAGAGATCGAGCGAGAGAAAGGGCGCGCCCTGGCGGTGGCCGGGACCGTGACGGACGAGACGCATGCGCGTGCGGCGGTCGCGCAGGCGGTCCGATCCTTCGGCAAGCTGAACGTGCTCGTCAATAACGCCGGGATCGGCGCCTTCGGCAAGACCCTGCACGAAACGGACGACGCCACCTGGGACGAACTGCTGGCCGTTAACCTGACCGGGGTGTTCCGGATGACCCGGGCGGCGGTGCCCGAGATGCTAAAGGCCGGCGGGGGCGCCATTGTGAACATCTCCTCGATCGGCGGCCGAGTCGGCATTCCACTCAGCGCCGCCTACAGCGCCACCAAGGGAGGGCTCGACGCCCTGACTCGATGCCTCGCGATCGACTATGCCAAACAGGGCATTCGCTGTAACGCGATCTGCGCCGGGCTGATCGACACGCCGATGGCGGCTCCTCTGTTGAGTGACCCCGCGCGGACGGCTCAGGTTCTGAGCGCCTATCCCCTCGGCCGGCCCGGCACTCCGGAAGAAGTGGCCGGGCTGGTCCTCTACCTGGCCTCCGACGAGTCGTCCTGGGTGACTGGCGCGATCTATCCTATTGACGGCGGCAGGACAGCGCAGTGAGGAGGGCATGCCTATGGACTCGAAACCCCAACATTTCATGTGGAAGACCGTCATCATCGCCTGGCTGTGTGTGAGCGCGGGTCTCATCGAGATAAGCTCGGTCTGGGCGGAGACCGGCACCGACTTCGCGGGAACCGTCCTCACGGTGGATCCCGCCGGCGGCAAGCTCGGAGTCAAGAAGGAAGGGGGCGGCACCCGGTTTACCTTCGTCGTGAATGACAAGACCCAGTTCAGCGGGCCGGGCTTGAGCAGCCTCAAGGACGTTAAAAAAGGAGACAGCGTGACGGTCACCTATGTGGTGACAGGCAGCCAGTACGTCGTGCAGAAGATCACAGTGAAAGGAAAATAAAGCCATCAGCTTTCAGCGCTCAGCGTGACCCCCTCCTTAATCCTCCCCCTTGGAAGGGGGAGGGATGGGTGGGGGTCTTAATAAGGCTGGGGTGCTGCTAGCTGATCGCTTCTTGATTATGCAGATCAACGCCCAGACGAAGCTCTGCGGACTGCTCGGGAACCCGGTGGAGCATTCTCTCTCACCCGCGATCCACAATGCGGCGTTCGAGAAACTGGGCCTGAATTTCGTCTACCTGGCCTTTCGGGTCGAGGACATCGCCGGGGCGATCCGAGGGATTCGGGCCCTCGGCAATGTGCGCGGCTTCAGCGTGACGATCCCGCACAAGCTGGCGGTCATCCCGCACCTGGACGAGGTGGAGACCACCGCCAAGCACATCGGCTCGGTCAACACCATCGTCGTGGAGAAGGGGAAGCTGACCGGTTACAATACCGACGCCACAGGAGCGCTGCGGGCGCTGCGGGATGGCGGGGTGAGGCTGGAAGGACAGCGGGTGCTGATGCTTGGCTCCGGCGGGGCAGCTCGCGCCATCGCCTTCGCCCTCGCGGCGGACCCTGCGGGTCCCAGCATCGCCGGGCTCACGATCCTCGGAATCGAGGAGCAGGAACGGCGGGGGTTGGTCCGCGATCTGCGCGCGCGCACCAGGCTGCCTGTCGAGGACGGCCCCATCAGCGAGGAGGCGCTCCGGCGCGGCATCAAGAACAGCGCGATCCTGATTCACTGCACGCCGCTGGGCATGCACCCCAAGGTGGAGGAGACGTGCGTCCCGGCCGCCCTGCTGAGCCCGCAGCTGACGGTGATGGACATCGTCTACAACCCGCTGGAGACCAGACTCCTTCGGGAGGCGAAGGCGGCCGGGTGCCGGACCATCCGGGGACTCGAGATGTTTCTCCATCAGGCCGTGGCCCAGTTCGAGCTCTGGACCCAACAGCCCGCCCCGGCCGACGTCATGCGAGCCGTCCTGGAATCCAGGTTCTCCTAACTTCAACCGACCCTTGAATGGTTCCGACATCCCCGGATCCCCAGGATGGTCAAAAAGGCCGTCCGGCGCGGCCGCAGGGATGTGAGGACCCCGAGGCGTACTGGAGAAGTACGTTGAGGGGTTCGAGCGACCGAGAACAAAGCTGGCGGCCTTTTTCACCATCCTGCACATATGAATATCGTCCTCATCGGCTATAGAGGCACCGGCAAAACCAGCGTCGGGAAACTGCTGGCGGAGCGGCTGGGACGCCAGCTCGTCTCCACCGACGCCGAGGTGATCAGGCGGGCGGCCCTCTCCGTCCCCGAGATCGTCAAGCAGTTCGGCTGGGACCGGTTCAGGGACCTGGAGTCCGAGGTGTGCCTGGAACTGGGGGGGAAAGACCGCCTGATCATCGACACCGGCGGTGGGGTGATCCTAAGACAGCAGAACGTGGACCGCCTAAAGGCGAACGGGGTCCTGTTCTGGCTGACGGCCACGGTGCGAACCATCACCGAGCGCATCGGAGGGGACACTCAACGCCCATCCTTAACTGGCGCCAAGTCGTTCACGGACGAAGTCGAAGAGGTGCTGCGCGAGCGCGAGCCCCGGTATAAGGCCGCGGCGGACCACGTCATTCAGACCGACGGACGCTCCCTGGTCCAGGTGGCGGACGCCATCCTGGCCCATGTTGAAATCTCGCCGAATTCTTGATCTGAACCCGATGCCATGCTATGCTTGGCACGCAATTCATCACTACGGGGCCGAGTGATGGAAAGCCAAGCAGAGGCCCTGACCCGATGTTGGCTTGCGAGAGGAAGCTGGCCAGATAGCGTGAGTGACCTGGTGGTGCAATTCGTCGCGCGCCGTGGCGTCTCTCCTTCTGCTCCCCATTCCCTCTTCCCAAGACAATATCAACAGCAGTGGAGGTAGCCGTGAGTACCAAATTGTATGTGGGAAGCCTTCCCTATTCGACCAACGAGCAGCAACTGAGTGAGCTCTTCGCGCAGTACGGCACGGTGCAGTCCGCCAAAGTGATCACGGACCGGTACACCGGGCAGTCGCGGGGGTTCGGCTTTGTGGAAATGGCGACCGGCGAAGAGGCGCAGAAAGCCATTGCCGCGCTGAACGGCTCGTCGATGGGAGGGCGTACCCTAGTCGTGAACGAGGCCCGACCGCAGGAGAAACGCGCCTACGGCGGGGGTGGCGGCGGCGGCGACCGCGATCGCTGGTAAACGGATCGGTTCGGGACGAAGACGAGAGTAGAGAGACCATCCTGAGGGGGGGGGCTGCTGGGCTCCGGCGGCTCCCTCCTTTTTTTTCGTCGCCCGCTCACACACCCTCCTTGACAAGCGGCCGCGCGAAGTGGTTGTAATAGCCCCGAGCGCCCGTAGCTCAGTTGGATAGAGCGTCGGGCTTCGAACCCGCAGGTCGGGCGTTCGAGTCGCCCCGGGCGCACCACTGCCTTCAAGCGGTGAGGGGGAAGGCTATCTCATTAGTCTGTGCCCCGGGCCTGCTCCCTCAACATTGAACCACCCCAAAACAGAGAAATTAGCTCCCACCATCCCCCTTATTAAATGAATTAAGTGAAACGAAAAATAGACGAAATAGATGTGAAACCACATAGCGCACGGAGAAAACCGACCCGGAATATTCATGACAATTCGTTGCGCGCACCTATTGCATTCTGATCAACAATGGGTACCCGGCGCGGAGCCGCTAGGGACCGAGGCGTATGGAGATTCGATTGAATAACCCAATAGAATCGATGACCGCCGGGAATGGCCTCATACCCTCTCTGCGCCAGGCCTAAATACATGTATTTCTTCTTCCCAATCCTCCTGCCGCCTTGCCGATGATTCCGCGGGGTCATGCCGCCCACGAATGCCACGCTTTTCAAGTGGCGTCCTCCCATCAGCCCATGGCATAGTTTTTGCCGATCCACAAAACCCACCAATTTCCCCTCACAACATTTTCTCCCGCAACTCAATTAATTCTTCAAAAAAATCCCCTTGACTTCATTTCCCGAAAGTGCGAAAAACATGGCCCCACATTTTTCTTTTGGTGAATAACCAGTGAACAACGGCTGCACAACACCTGAACAATCAGTGAAGAACTACCCGTCACAAATCATCGAAACTCAAACGAGAGAATTAGCGAGAAATTCTGTCATTCATGACACGGAGCCCGGAGACCCGGTGCTCCCATGAGGTGGGCAGAGACCCAGACATGTGAGGGAGAGGGGTAGCGTCGCGCTGACTGCGTTCATTTAGGATTGTTACCGGCACCTCAGTCGAGGTTTCCTCAGACCTCCACCACATCAGGGAACTCACCACCAGAACAACTGAAGACGGCCTTGTGTGCCGAGGGCAGCCTGCCCCCGGCCTCTTGGGCATACGCCCGGTGTGGGTGTTCCGTGGGCCACATCACCGTGACGCCACCCGCCGAAGGGGCTGTCTTCTCTCGCTGTTTGGCCCGCTCATGTAAGTGAGAGGGCGAAGCTCTGCAAAGTGAGGTTCATCTGGTTAGGAGGTTTGTCTGGTTTTTCTAGTTAGTGGAGCGCACCAAACAAACCAGAGCACCGGTGAAAGTCACCCGTTTTGAGGATCTCCAATGTTGGCAAGAAGCACGGGAACTAACGAGGCAGATCTACGAAGCCGTCAGAGGGAGTGCCCCGTGGCAAAAGGATCTGCGGCTTTGCGGGCAGATACAAAGCGCAGCCGGAGGAGTCATGGCAAACATCGCAGAGGGGTTCGCTCGCCGCTCCTCGAAGGAATTCACCCAATTCTTGTTCATTGGGATGTCCTCGGCTGCCGAAGTACAAAGCCACTTGTACATAGCCTTGGATCAGGGATATCTATCCCGGCCGGCCTTCGATTCGATTTACGCGCAGGCAGATAAGACCAGCCGGATTATCTCTGGCCTGATCAAATACCTTCGCACCAAACAAACCAGAGAAACCAGACAAACTAGTTCTCCCTCCTTGTCCCCTGGCCACGCCCGCAGCACTCACCAGGGATCCTTGAAGCAGTAGCCACGGCAGTTTCTTCCCTGTATCCGGACCCACATCTCGCGTGTGAGGGCCTTCCCGTGCGCATCCAATCCACATCCACCCTCTCCACCGACCTAATAGACCAAACAAACCTCACAGACCAAATAGACCCCTCTCCCTCCACCTCGCTCTGCTGGTACGCGCTCCGCACCCGGTCCCGGCACGAAAAAAGGGTCCGGGACCGGCTGGACGTCGCAGGGATCGAGCCCCTTCTGCCGACCGTCATGCGGCTGCGTCAGTGGAAGGATCGGAGAAAGAAGATCGAAGTGCCGCTCTTTTCCTGTTACTGCTTCGCCCAATTTGCCTGGCCGGATCGCCTGGCCGTGCTGCGGACGCCGGGCATCGTGCAGATCGTGGGCAACGGCTATGGGCCGGAGCCGGTCACGGAGGACGAGATCCAGGCGCTCAAGGCGCTCATGGCCAGCGCCCTTCCCTATGATGCCTATCCCTATCTCGAAGAAGGCATGGCCGTGCAGGTCATCCGCGGCCCGCTCGAAGGCGTGCACGGGATCCTGCTCCGAAAGCCCAAGCCATTCCGGCTCGTCATTTCCGTGAATCTCATCCGCCAGTCCGCCGCCGTCGAGATCGATGCCGATGACGTCGCTCCGGCCTGATCAGTGTATCTATTTGGTCTGCTGAGGCTGTTTTGTCCTCCAGCAGTGAATTCAGAAAATTGTGCTGACCATCCGTTATTATTTGTTCGGGAGCACGGAAAATCCGCGCGAACGGAGGAGGCGGTCATCGGCGGTAACGAGGCTCAGCTCATGGACTGCCGCGGTGGCGGCGAGGAATCGGTCAGGCGGGCTTCGCTACCTCCGAGTATCTTCCCTGACGATTGGAACGACCCGAGCCAGGACGAGGGTTTCTCGGGTGCTGGCGGCGGAAGAATCTGGGCGATGACCTCCCCCTTACGTGTCACCAGAA
>JAHFEU010000171.1 GCA_023248295.1 Nitrospirota bacterium | reverse complement strand
GGGGGGAGCCGGAGGCGGGCCGCCGATCGTTACAGCAGCGCGGCGAGCCTGCACGGAGCGGAATGCCTCGCCCTGACGGACTCAACATGACCCACACGATTTCCGGAAGAGCCCTTTTAAACATGGTTGAGGCTGAGGTGAAGAGGAGGACACCGATGTTCGCGCCGTACCTGCTCGGGTGGCTGCTTGTCTCCCTAAGCCTTGGCCTCACCCTCAGCCTGGCTGCTGAGGGTGACCGGGCGACCCACGAGTCGGATCATGCCGAGGATGTGATCACCTTGCCCGAGGTTCACGTTCACGGTCTCCCGCTGAACAAGGACCAGCAACTTGGACCGGTGCCGAAGTTTACCCCCTGGCCCGCCATTCCTGCCTCCTTGGACGGGAAGCCGCTTGATGACTGGATGAAGGCGCGGGTGCTGGTTTCGAAAGAGTCCAAGGTGGATGTGGTGGTGCTGGAACCGGCCAAGCACCGAGAGTTGACGATCGCGGCGCTTGCGGCGCTCAAACAATGGCGCTTCGATCCACAGATGCGCGGAGATGAGGCGGTCGATGGAGACCTCACGGTACGGATCCACTTCAGGACGCAGTGAGTGTTCGTGAGGCGTGAAGCGTCGTTCGTGAAGCGTATCTCGTCGGACTCTCACGAGATACGAGATGCGAGATACGAGCGACGTTTCTCCAATACTCCTCACCCCTTACTCCTCACGGGTTTATCGCGATGAATTGGGACGTGGCCTTGTTTTACGCGATCAACGGCCTCGCTGAGCAGTCCGTCGTCGTTGATGAAGTGATGATCGTGCTGGCCCGTCCCAGCACCCTGCTGGTGCCCGGGGCGTTGCTCTTCGGGTATTGGTGGTGGGTGAGTCGGCGGGACGCGCTCATCGGAGCCACTGCCCTGGCCGGGTTGGTTCTTCTGGGCGACCTGCTCGGCGCACAGGTCAAGCACCTCGTGGGACGGGTCAGACCCTGCCAACTGCTCGACGGGGTCCACCAACTGGTCGGCTGCGGTGGAACATTCAGCTTTCCGTCCAACCACGCGCTGAATACCGCTGCAGCAGCCGCCTTCGCCCAGGTGTTGTATCCGGTGACGGGATGGGGAACCTGGCCGCTCGTGGTCGTGATAGGATTCTCCAGGGTCTACGTGGGCGGACATTACGTGAGCGATGTGCTGGGGGGGTGGATCATCGGCGGGGCGCTCGGAGCAGGGGCGGCCCTGCTGCTCCTGCGCTGGAAGACCTTCCGATCAGCCCGGCCGGCTAGTTAAGCCTAATCCGAAAATGCTCCCTCACTTCGATCTGCGGCGAGCGGGTCCTGTTGGCGACCGCCCCGTCCGGTCCGGCCGCCTCACCGACTCGGCGGCGCGCACAGACGTGGCGCTCTTTATTCATCGCGCCGTGCGCCCTCTTGCCCTGCCCGGTGTATAAACCGGGTGTGCCAGGGCTCGACGCTCCCGCACCTCTCGGAGCGGTCCTTCCGGGCTCATCACCCATTGCACCAGCAAGAGCAATGGGTCCCCGGCGGAAGCCTTCCGGAATTCCCGCGGCGGTGGTCCGGGGACCCGTTGCTCCGGGTCGCAACGGGTGATGACCACGGTGCCTTGGTCAGTTCCGGCTTTCCTTCTCGGCGGAGCCTCGGTGGACGCCTCGCTCCTCCGGCGAAGTTCGCTTTGAGCCCCGCCACACCCTTCGGGTGATGAATTCGGGGGCGGCCGGGGGCCCGGTCGCCGCGCCACCCGCTCGTCGTCGATCATGAGAGCACGCGTGGTATTTTCGGATTAGGGCTAGCGTGCGGCAGGAACGAATTCCAGGAAATATTGGCGGGGCAGGAAGGAATGTTCTTTGACCAGCCGGTAGCCGGCCTTGGTCATCTCGTTGAGGACGGTCTCTCGAGGAACCAGATGCTTTTTGGGGAATCCCACCTCCCCTGACCGCTCATCGTGGTAAAAGTCGACGATGGCCACACGACCGCCGGGCTTGAGCGCGGATTTGACGTTGGAAAAGTAGGCCGCCCGGTCGTCCAGGTGGTGATAGACATTGCACAGGAAAATCAGGTCCACCGAGTCCGTCGGCAGCTTCGGGTTGTCCGGTCGGGCCAGGATGAACTCCGCGGTGTATGGAATGTGCAGGTGCGCGAGGCTCTCACGGTTGTAGGTGAGCATCTCTTCTTCAACGTCGACGGCATAGACCTTCCCGGTCTCGGTCACTGCTTCCACGAACCGTCGGGTGAAGTAGCCGGAGCCGGCGCCGAGGTCCGCCACCGCCATCCCCGGCTTCAGCCCCAGCGCCTCCACGACCTGCGACGGTTTCTGATACTGGTCGCGCTCCGGCCGCTCGAGGCTTTCGATATACTCTTTGATGTCCGACGGCCCCCGGTGCTGGGCCGTATCCTTTTGCGCGTGGCCGTGCTGCGCGGGCGCCATCGCGGCGGGGGCCACCCAGCAGACCAGGGTGAACGCACCAGTCACGACGAAGAACCAACGGCTGGTCATGTCGGGCTCCTGTTTTCTTGCTCTCATGGATTCACCTCTGCGCACCCGCTTTCGCGATGATGGCCTTCAGATCCTCGCCCGTGATCGTTTCTTTCCCGAGCAGCACCTGAGCGGCTTCTCGCAGGATCTCCCGTTGCCTGCCCAGCATGGCCGTGACCCGCGAGTACTGCTCGTCGATGATCCGGCGCACCTCGCAGTCGATCTCGTGCGAGGTCTCTTCGCTGTAGTCGCCCGGTGGCTGCGGCTGACCGGTCTGGAGAAACAACGGCTGGCGGTCCCGCTCGAAGCTGATCTGCCCCAACTTATCGCTCATCCCGTATGCTTTCACCATGCTCTTGGCGATGTCGGTCGCCTTGAGGAGATCGTCCTGCGCGCCGGTTGAGACCTCTTGATAGATGATCTCTTCGGCCACGCGCCCGCCCATCAAGACCGCAATCCTGTTTTCCAGCTCCGATTGGGTCATCAGGAAGCGGTCTTCGGTGGGGAGCTGGATGGTATACCCGAGCGCGGCGATCCCCCGGGGGATGATCGAGATCTTCTGGATCGAGTCGGAGCCCGGGATTGACAGCGCCACCAGCGCATGTCCGACTTCGTGATGCGCGACCCGTTCTTTTTCTCTCGGGTTCAACACGCGATTTTTCTTCTCCAGGCCGGCGATGACGCGCTCCACCGCTTCCTGCAATTCGGCGAGGCCTACCGTGTCCTTGCCGCGCCGGACCGCCAGAAGCGCCGCTTCGTTGATGATATTGGCCAGGTCGGCGCCCACGAACCCCACGGTCATGGACGCGATGACATCCAGGTCGGCCTCGGACGACAATGGCACCCCGCGCGCGTGGAGCTTGAGAATCGCCAGCCGCCCGATCTTGTCCGGCCGGTCAACCAGGACATGCCGGTCGAAGCGACCGGCGCGCAGGAGAGCCTGGTCCAGGATCTCGGGCCTGTTGGTGGCGGCCATCAGGATGACACCCGCCCGAGGATCGAACCCATCCATCTCGACCAGCAGTTGGTTGAGCGTCTGTTCCCGTTCCTCGTGCGCCATCGGGCCCATGCCGCGGGCTTTGCCCAGCGCGTCCAGTTCGTCGATGAAAATGATGCAAGGGGCTTTCTCCTTGGCCTGAAGAAAGAGGTCGCGTACGCGCGCCGCCCCAACGCCCACGAACATCTCCACGAACTCCGACCCACTGATGGAAAAGAACGGGACGCCTGCCTCACCCGCCACCGCTCTCGCGAGCAGGGTTTTTCCGGTCCCCGGCGGGCCGACCAACAAAATCCCCTTGGGGATCTTGCCCCCCAGCCGGCGGAATTTCTCGGGTGTCTTCAGGAATTCGATGACCTCGCGCAGCTCCTCCTTGGCCTCCTCCACGCCGGCTGCGTCCGCGAAGCTGGCCTTGACCTCCTTCTCCATGTAAATCTTCGCCTTGCTCCGGCCGACCGTCATGAACCCGCCTTGGCCCTGCCCCATGCGACGTAGGAGGAACAGCCACACGCCGAAGAACAGCGCGATCGGAACGACCCAGGACAGCAAGTCCCGCAAGAACGTGCTCTCGATGACGCCGGTCACCTTGACCTGGTGCGTTGCAAGATCGCGGATCAGCTCCGGATCCTCGACCCGGACCGTGTTGAACTCCCGGGCTTCTCTCGCGCCGGAAGACGATCCCCCTGAAGTCGAGGACTCCGGTTTCATGCGACCATGGATCAGGGTGGGCGACACCGCAACCTCCTCCACCTTGTCCGCCGCGACCGCCGCCTTGAACTCGCTGTAGGGGATCTCGCTGGGGTTGAAGAAGGGGGTGACGAAAATCTGGAACAGCATCAGCGCCCAGATGGCGATGAACACGTACCAGATCGAAAACTGTTTTTGCTTCGGGTCCATCTTCTAGACCGTGATGAGTGACGCGTGACAAGTGATGCGTAAGGGACTCGCGGATTGGCCCGCGGTCTGCTTCACTCGTTACACGTCACTAGTCACC
>JAHFEU010000085.1 GCA_023248295.1 Nitrospirota bacterium | reverse complement strand
TCATGAATAATGCGGGCTAGGGTCGGTCGGACTTCGGGAACTGGATGTAGAATGTCGTGCCTTGATCTTTTTCGCTTTCGACAAAAATCCGTCCCCCATGCTTCTGAATGAGGCTGCGCACGACGTAGAGTCCCAACCCGGTGCCCGTTCCACCCGGCTTCGTGGCGAAGACCGGGGCGAAGATTCTTTCACGTTGCTCAGATGGAATCCAAGGTCCCGTATCGTGGATGGAGACGGTGATCGCGCCCCCCTTGACCAGCGTGGCCAGGGTGAGCCGTCCCCGGCCCTTCATCGCCTGGGCCCCGTTCACGAGCAAGGTCACAAAGGCCTGGATCAGGTCCCCCGGGTCCGCCTGAATCTCCGGAATGGGGGCGTACTCTCTGACCACCTCCACCTCATCGAGGACGGTGGCGAACTTGGCCATCTTGACCGCGTTGTCGAGCAGATCAGGGATGTGAATCCTGACGGGTTCACCCTGATAGCTCGCCTGCGAATACATGGTCAGGCTCTTCGCGATCTCCGAAAGGTGTTCGACCGATTCAACGATCTCCTGGGCGTACTCTTTGATCACCGCAGCCTTCTTTTCCTCCTGGATCAACTGGGCGAACCCGAGAATCCAGTGGAGCGGGTTATTGACCTCGTGGGCCACGGAGGCCGCGAGGGTGCCTAGGGTGGCAAGCTTTTCAGTATGAACCAGGTATTCGCGAAGCTCCTGCTCATCCTGGATCAGACTCCACACCAACCTGGCCGCGTTCCCGCTCAGGCTTTCAACCCCAGGAGGCTTGCGCTCGGCGATCAGCGCGGCCATCGCCGGGTCTCCGGTGACATCCACGATAAGATCGGCCCCGTCTCTCGCAATCAGCGCGGCAGGGTCCGTGGAGGTGGGGATGTTGAGGAGGCGAGCCTGTTGCAGTCCGGGGGCATTCGGGTTGATGTCCGCGACACCGACGATCTTGACGCCTGCGCAACTGGTAAACAGCTCAATCAGAGCCGTGCCGCCCTTTCCTGCGCCAAGGATGATGACGTTGATCGGCTCCGCAAAAGCCATAGGCAGCGTTTGGAGCCTCCGCGCTGGACTTGTACGAGGCCACACCGCCATGCACGGTGCCCGGCGGCTCCCTCGCGTTCCCGCGTACCGGTCGTTAGAATTTGAAGATGGAGCGTTGTTCGAGAGCTCTTTCGACCGCCCTGAGTAGCTTCGCTCGTTCAACCGGTTTGACCAGGTAGTCTACGACTCCTTGCTTCAACAGGGAGGTGCTCAGTTGGAGATCAGGGTATCCGGTCTGCACGATAATCGGAATCGAAGGATATTGAGCGAGAAAGTACTCGATGGCCTCCACGCCGTTGATCCGGGGCATGCGGATATCGCAGATAATGACATCCACCATCAGCGGATTATCCCCCGTATTGAGGACCTCGATGGCGTTGCCGCCGTCTTCAGCCTCTTCCACGTCATAGCCGGCCTTGGTCAGCGTCAGGCGCACAATCTTTCTCACATTCTCCTCGTCGTCCACCACCAGCACACGTCCGAGACCCGGGGTCTCCTTTGTCAGCATTCCAAACGGCCACAACGGCATAAGGCCCTCCTTTTTGTCCGAGTCTATCGCTTATTCCCGTTGCATGCAATTGATACGCCCGGAATGGCGCCTGAGCGACTCAGTGGTCAGTATGAGAGGTTTCTTGTGGTTGGTCAAGGGATGAGAAGACGAGCAAAACGAATTCGTGTGGCCCACTTCGTAAATCACTGGGCTGGTGAAGAGGGGCCCCATGCCCGGCTGATCCCCAAGAGATTTTTTCGCCACGGTCTGCACTCCGTCATCAGCAACATACACACATGGTGGAATCCACGCAGCCGCCCGGTGCATTTCAACCACCTAGCCCGCATTATTCACGAGCAGAGGTCCTTCGTGAATAATGCGCCTACAGGTGCGACTGTTGCCGCACCTGTAGGTTTCGACCCCGAGCAAAGTCGAGGGACTCAAGGCTAGCCCTGAGCGATGCCCCGCAAAAGCGGGGCGCAGTCGAAGCCCAGAGGGCGGATTATTCACTCTTGCTGAATAATCCGGGCTAGGAAGAGGGAGGGAGCACCGGGGTCTTCCGCGTGTTGGCTGATATCGGCAGGCATGAGGAGACAAGGGGGCTCAGGTTCTTCAGCGCCACCCGGACATTTCGGACGAAGCCCGCATGTTTGGCCCGCCGGATTGGACTCCGGTGGAAGGTGGCGGCAAACTCGCGATCGGTGAGGTCTGATAGCTCCGTCAGGAACGGGGCCGCGGTGAGGGCTGAAGGCTGGAAGGCTGGTTCCGCGGTCGGCGACGCGTTGATATTGTACGGGCAGACATCCAGGCAATCATCGCAGCCGAAGATTCGGTTTCCCATCTTGCGAGCCAGATCGTCCGGGATCTCATCGCCCGGTTGATGCAGTTCGATCGTCAGGTAGGAAATACATCTGCGGGCATCCACCACGTACGGCTCCGTGATCGCTCCGGTCGGGCAGGCGGTGAGACAGAGCGTACAGGACCCACACAGGTCGGTGCCCGGCTCATCCTGCTCCAAGTCTAGCGTGGTCAGGATCTCGCCGAGGAGCAGCCAGGACCCGTATTGTTCGGAGACCAGGTTCGAGTGCTTGCCGATCCATCCGAGGCCGGCCTGCTGGGCCCAGGCCTTCTCCATGACCGGGCCGGTATCCACGTAGGCCCGTGTTGCAGCCGTAGGCGCCAGGGCCCTGATCCGGTCTTCCAACTCCTCCAAGCGTTTTTTCAGGACGGTGTGGTAATCCTCACCCCACGCGTACCGGGCGATGCGGCCGCGTCCCGGCCGTTCGTCCGCCCGATGCTCGGTATAGTAGTTCATACCCACCGAGATCACGGAGCGACAACCAGCCAGGATCGCGCCAGGATCGGCGCGCCGGTGAGGCTCGCGAGCGATCCAGCTCATGGTTCCGTGAAACCCACGCCGGAGCCATTCCAGCAGGCGGGCATGGAGAGAGCGGGATAGCGGGGTAGCCGTGTCTTCCGTGAACGTCTCGATGCGGCTGATCCCCACCGCCTGGAACCCGAGGGCCCGCGCCTCGCGCTTGATGTCTTCAGCGAGCGTCATCGCGACTTGCCTTGCGCGCCGTTGAACGTGGCGCTGAAGCGGTCACCGGCATAGGTTCTTAATATCATCCCAACGATCATCCGGCAGCAGCGGTTTGGGGTGAACCGGGACCTCCGCCGCCAAGGCTTTCAGCCGGGCGATCCGCTGATCGGTCTCCGGATGGGTAGACAGATATCCCGGCAACTCAGCGTTGGCCGTCTTGGCCTTCACTGTTTCGAAAAATCGTATCATGCCTGAGGGGTCTATCTGCGCGGCCTGAATGAGGCGCATGCCCTCTCGGTCAGCTTCCTCTTCGGCCCCCCGGCTGTGGTGGAGAGTGGTCAAGGTCCGGCCGGCTTGGACGGCGACGGCCCCGATCCCGCTCACATCTCCCAGGACAGCCCCGGCGATCGCAGCCATTGAGAGATCCCGGACCAACGCCTTGGTCGCGTGGCGCAGGCGAACATGCTGCATCTCGTGGGCCAGTACGCCGGCAAGTTCCTCCGGCGTTTCTGTAGACCGGACTAATGGGCGGAAGAGGATAATGGAGCCACCAGGGGCTGCAAGCGCGTTGAAGACCGGGCTCTCGACGATCGTCACTCGAAAGAGATAGGGGGTGGGAGGGCCGGCAGCAGCGAGTCGCGCGACGATCTTGTCGACGCTCTCTCGCAACCGGCGGCTCCCGCACCGGAGATCGGCCGGCGCAAGCTGTGGCATGACGGTGTTACCCAAGGCGGTGTCCCAGGTTGTTGGGACGAGTGGAGTCACCAGCTCAGCCAGGGCGGGGATCCCCCACAGCATCAGGGCGCCAAGCATGGCGACAGATGCAACCCCGGCCAGCACGATGACTCTTGCCTGTCGTGGAAACTCACGCAGCCCTCGGAATTGCCTCCCCTCTCTGCGAGCGATCGTTCGCATCGACGGGAGAAACCCGGGGTTTTCGACGACCAATGCCTCAGGCGTTGAATGTCCGCGTTCAAGTCGGGCCGGTTCGTGCTCATAGGCGCCCTGTGTCTGGGTGACTTCGTGATAGGGCCAAAAGATCCGAGAGCCGTCGCTCAGGGAGATTTCAAGCCCGCTCGGGGTCAGAAAGACAGTGACGGAGTGGCGGGTGCTGGTACGGCCGTCGAAGTAATGTCCAGTCCAGGAGGTCTGCATGGTCGTCGGTAGGGAAAGCCCGCCACGCAACCTATCCGGGAAGCACGTCGACGCCGAGGAGATCGGCCAGTTCTTCGCCGGTTGGTGTGGCAGCCTGTGTCTGCTGTGTAATGCTGTCGAGGTCCAGCAGACCCTGCAAGACGAGATTGCTGCAATTGTACCGCAAGGTTCTCACGGTCGCCCAAGGGAGGGCAAGACCAAGGCTGAAGATGATCATGAGAAGGTTGAACAGAGCCAAGCCGAAAAGTCCCCACCCCGTCACAGTGGAATGAAAATAAGCCCCCGCGACGGAGGTATGGTCCCAGTTATACCGCCGCTGCAAGGCGGTATACCAGATCCAAACTGCTCCCAGCGTGGGAATCGTGAGCAGGACGGCAAGGATGAACTTTCCGAACAGCTCGTTCCCTTGGCCGTCGAATTTGAACACGGTGGATCCGAATGCAGAGTGTTCGATCAGAAACCGGCGCAGGTTGGTCTGATAGAAAGGATAATACAAGCCGAGAGTCAATGCCATCAGGAGGACTCCGCGGACAAACAGCCAAAGCATGGGCTGGTATTCGCCACGAAATGAAAATCGGATGCCCCGCCATGATGTACGGCTGAGCCGATAACGTACCGCGCCGATCAGGGCCAGGGGCCAGAGGGCGATGAGGCCTGCCCAAAAAACCAAGACTGCGAGAATCTGCTGCTCCGCGAGACTGAGGAACCATTGGATGAGCACCAGCGCTCCGAAGGCGACGACCGCTTTGAGGTATCCCAGCAAGAGCTCCTTCCCTGTACCGTGGAAGCCGAACCGGTCGCCGGTGAAGGCCGTCTGGCCCCAGAGGTATTGGCGGGTCTTTACCTTGGCCCAGAAATAATACACCCCGAGTGTGAGGATGGTCTTGAGGAGGTTGAGAATAAAAATGCCAAAGAGCTCTCCGCCGCTTCCATGAAAGCTCAGGCGATAAGGAGCGGAGGAACTTGAAACAGCGGCGGGCTTGGATGCGAGTGGGCTTCGCAGAGCTTGGTCCATGAGACACCTCCGACAGAAGGACCACCCAAGGAATCCGTCGGCAGAGACACCGTCACTCTGAGAATGTCGTAACCTCCGCGAGGTCACTATAGGTTTCTTGGGAAGTTTTGGCAACAGATTTGCCATTCATGAGATCGGGATCCTCCCGCTTGCAGCGAGCGGAGGCGTGGCGTAGAATCGGGCGCAACGCCGCACCGAGTGACCGGTGAGGCGTGAGCTTAGCGGATCCCTGCAACGCGTGACCCGTCACGCATTACGCGTCACGGTTCTAAGATGGACAAGCGCGAGATCAGTAGAATCTTTGAGGAAATCGGGCTCTTGCTGGAACTGAAGGGCGAAAGCCCGTTCAAGAGCAGGGCCTATTACAACGCGGCCCGTACGATCGAGACATTGACGGAGAATCTCAGCGACCTGGTGGCCTCCGGCCGCATTCGAGAGTTGAAGGGAATCGGAGAGGCGCTGGCCGGGAAGCTGTCGGAGCTGGTCGGCACCGGGCGACTGGGATATTACGACGAGCTGAAACGGAACGTGCCGGAGGGGCTCCTGGAGATGACCGCGATTCCGGGATTAGGACCCAAGAAGATCGCAGCGGTGTGGAATCAACTGGGCATCACGACGGTCGGCGAGCTGGAGTACGCCTGCATCGAGAATCGCCTGGTCGGCCTGCCGGGCTTTGGTCAGAAGACCCAGGATAAGATCCGGCAGGGGATCCAGCAGTTGAAGCGGCGGCGCGGGTTCCACCTGTACGCGACGGTCATCGGGGAAGCGGAGCGGCTC
Organism: Nitrospirota bacterium; assembly: GCA_023248295.1. Lineage (GTDB taxonomy): Bacteria > Nitrospirota > Nitrospiria > Nitrospirales > Nitrospiraceae > 40CM-3-62-11. The sequence goes on along the minus strand of JAHFEU010000085.1, from coordinate 5,168 downwards.
GTCGGGGCGATCCGACATGCGACGGGGGTGAGGCGCGTCGAGCTGGTCGGTGAGTTGAGACGACGCCTCGAAGTCGTCCGGACCATCTCGGTGCTGGTCGGCGCGGATCAGCCACGGTCCGTGCTGGAGGGCCTCCGGCACGTCGAGGGGCTGGGGGAAGCGACCCAGGCGGGGAATCGGATCACCGCCATCTCATCGCTAGGGGTTCCGGTGAGCGTGACGGTGTCGGAAGACCTCGCGGCTCACGCGATGCTGGCGAGCAGCGCGAGCGAGGAGCACCTGGCCGCGCTGGCGGCGCGGGCCGCTCGCATGAAGGTTCCCTGGAATCTCACGAGCGAGAATGGAGGCATCGCGCCCGAGGCCGACTCAGAAGAGGCGCTCTATGCCGCCTTGGGCCTGTCCTACATCGAGCCGGAGCTGCGGGAGGGCTTGGGAGAAATCGAGGCGGCGGAGGCGGGCCGTCTGAAGCCCTTGGTGGAAGCCGGACACATTCAGGGCGTCTTTCACAATCACACGACGTACAGCGACGGCTCGGCCAGCCTCGAGGAGATGGTCGCTGCGGCACGGGCGCTCGGGTATCGCTACATCGGGATCTCGGATCACAGCCAGTCCGCCTTCTATGCCAATGGCCTCAAGGAAGACCGGATCCGTGAGCAACACGCCGCGATTGACGCGCTGCAACCGAAGTTCTCCGACATCCGGATCTTCAAAGGGATCGAGGCCGACATTTTGGTGGACGGCGCGATGGACTATCCGGATGACGTCCTCGCCAGCTTTGACTTCGTGATCGCCTCCGTGCACAGCCGATTTAACCTGAGCGAAGAAGACCAGACGCGGCGCATCTGCCTGGCGCTGGCCAACCCCTACGTGACGATGCTGGGACACGCGACCGGGCGATTGCTGCTGTCCCGGGAAGGATATCGCGTGGACATGCGGAAGGTGATCGAGACGGCCGCCGCGCATGGCAAGATCGTAGAAATCAATGCCAACCCGCACCGGCTGGATCTGGACTGGCGACACTGTCGCTATGCCAAGGCTCGCGGGGTGAAGGTGAGCATCAACCCCGACGCCCACGCGACGGAAGGCTTAGAAGATGTGCCCTTCGGAGTCAACGTCGCCCGCAAAGGAGGCCTGGAAGCCTCAGACGTCGTCAACACGCTCGGCCCGGAAGAGATACTTCCAGCGCTGAAGATGCAACGGTGAATGCCGAATGCTGAAGAGAAGTCCCCACTCAGCACTCATCGCTCCCCTCGACTGGGCTCGGGGCCCTGAGCCTGTCGAAGGGCAGCACTTAGGATCGCCTGTTAGAAGAAGGAGCCGCCATGCTTGCGACGCGCGTCAAGCAGAAGGAAAGCACGTTTTATTTTGTTTCTTATAAGACTGCCGATCTGCTTGAAAAGGTCAAATTCACCAGCCGGTACTACTTCGAGGGGGAGGAGCTGTCTGAGGCCCGCTTGCGGCAGGACGATGACGTGGCGCAGTTCATCGCCGGCATCGAGCGGAGCGAGAAGGGCTTCCAACGGGTGCTGAACCGGCAGAAGATCAAACAGATTGTGAATTTCTATGAAACTGTTCTGACCCAGCCGATGGTCCCGGGGACGGTGCTTCTTTTCACCGACGAAACCTTGAACTTCCGCAAGCTGGACGGTTCCGACTCCATTGGGCACCTGAGCGAGCCGAAGGGAAAATACCTCGTCATCGACGGGCAGCACCGGCTGGCCGGCCTGCATTTCTTCACAGAGCGGCATGCCGATCAGGCGGCGAACGTGGAGATCCCCTGCGTCGTGTTCGATGGGCGGAGCGCCGAGTTCGCGACGGAGATGTTCGTCATCATCAACTCGACCCACACGCGCATCAACCGATCCCACCTGGTGGACCTCTATGAAAAGGTTTCATGGGAAAGCCCGGAGAAGAAGTTCGCGGCGAAGGTGGTCAACCTGCTCTATGGCGAGGCCGACTCTCCGCTCCAGTACAAGATCAATCGGTTGGGCGGGCGGAGCAAGCAGGAGAAATGGATATTACAATCAGAACTATTCAACGAGTTGTACAAGCTGGTGCAGCACCACGCTCGCTGGATCGAGTCACACCTCGGTACGAGGACCGACAAGTGCTATGCCCTGGTGCGAGATTATCTAAAAGGCGTGAAGGAGATCATGAGCGAGGTCTGGGGCAACAACGAGCGGTACATGTTCACACGCGACGTGACGCTGAAGGCGCTGATCCGGGTGCTGGATGACTTGATCGTGGATCGCAAGCTCATGGGGCAGTGGGAGCAGGAGAAATCCCCCAAGCCATTCGTGGCCACCCTCCACCCCTGGGCCGCGCTGACTAAGGAGTTCAGGGCCGATGGGTTCTATGAGCGCTTCGCGGCCAAGGGTCAACTCGAACGCGTGCGCCGCATCCATACCCGGCTGATGGATGCGATCTTAGGGTGAAGGGGTGGGGTGCTGCATGGCCCGACGCGGACTGTGCCTCGAGTGAAGGTTTGTCCATCAGCGGGGCTCTTGATCTTTTGCGCGGTGTATGGCGTGGCCGTCCAAGTGGCCTGGGCCGTCACGGACAGTTCATCGGTCCTGGAGGTTCAGCCGGATCCCTCCGGCGGCGTCCGGGCAACGGCCACGCTGCATCTCCCCGCGCCGCCGTCAGTAGTCCACCAGGTGCTGACTGATTATGCGAAGTGGCCGGAGCTGTTCGGAGTCACGATGCGCCTCGCACATCTTGAGCGGCAGGGCGAGCGTGTGGTGACCGATCTGTACATCGAACATGCGCTGCTGCCTGGGGAGCGACGACTGCTTTGCGAGAACCGGGAGCTGCCCGGCGGGGGACTCGTCACCACCTTTCTCGCGGGCGATTTCAGGAGGTATAGCCGGACTTGGCGGCTCACGCAGGATGGGAACGAGGGGCTGACTCGTGCGGAGTTCGAACTGCTCGTAGAAGTGGACACCTGGGCTCCGGACTGGCTGATGGCTCTGGAGCTACGTCGCCAGTTGGACAAGCACTTTCGGATTCTAATGGAACGGGTCGGCGAGCGAGTCCGGTCTCACTGAGCGGGGAAATGAAACTCCGCCAGAGCAGCCCCTTCCAAGCCCTGTTTCACCAGAGCGCTGAGATCGAAGCCGCGCTCGATCTTCCGGATCTGGTCCACGTGGGTTTTGGTGCTCGGGTGCGGGGGGATGAAGAGTTTGCAGCAGTCTTGATCCGGTTCAATCGAAGTCTCGAAGGTGCCGATTCGCTGAGCCTGCTCCGTGATCTCGATCTTGTCCATGCCGATCAGCGGCCGGAGAATTGGGAGCTGAGCCGCCTCTTCCACCACGCTCAGATTTTCGGGAGTCTGTGAGGCGACCTGGCCCAGACTGTCGCCGGTCACCAGCGCCCAGCACCGTTCCTGTCGAGCCAGTTCCTCGGCGATCCGCAGCATCATCCGACGGTAGAGGACTACCCGGAAAGCCGCGGGCGCTCCCAGCACAATGTGCCGCTGAATCTCGCCAAACGGGATCAGATACAGGCGCGAATAGAGCTGGTACTGCGTCAATAGGTGAACGATCTCGCGGACTTTCTCTTCCGATGCCCGGCTGACGTACGGCCTGCCATGGAAGTGCACGAAGACCGCCTTGCATCCCCGTTTCATCATGCGCTGGGCGGCGACCGGCGAGTCAATCCCTCCCGAAATCAGACAGGCCACCTTGCCGCTGATCCCGACCGGCAGCCCGCCGGGGCCGGCTTCGCGGTGGGTGGAATAGTAGGCGTCCCGGGCGAGCAGCTCGATGTGGACGGTGAGGTCTGGATCGTCGAGGCTGACCCGCTTGCCGGTCAGCCGACAGAGGTGGGCGCCGACCTCGCGGTCCACGTCCATGGACGTCATCGGAAACCGTTTGTCGGCGCGTTTGGTCGTGACGCGAAACGTGGCGAAGGGAAGCTCTCGCACCGCGTCGCCGATGGCCGATTTCAGCGTCTCCAGAGAGGCCTGCGCGTCTTTTTCAAGCGGCACCGACTGCGCGAGGGAGAAATTCGCAATGCCGAACACTCGCGCGAGTCGGGTTTTGACCGGCTCCCAGGGTGTCTCGTCCGGAAGCGAGATGCGGATACGCCCGGGGAGGGATTCGACCTGGGGCACGCTGAGATCTCGGAGGACTTGCCGAAGGTGCCGGACCAGGCACGCCTCGAAAAACGGACGGTTCCGTCCCTTGAGGGCCAGCTCGTGGTAATGGACGATGACGCAGCGCATCTTCCTCGTTCCTCGTATCTGGTGAAGCGTATCTCGTCCCACTCCCCAGCCCTGCCCCTTGCTCAGGGAGAGGGGTAAGTGGGGATTCACTCTTCACGAACGACGAGATACGAGATACGCTTCACGAGTGTTGGGCTTCCAGGTACCGCTCCGCGTCCATGGCGGCCATGCAGCCGGAACCCGCCGCGGTCACCGCCTGCCGGTACCGCGAGTCCTGCACATCGCCAGCCGCAAATACGCCGGGCACGTTCGTCGCGGTCCCGTTCCTCGTGAGGATATACCCTTTCGCATCCATCTCGATCTGTCCCTTGTAAAGGCTGGTGTTCGGACTATGACCGATCGCGACGAACACGCCCGCGCTACTCAGTTCCGAAGTCTTGCCGGTGACCACATTTCGTAAGCGGACACCGGTGACGGTGGTCTCTCCCAAAATTTCTTGCACGACCGAGTTCCATATAAGGGATATCTTCTCATTCTTCAACGCCCGGTCTTGCATGATCTTGGAGGCCCGCAACTTGTCCCGCCGATGGACGACCGACACGCGGGTGGCGAACTTCGTGAGGAACGTTGCTTCTTCCATCGCGCTGTCGCCGCCGCCGACCACGACCAGTTCTTTGCCTCGGAAGAAGTAGCCGTCGCAGGTGGCGCAGGTTGAGACGCCGTGTCCCATGAGCCGGGATTCTCCGGGGATGCCGAGCTGAATGGCTGACGCGCCAGAGGCGATGATGAGGGTCTTGGTTTCAAGGCGGTGCTCGCCATCGACCGTGAAGCTGAGCGGGCTCCGCTTGAGGTCCACAGCGGTGACCTCGCCGGCGAGCAATTCGGTTCCGAACCGTTCGGCCTGGGCTCGCATTTCTTTCATCAGGTCTGGTCCCATAATCGCATGGTGGAATCCCGGGTAGTTTTCCACCTCAGTGGTCGTGGTCAACTGGCCGCCGGCCTG
>JAHFEU010000084.1 GCA_023248295.1 Nitrospirota bacterium | reverse complement strand
TCCAATACTGTTACATCTGCAGTGCCTGCTTTGACTGCTGGAGCAGGGGTCCCGTTAGGGCAACCGGTAAGAGCGACTGTCCAGATCACGATGCTGGCCGTGAATGTGGCGCCGAAGCTGAAGTTCAATGAGGGCGGTAAGCTCCGTCCCTGGATTATCCCGATCGGGCTGGACTTCCACGTGATCAGCCCGCCTTCCAACCAGACGAACTACCTCGACATCGGCGCGCAGCGGGGCGCGGGTATCGAGTACAACTTCTGGGGGCCGCTGAATCTTGGGCTGTATGCGCGGTATCACCTGGCCGCCAACATGACCAACACGACGAGCAGCTTCGGCACGGTCGGGATGTACCTGGGAATCCTGTACTGATCGAGGACAGCGAACAGCCGGTAGCGAATAGCTCCGAGCTTCTAGCAGCGAGCTATTAGCTGCTCGTTGCAGCAGGGTCGGTCCTAAAAGCCAGGGGGAGGGCTGTGCCACCCTCGGACGAGGTGGAGCCTCCTGCCACCTCGTCCACCCCATGGGGCCAGACCAGAAGGCTGCCTTGTATGATTTACGTCAGATCCCCCTCCCCCTTGGAGGAAGACAGGACGGTGGGGGTGACGCTGCAGCTCTTTTCACGCCCCCGTTCGCCCAAAAAGCCTCCGGAAACCCTGCCTCGGCCATGAGTCAGCCACGAGTATCTTGACAGGGGTCGGGGAAAGAGGTAAGGAAAGGGCCCCTTAGGGGCTTCCTTAGCGTGCTGGGGCCGCCCACCCCGAAAGCAAAGTCCTATCACCTCGTTCCTACTCGTCGGAGGGGAAGATTAGCCAGGGGGCAAGGCAAGCGAGGAGAGTTACTGGCTGAACATATCTCGGTTGCAGAATTCGACATGATGGTGACGCACATTACGGTGGGTACTGCTATGAACGTCATGCCGACCATCCCGCCGAAGTGCGGGTCCTGAGGAAATCAGGCGCGAGGGAGACGCTCTTGATCTGCGTGCTTCGGTAAGAAGTGCCCGCAGGATCCCGCTGCTGGAGATCGTATGAGAACGTGCAGCAAGTGGTTGGCAGGTTGTGCCCTGACGGTGCTGCCGCTGATCTTGGCAGCGGTTTCCTGCACCTATGCGGAACGGGCGGCTGGACTTTGGGGCTACGAAGGAACGATCGGGCCCGAATACTGGGCGCTACTCAGTCAGGAATACGAGATTTGCAGAACCGGGAAGGCCCAATCCCCAATCGACATCACGAAGGCAGTTCCGTCCCGCCTGGCGCATCCCCGATTCGTCTATCGGAGCATGCTCCTGAGGATTCGGAACACCGGTCACACCTTTCAGATCGCAGGTGACACGGGCGGTTTTATGGAAATCGGGACAAGCCGCTACGACCTGGTCGAGTTTCACTTCCACCGACCCAGCGGTCATGCGCTGCATGGTCGAGCCTACGACATGGAACTGCACCTGGTCCACCGGGGAAAAGATGGGGAACGAGTCGTAGTGGGAGTATTCATGGAAGGAGATGAGGAGGACAACACGTCCATCCAGAAGATATGGGAACACCTCCCGGCCGACGAAGGAGAACAGCACCTAGTTGAGCAGATCATGGTCAACGCGGAGGACCTTCTACCTTCCAATAGGGCCTTCTACTACTATCCGGGTTCACTCACGACTCCTCCCTGCACCCAGGGAGTGAGTTGGTATGTCATGACACATCCCATCCGGGTTTCCGAAGAACAGGTCGCGCGGTTTTCGTCGTTCTACCGAGTGAATAAACGGCCTGTTCAGGAGAGAAACGGTCGAGTGATTCAATCCAGTCTCGAGTAATCCACCTGAACAGAGCCCTAGCAACCAACATCGCAAGCGCAAAGGCCGGGGGGCCGACGCCTGGAGTCGGTGTTCAACGAACTGCGCAGCTACCTGACGGGATGGAAGGCCTCCTTCCGCCTCGCGGAGACGCCGCGCATCTTCCACAACCTCGACGAGTGGATTCGCCACCGCCTGCGGATGATTCAGCTCAAGCAGTGGAAGCGAGGGACGACCATCTACCGGGCTATGAAGCGCCTCGGAGCGAACGAGGATGCGGCTCGGCAGGTGGCGGCGAACTCGCGGCGCTGGTGGACGAACTCCGCCAGGCTGCTGAACACCGCGCTGCCCACGCGCTATTACGACCGCATGGGAGTGCCGAGACTTGCCCGCTAACCTCAACCAGCCGAACCGCCGGATGCGGACCCGCGTGTCCGGTGGTGTGGGAGGGGCTCAGCGGACGACCCGCTGACCCCTATCCCGATTTGATGCAGGGATCAGGGTAGTGCGATTCCGTTCCGGTGCGTGCTCGCCGAGCTGCTGTAGCTCGCGGGAAACCAGCTGCGGCTCCCCCCATCCCCCACATCGGAATGCGGGGGTTCTCCGATCTGCTGAGAGCAGTCGGGCCTCGCTCGGTTTTCCGCCACGCACATCAGCATGGCTCGCACGCAATGTCACTCCACGCACCACCCTGATCGCCACGTGAAAGGAAGATTACCGCTGATCCTCTGATCAACGGGCTGGCTTTTGTCACCGGCAGCATTTGGGGGGAGAAGGTGTGGGGAGAACAGCAGGGCTCGGTCGATGCGCGCAGTGTGACGATTAGTCACGCCATCCGCCGCGCCCTGGCATCCCTCCCCTCGTCCCTTGCGGGAGAGGGTGGGGTGAGGGGGGCCATCAGCACGGCGGGCCTTTGCATTTCACCGGCAGCGTGGGTGAGGAAGGATAGGCGGTCGTCATAAGCTGGTCCTATGGCGACCGGCTCATGTGAAGTGCGGTATGGACCTGTGCGGGGGTATTAACAAAGCCCGCTGGTCGTAAGATCAGCGGGCTTTGTTATTGCGGCCAAGCCAGGGATGGAGTGGCTGAGGAACAGCGCGGCCCAAAAGCTGCCTTCGCGTCCCCAAAGCTTCTGGAAAGGCTGGTCAGCCATGAGGCGGCCATGAGCAGCTTGACAAGAACCGGGGAAAGAGCTACTCATAGGCCCCTGTTGGGGCTTCCTGTTGGGGCTTCTTGAGGGTGTTCGAGCCGCCCCCCTCAAAAGCAAAGTCCTATCACCAACTGGCACAGTCCTGCCCACGCGTTTCACCACCTGTTGCGCTAGGAACTTGAATGCACACACCTTAAATTTCTTATGCTCTAGGAGGGAGGATTACCATGTCGCAGGACAAGTCAGCCAGCATGTTCGGATCGAGAGGGTCGTCGAACGGCTGTGTCTTAGTCGTAGAAGACGATCTGAGTATCAGAAACAGGATTCGTCTCACGCTTGAGAAGGAAGGGTATGACGTCCTTGAGGCTGTGGATGGAGCGAGCGCCATTGAAACGATTCGGAGCGGTGAAAATCCACTCGTGGTCGACGTCGCAATCATCGATGTCGACATGGAGAAAGGAACGGACGTCGTGGCCTTCTTCAAAAACCAGTTCCAGCGTGTTTCGTTGATTGTCATGACCGGCGTACCGGATGAGGGGGACAGCAGGGAACGGATGAAGGTCGCCATCTGCGGCGCTGGAAAGGGAGGCTCCGCTCTCCTTGATATGTTCAGCCATATTCCCGAGGTGGAGATCGTCGGGATCACTGACAAGTATCCCTCCGCCCCTGGGCTGAAACGTGCCCGAGAGTTGAACATGCCGTGCGCGATGGACCCCGTCGGTCTGATCGCCCGAAGCGACACGGATCTCATTGTGGACGTGACCGGCGACCCGGAAATGGCAACGGTCATCGCAAAGCATAAGACGCCTCGTGCGGAGGTCTTGGGAGGCGCGGCCGCTCGGCTGCTCTGGACGCTGATTCGTCATGAAGCTGAGATGCAGAAGCACGTATTGAATTCTGAGAAGCTGGCCCGCATGGTCAAGGATGGGATCACCAACTATGTCATCAAACCGGTCGGGGCGGAACCGCTGATCGATGCGGTGGCCTCCGCGATGGAGCGGCGGGAAATCTACAAACTATAAGCGCGGAGGCTCCCCGCCACATTACTCAGGGTCCAAGTTTCGGGTCTGGCATGCGTATTGACTTACTTAGAGAGCGGAGCGAGGCGGGACGTGCGCGGCCAAATCTGAAGGGAGGAGGAGATCGAAAATCAGAAGCCGCTCTTCTCTGAGTGGTTCACCAACCAGAAGACAGCCGGAATCCCAACGAACGCTGGAAGGATGATCAAGAGCGTCAGGTACCAGACCCCCTCCCAGCCTCTATCTCTTAGCCGCCTGATGAGTATTCTCATGGTCCAGATCCCCCAATTGTTGCGCTCTGCAACGCTGGATGTGCACACAGGGTGCCACAGAGCTGCCCCCATCGTTGGGAAGCCGTGACCATCATCACAACTTTGTGATCTATCAAGTGAAATCGACTGTGAGCAGCTGAATGAGGACGAAAATGAATTCGTGAAGTGTGCCGGCCTGGATTTATCCAGACCGATACAGAGGGCAACTGATCCGATACGGAGAAGCAAGGTTGGGGTCTGGCATGCGTATCGACTTATTGCGGAGCGGAGCGAGCCGGTCGCGTGCGACGGCTCGGCTGACAATGCACCTTCTTCAAATCCTACCTGTTGACACCGCTCCCTTGAAAACGTAGCCTGTCGCTGGTTTTCCATTTCCACGGACAATCCAAGGAGAGCCTCATGACCAAGCCAACCACTGCGACCTTGTATGCCCGCCTCGGCGGGTACGATGCCATTGCCGCCGTGGCTGATGATCTTCTTCCGCGCCTGATGTCGGACCCCCAGCTTGGCCGCTTTTGGGCACACCGGGCAGCGGACAGCATCCGTCGGGAGAAACAGTTGTTAATCGATTTTCTCTGCGCAAGTGCTGGAGGTCCCCTGTATTACACCGGCCGGGATATGGTGGCTTCGCACAAGGGAATGGGAATTAGTGCCGGGGATTGGAAGCTATTCCTCGGCCATGTACACGCGACCCTGGATAAATTTCGGGTTCCGGAACAAGAACGGCGGGAAGTCCTGGCTTTTGTCGAAAGCACGAAAGCCGCCATCGTCGAAAAATAACATGATAGGTGGGGCGCGCGCGGCCTGGCTGCCGGCGATTGTACTGCGATGTTAGCGTAGAAAGTGACTCCTGATCTCTTGTCTCCCCTGCCTTGGCATTCCGTGACCAGCCCGCCGGTCGCAAGTTCCTCACTGGTGCACGGCTCATGAGACCGCCCAGCGGCCGCTGCGCAGGTCATGCGGGTAACGAGGCCGCTTGTGTGAAGAGGCTCCGTCCTCTCTGCCTCGTGTCGCTGTCAGCCTTCATGCTGGCGCTACCCGCTTGTGCGTCCATCATTAACGGTCGGACTCAAGATGTCAGGATCACGTCGGATCCCTCAGGAGCGACTGTCTCAGTGGTGGGCCGGTTCGATCGCTACGGGCAGCGGGTCGAGCCCACCAGCGGCATTTCCATTACTGCGCCAGGCATGCTCAGCTTGGCGAGATCGGATTCGTATCGCTTGCTCGTTCAGAAGGAGGGCTGTCTTCCACAGGAAGTTCGGGTAGCGCACCGGTATTCCCGGTGGGCCTATCTGGATCTGGTCCCCATGCTCTTGGATCTGATGGTCATCAACGAGACCATCGGCGGGTTGTATGCCTTCGATGACGTGCATGTGACGCTCGTCCCGGAGGCGAGACCTCTGACCGGCCGCGAGTAGGGTCCCCCCCCCTGACGCGAGAAAGGGGGTGGGAGTTACTCTCCTTCCGGAGCGAGGCGTGGAAGTTTGGGGTCTGGCATGCGTAAAATCAGCGCATAATCTCTCTCCCTGAAGAGCGCGAAGGGCTCAGTGCCGAAATAAAAAGTTGACGGATGGGGTTTCATGCTGTACAGTGAGGCGTGTCATCATCGTATCGGTCCGGCGATGGTGAGGCTCAACCATAGCGGACTTCGCGATCGCATCGCGACCAGGTCCTGGTTGGAGCGGACTCCCCCCCTGATTCTGTCTCCCCTCGGTTCTCTGATCCCGTGACAGTGCGATCATAACGGAAGGATAGTGTTGTGCATACGACTGCTTTAACCACTTTTCACACCCTTGGTTTGTCCGAACCCCTCTTGCGGGACCTTGCCAAGGCAGGCTTTATTGAGCCCACGTCGATTCAGGCGCAGGCCATTCCTTACGCACTCGCGGGACGGGATGTGCTGGGATGTGCGCAGACCGGCACCGGCAAGACGGCCGCCTTCGTGATCCCCATGATCGAACGGCTGGCGGCGATGCCGAATGGTCACCCGCGTGGCTTGATTCTGGTCCCGACCAGGGAACTGGCCATCCAGATTCAGGAGGTGATCGACAAGTTCGGCCGCAGCAAGCATGTGTTTGCCACGGCAATTGTCGGCGGGGCCGACATGCAGGCGCAGATTCGAGGGCTGCGTCAGCACCCCAATATTCTCGTGGCCACCCCGGGTCGGCTGCTGGACCATATGTGGAACGGGACGGTCAATCTGGCGCCGATGAAGATCCTCGTGCTGGATGAGGCCGACCGCATGCTCGATATGGGGTTTGCGCCCCAGATCAATCAAATCCTGGAAGCCCTGCCGGAGGAACGGCAAACCCTCCTCTTCTCCGCGACCTTGCCGGCTGATCTCAACAAACTGGCTCGGGCCAGCGTGAAGAATCCGGCGCGTGTCATGGTGGCACCGCCGGCGACGACGGTCGACGGTGTGACACAGGCGGTGCACCATACCACCCACGACAGCAAGACCAATCTCTTAGTCTCCCTGCTGGGGGAGAACCAGGACAGCGTGCTCGTCTTTACACGGACGAAGCATCGAGCCGATCGGCTTGGCCGTGCTCTGGGGAGCGCCGGGCACAAGGTCGCCGTGATTCACGGCAACCGGAGCCTCTCGCAGAGACGAACGGCGCTGGAAGGGTTCAGGCGCGGTGCGTTCCGGGTTCTGGTCGCGACGGACATCGCGGCCCGCGGCATTGACGTGGCGAATATCGGTCACGTGATCAACTTCGACATGCCGAACTGCCCGGAGGACTATGTTCATCGGATTGGGCGGACGGCCCGCATGAACGCGACGGGGCGTGCCACCAGTTTCGTCACCGCCGAAGACCACGGTCAATTGCGTGCGATCGAAAAGCTGCTCGGCCAGGCAGTTCCTCTCACAGGGGGGAGCCCGGTTCCGGCGCATCCCGCGCGCGGTGCTGAGCAACTGACACACCACCGGCAGAGACACGGACGGCCAGGTAGCCGACAGCCATCAGAACGGGCAGAACGGGGAACCTGGCGAGGCATCGCTCCTCGTTAAATCCCCCAGCCGTCGGCCTCCCAATGAACGCCTGCTGGTCACAAGCCAACAGGCGTGTGTATTTGAATATGAAAGAGTTGGGGGCCCAAAAAGTTGGGGGCCAGGTCTTGCAATCACACATCGTGAGGCGGGGTGCGTGCGGTGTGGCGTGGCCGGCCGCGCTGGACTCCCAGCTTATTTCGCGACGGTGACGGCCAGGCGAAGACCGAGAGCGTGCAACAAGGTCTCCAGGCTTCGGAGTTCGGGGTTTCCCCGCTCCGACAGCATTTTGTACAGGCTCTCGCGGTTGAGCCTTGTTTTTTCGGCTAACTGAGCCATTCCCCCTTGGGCTTCGGCCACGTTTCTCAACGCGAGGAGAAACAGTTCCGGATCATCCTCCTCCAATGCCGCGTTGAGATATTCCGCGGCTTCTCTGGAGTTCCGGAGGCTTTCAATCAGTCCCGCCTGATATGATTTAGTTTTTGTCATGATCCTCTCCTGTAATTGCTCCAGTACTGTTTGGCCAGTTCGATATCTTTATTCTGCGTGCTCTTTTCGCCTCCACAAAGGAGTATGACGATTGTCAATCCAACCTGCCCAAAGTAGACCCGATACCCTGGGCCATAATCAATGCGAAGCTCCTGGACACCTTCTCCTACACCGTGACAATCCCCGAAGTTTCCGAGTCTGACCCTATCCAGCCTTACTCGAATCTTTGCTCGAGCCCTGACATCATCTAGCGAGGCAGCCATTCACTAAAAGGAGCCCGACCCTCCTTGGTGACGTAGGCCTGAAGTTCCTTCGGGGTTATTTCCACGCACTAAGTGTAGCCTAAAAGCTACTCTCTTTCAATATCCAGTTTTCCCCTTGTCCCTGGAAGAGGTGGTAGAGCGCGGCCGGGGCGCACGCCCCCAAAACCTCTGGAAAGGCTGCTCGGCCATGAGTCGGCCATGAGCATCTTGACAAGAACCGGGGGAAGAGCTACTCATAGGCCCCTGTTGGGGCTTCTTGAGGGTGTTCGAGCCGCCCCCCTCAAACGGAAAGTCTTATCACCCATTCCATAGCAAGCGTGTCCATTATAGAAAGGGATTCAGGAAGAAAAGGAGGAAAATCATGAGAACCATACGCAGCATTCTGAAGGCGGCGGTCACGGCTGCTCTCCTGGTAATTGCTATCTCTCCTATTGCCTTTGCTGACGACGACGACGGCGGTGCTCCTAAGAACGCAACCTATATCACACAGACCCCGAACCGCCATTTAAAGAGAGAGCAAGCTCTCTCGCCGCTTGCGACCGGGTTGCTGAAGAACACCACCGGGACGGGAGTCTTAACGATCGCGACACCCGGCGTGGATTATGCCACACCCGGCTCAGTGCAGAATCTCGCGAACGCGCTTGCCACGCTGCAAAGCCTAGTCGCGACGCTCCAAACGCAAATGACAGCGGCCAATGGTGCTATCAGTACTTTACAGGGCCAGCTTGCCGCGGCGATCAGCGCCATCGGTTCATTGCATAGCCAGCTCGCCACGGCCAACAGCACCATCAACTCGCTTCAGACCAACGTGACGACGATTCAGAACAGCAATGCTCAGGCACTTAATGAATGTGTGAGTGTCAGTCATCAGACGATTAATGACTTAATCGGTCCCCATGTGCTCTTCACCGGATGCAATGTCCACATCCGGAACGGCTTAGGTGATACGCGAACGCTCACGGGCTTGGGCAACCTGGTGGTGGGGTACAACTCGGTCGGCAATAGGGCCAGTGATGCTGTGCACCGGACTGGCGCACACAATATTGTAGTGGGAGACGGGCACAACTTTACGAGTTTTGGGGGGTTGGTAGCAGGCGATGACAATGAGATCAGCGGTCCCTTCGCCACCGTAACCGGCGGTCTCGGCAACGTTGCCAGCGGAGAAAATGCCAGCGTCACTGGGGGAGAGGATAACAACGCCTCTGGTGAGTCCGCTCATGTGAGCGGCGGGCAGGGGAACCACGCCAGCGGCCGCTTTTCCAGCGTCAGCGGGGGGGCAATTAACCGCGCCACTGGTTACGCGTCCAGCGTGAGCGGAGGTCAGGAACACGAGGCCAGCGGTTTTTCCGCCAGTGTCAGCGGAGGTCTGCGACACCGGGCCAGCGGCGAGGTGTCCAGTGTCACCGGAGGGATTCAGAACGAGGCCAGCGGCCGCTTTTCCAGCATCAGCGGGGGAGAATCGAACAACGCCTCTGGTGACTCCGCTCATGTGAGCGGAGGGTCGGGGAACCACGCCAATGGTCGCGCATCCAGTATCCTGGGGGGCCTAAATCGCACCGAGAATGTCGACTTTCATACCAGCCCCTAGGTGGACTTGCCGGGGTACATGAGACAAGAGGACCGTTGGGTCGATACCGGCCGGGTTCGGCTAGGATACTAACCAGGCAGACCGGACCCGGCTGCGACGACCAGCCGGGCTCCGTTCAGGGAACCGTAGTGCGCTAGGGCCAGGACGAATCAAGCGAGGGTTACGATTCGGACTGGCTTGTTGATGAGACCTGTCTGGCGCTAGAGGCCCGCTCTCACCTCAGCTGGTAACCTGCCTATATAGGAGAAATTGGGGTCAGAGTACAATTCACATTGACTTCTTTCAGAGCGGAGCGAGGCGGCGCGCGCGCGGCGTCTCTAGTCGTAGGTGCGTTCGTCTCGTTTTACAAGCTTCAATAACACAACTTTCTTTCGTTGGTCGTCGACATCGTACAGAATGCGGTAGGGGCCGACACGCAGACGGTACTCTGCGATGAACTCTGAGACGATGACCTGCCCCTTGAGCCGTTTGGTGCGTTTGCCTTGCGGACGCGGATTTAAAGATAACGATCTGATGGCTTGGACGATAGCTGACTGATAGTCGGTGGGAATCTTCTCAAGTGCCTTCTGGAAGACGCGTTCAACGCGTTCGCTAGGAAAGACGACCTCGCAGGACACCTACAGGCCCATGTTCCGAAAGAGCCGTTCCGCCGGAACCGCCTTCCCCCTCGCGTATTCGCCTCGGGCCCTCGCGATTTCTTCCAGTAACTTTTCGTCCTTGAGGTCGTCAAGCATGTCTACCAGATCAAGCATGTCCTCATAGGGAATCAGGAATGAGACCGGTTTGCCATGAGAGAGAACCATTGATGGCGACTTAGACCGAATCAGTCGGGACAACTTCGCCTGGGCTTCCCGGACATTCACGGGTTTTGCCTTTCTGAGTAACGAGGCCACGGTCATCGTCTTCCCTCCTTCTCATGCATTGCAAATGTATAGACAATACCAGGTTTCTGGTTGCCAGGCAAGGGCAGGTGGCTAACTCCTTTCCCTCCGGAGCGAGGTAGGGCGCGCGCGGCCACAAAACCTCTGGAATGGCTGCTCAGGCATGAGTCGGCTATGAGTCTCTTGACAGGGGGAGGGGAATGAGCTAACTAAGGGCTCCTTTTGGGGCTGCTCGTGGGTGTTCGAGGCGCCCCCCGTAGACGCAACGTGCTATCGCCCACCTACCTCACCCCACCGGAAGAGCTCAGAGGAGGAGGGCCCTGACCATGAATAGTGGGACCAACATGCGAGTCGTCATCCTTACTCTGTCGCTCATGGGAAGCCTGATCGGGCCGATGGACGTGAATGCGACCCCCCCCAGCATGAGCGACTACACCTCCCAGCCCGTCAACATGCCGCAGAACACGCCGCCCAATATCCTGTTCATGTTGGACACCTCCCGCAGCATGTACAAACCGACCTACGGGAATGCCTTTGATCCGACCAATGTCTACGGAGGCATCTTCGATCCCTTCGACTGCTACCAGTACCAAAGCAACCGGTTCCAGCCGGACCCTGCCGCCAATCCGGCCACCATCCCGAGTTCCTGCGGCGCCAGCTACCCCTGGTCCGGGAACTTCATGAACTACATGACCATGCGGCGGCACGACATCATGAAGTGGGCCCTGGTCGGAGGCTGGTGCGCGGTCGCGCGCGATGCGAGCGGCAACTGCACCCGGGTCAAGGGAGCGGATGTGACCAATTTCCCCTGCTGCGAGCTCCGGACCACGTCGGTATCCGCGGCGCTGGCGACCGGGCGGGTCGACGCCTCGGTCCTGACCAATGTTGGTGCAACCCTCTACTTCCACTTGACGGCGGATCAACCGAATCTCACAGGCGGGTTCTGCGCGGACAATGACAGCACGAAACCCAGCAACACGGACCCCAATTGCAATACGGGTGATACCAGCGATTCCTACAACGAGGCGTTTTACAAGATCGTCGTGGATCACCCCGAGAACGCCGCCGGGATCATCAACGACACGGGCAGCAAGGCTCGCTTCGCCATCATGCAGTGGAATACCGCGGGCAGCGGGGATGGCAGCAGGATCGTGGCCAACATGGGCGCTGACCTGTTGACCCTCGGCAACGCCATCGATAACGCTCACACGAA
>JAHFEU010000083.1 GCA_023248295.1 Nitrospirota bacterium | reverse complement strand
GGCCAAGCTGAAAGACGTCAGACCGTCGTACCCGCAGATCGCACAGGCCGCTCGCGTGCAGGGTCTCGTGATTATCGAGGCGACCATCGGACCGACCGGGAACGTGCAGGACGCGAAGGTGTTGCTTTCGTCCGATTTCGCAGGCGTCGGAGGCGCCGGCCGACGGATGCGCTCCGGTGCTCCGGCATTCAACCTGCCGGATTATTGGCGGAATCGCCGGATTCCCGGCGCCTGCCCGGGCGCGCCCAGCTCAACGTCTCCCAAGGCCCTTGACGTGTGGCATCACTTGGGCTAGTCTGCCTCCGACTTTTGACAACGGGCGCACGCCCCGCTGCAGCGCCGATGCGGATGTGGCGAGTCGAATGGCGCCATATTTGCTCAACGCGTCGCTTGCTGAAGAAGACGCAGTTCTGACTACTGAGGACAACGAACATGTGGGAATTTCTAGCCTCCATCGAAAACAGCGCATTCCCCACGTGGGTGCGCGAAACGTCATCGATATTCGGTTACTACACGGTCCTTGCCTCGCACACTTTCGGCATGGCGTTCCTCGTGGGCCTCAGCTCGGTGGTCGCAGCGCGGGCCCTGGGCCTGTTTCCCGACATGCCGCTGTCGCCGATGCAGAAGTTCGTCCCGCTGATCATGGTCGGCTTCTGGGTCAATCTCGTGAGTGGCCTGATTCTCATCTCGCTTTCCCCGAAAAACTTCTTCACGAACTGGGACTTTTGGCTCAAGATGGCTGCCATCGTGTGCGCCATCGTGGCGGCGCGATCGCTTCGGGCCAGCGTGTTCGGTGGCGATCCGGCAACCATCGATAAGAGGCCCATCTCGGCGAGCGCCAAGACCTCGGCTGTCGCAATGCTCGCCTTTTGGCTTGTCGCCGTGACGGCCGGACGCTTGACGGCCTACGCCGGATGGGTCCGAGAGGAGACGGCGGTGGCAGTGGTAGTCTTCACGGTCGTGGCGCTCGTGGCCCACGAAGTCTGGGTGCGCGTCGCGGCTACATAGCCACGCGCTCGTCAGGGCCCCCAAACGGGTCGGCACCGCGGGTTTCGTCTTCGTGCGACGAGATCCGCCAATTCCTAGAAAGAGGAATACGCTATGGAATCGGTTCTTCGATACTGGCTCTTGTGGCCGTCGGTGGTACATTTCCTCCAACAGAATTCCTGGGCATGGCCGCTGAGTGAGACCCTTCATTTCTTTGGCGTCAACCTCTTGATTGGCGGAGTGGGCCTGTTCGACCTGCGCGTGATGGGCTTGGCGAAAGCGCTGCCGATTAGGGCCGTGCGAAAGCTCCTTCCCTGGGGCGTTTTCGGATTTATCCTTTGTGTTGTGACCGGGCTGGCGTTCGTGACGGGCCTGCAGGCCAATATTCCCGCCCATCCTTACGACGTCATCATGTCGGACCTGTGGCTTCAACTGAAGCTGGTCTTTATGGCCCTTGCGGGACTAAACCTCCTCGCCTTCTACCTCACCGGCATGTCGCGCGCGGTCGACGATTTGGGGCCAGGGGAAGACGCCCCGCAGCTCGCCAAGATCATCGCGGGAAGCTCGCTGTTCTTTTGGCTGATGGTCATCTATTTTGGCCGGTTGATACCCGACGGGCTCTAAACGCCCCGGTCGAAGATGAAACGCAGGAGGTATTGTGGCCCCTAATGAGCGCGGACGCGATGAGATCCCGGGGATGATCATCTTCGATGGGCGACAGGCAATGAAGGGATATGCCCTCAACAAGATGTGTTTTTCATTTAATTCCCAGGAGAACCGTGAAGCGTTCCGGCGCGACGAGGATGCCTACTGTGACAAGTTCAGCCTCACGGCTGAGCAGCGCCGGGCCGTCAAAGACCGGAACGTCTTGGCGTTACTCAGCGCAGGCGGCAATATCTACTATCTCGCCAAGTTCGCGGGCATCTTTGGTCTGAACGTCCAGCAGATCGGCGCGCAGCAGACAGGGATGTCGGAGGAGGAGTTCAAGGCGATGCTCGTTCGCGCAGGAGGACAGTAGAAGCCATGGCCAGAATAGTCGGCGGCATCGCGACATCCCACGTCCCCATGATTGGCAGCGCCATTGCGCGCGGATTGCAGAACGAGCCCTTTTGGAAACCGTTCTTCGACGCGTACAAGCCCGTCCATGAGTGGCTCGAAGCGGTTCGTCCGGATGTGGCCGTCCTTATTTACAACGATCACGGCCTCAACTTCTTTCTGGACAAAATGCCGACGTTCGCCGTCGGCGCCGCGGCGCAATACTACAATGGCGACGAAGGGTGGGGTCTCCCCGTCGTTCCGCCCTTTCCCGGCTACCCCGAGCTCTCCTGGCATGTGGCCGAATCGGTCATGGCCGACGAATTCGATATCACGACATGCCAGGAAATGCTGGTCGATCATGCGTTCACCATCCCGATGGCGTTGCTCTGGCCGGGGGAGGGATCACGGGCCATCAGGACGGTTCCAATCACGGTCAACCATGTGCAATACCCGCTTCCCAGTCCAGCTCGGTGCTACAAGTTCGGGCAGGCGATCGGGCGGGCCATCGAGAGCTTCGACGACGACCTGCGCGTCGTGGTGATGGGTACCGGGGGCTTGTCCCATCAACTCGATGGGAAAAGAGCCGGCTTCATCAATAAGCCATTCGATCTCATGTGTCTGGACAAGATCGTCGGCGATGTCGAGGCCATCACTCGGTTGTCGACCCTGGACCTTGTCCGGCAGGCCGGAGCACAGGGAGTGGAGTTCCAGACATGGTTGGTCATGCGCGGCGCGCTCACCGGAGAAGTGGTTAAGAAGCACTCCAGTTACCGTGTCCCCATCTCGAACACAGCAGCGGCCGTCATAGTTCTTGAAAACAAGTACCCGGCACTCGCGGAAATTGCGTGAAGGGCCAACCGCCGCAGTCGCTCATCCCTGCCGGTCCGCGAGCTAGCCGTCTTGACTGCCAAAACTTGTGGCGAACGAGTCAAGTTTTCACGTCAAGACGGCTAGCCCCCGCGTAGCGGGGCTGTGAGAAACGCGGCCTAGCGAGGCGGAGCCCCAGGGTCTGCTGGGGCGGAGCCTCGCTAGGCCAGCGGGCCAGCCAAGTCCGCCCGGTGTTACGCGCTGCACAGGGCAGAACGCTGAATCTTACCGGTGGCCGTCTTGGGCAACTCGTCCATGAACGCCACCCAACGCGGGCGTTTGTAAGCAGCCATGTTCGCCTTGCAGTGCTCGATCAACTCGTTCTCCAGCTCAGCCGAGGCGGTGTAACCGGGTCGCAGAGCCACAAACGCCTTGGGCTTGAGCAACCCATCTCGATCGGGCCGTCCCATCACCGCGCATTCAAATACGGCCTGGTGCTTGCGCAGCGTGTTCTCGATCTCCACCGGCGATACCCAGATGCCGCCTGCCTTGAGCATCTCGTCGACGCGGCCCGTGTAGTGATAGTAGCCCTCCCCGTCGACGTAGAACTTGTCGCCGGTAAAGAGCCACTCGCCACGGAAAGCCTGTTGGCTTCTGTGATACTGGTGGAGGTAGAACAGGCTGAACGTCTCTCCCTTCACCATCAGATCGCCAATCTCACCGCGTGGCACTTCGTGGCCGTTCTCGTCCGCAACCTTTAGTTCAAACCCTTCAACCGCTTTGCCGATCGTGCCGGGCCGATTGTCGTTGGGGCGGTTCGAGAGGAAGAGAGCAAAGGCCTCTGTCGTTCCCATCGATTCAACGATCTCCAACCCCGTCCTCTCTTTCCAGGCGTGCCAGATCGCTTCTGGCAGAGCCTCGCCGGCGGCGGCGCACACGCGGAGCGAAGAAAGGTTGTACCGCTCGGCAAACCCCTCAACGGCCAGGATGCTGGCATAGCCTGTCGGCACGTTGAACAGGAACGTCGGCTTGAAGCGATCAATGGTTTCCAAAACGTTGGTGGCCGTGCGCGGGGGTTTGGAACAGAGCACCGTGCTTGCGCCGACGTGCCAGGGGGAGAACAGGGTAACCCCCAGTCCGTAGGTAAAAAACAGCCGGGCGACGGCGAAGGTTCGGTCGTTCTCGTTCAGCCCGAGGGTGTTCACGGTGTACAACTGCGAGCTGATCGGCATGTCTTTGTGCGCGTGCTGAATGCCTTTGGGCTGTCCGGTCGTCCCGCTGGTGTAATTCAGCGTGCAGAAATCATCGCGGTGGGTGCGTGCGGTGTTCAGTTCGGTCCTCTCGCCTTTGATCCAATCCGCGTAAGCAATATCCTCGTTCCGACCCGGTCGGCCAATGACGACGATGTGCTCCAGAAATGGCCGTCCGGTCCGGATCTCCTCAATCTTCGGCAACAGGGTTTCATCGACGATCAACACCCGAGCCCGGCTGTCGTCCAGCATGTACGCGTACTCGGGCGGGGTCAGCGTCGTGCTCATACCAACCACTGAACCGCCGATCTTCAGCGTGCCAAAGAAAGAGGTGACCCATTCGGGAAGATCGAGCGAGAGGAGGCTCACGAAGTCGCCAATTCGCACGCCGAGGTTTCTCAGGGCGTTGCCAACCTGATTCACCTCCTGCGAGACCTGCCGGAAGGTCATCTCCCGTTCCAGGCTGTAAAGGGCTACCTTGCCGGCCCGTTTGGCCAGGTTGTGCTCCAGGATGTCTGCAGCGTTGTAGTGAAGCGGAAGGTCGCTGATCTTCATTGGTTAGAGCAGACGGTGTCCGCCAGTCTGTGCTTCCACTCTCCCATCGAGCACGATTTCCTTATCCGGCAGTCCTTCGAATTTCGGCGCGACGGTCACCTCGGCGATGTTCGAGTCCGCGCCGCGATTGCCTGCAAGATCGAAGGGGCGCACAAAGTAGGCATACCGGTTGCCGGCCAGGGCATCGTCGTCCACGTTGACGGTCGCGGTCGCCTTGTGAGAGTTGACATGGCTGAATGGTCCGCCGTTGACCGAGCGGAAAACCTCGTAGCCATACATTGCGTGCCGATCGACGGCCTTCTCCCACTTCAGCCGCACGCGGCCACTTTCCTTTATCTCCACCTGCAAGTTGCCGTTTGTGGGCCACTCGGGCGGCTCGCAATCGTCGTGCGCTTCGGGAGCATGGAGATATTCCTTCGGCCACAGGGCGCCACAGCGAACCGGGATGTAGTTCTCCTCCATTTGCTTGCACAGGTTGGCGTAGACGCAGCGAACGACCTTGTCCTCGTGGCCATCGCGGGTTTTCTTGGGCCAGTCGGGGTCGGTGAGCAGCGGGCGGCCCAGGCCAATCAGGTCGGCCCTGCCTGCCTCCAAGATCTCTTCCGCCATCGCAGCCGTGGGGATCCGGCCCGCCGTGATGACCGGTGTGAGATAGCCGTGCGCGTTGATATGTTTCTTGATCCCCTCGGCCAGGTAGACGTTCACGCCCCGCGGATACGAGGCTGGAGGCATGGCGCGGTCTCCGGAGTAGCCGGTGTACGGGTCCAGCGGTTTGCCTTTGAATTTGACGGCATCCTCGAACTTGCCGCCGGCCGAGACGCTGAGGTAATCGACGCCGAGCTGGGCCATCCGCAGCGCGATGTAGCTGGAGTCGGAGAGCGTATAGCCGCCTTTGATGAACTCCTCGCCGACGAAGCGGACGCCGATGGGGTAGTCCGGCCCCACCCGCCGGCGCGCTTCGACGATGACCTCGCTCGCCAGCCGCATGCGGGTCTCGAGACTCCAGCCGCCGTACTCATCCCGGCGCGCGTTGCGACCGGATAGAAATGAGGCCAAGGTGTAAGAGTGGGCCATGTGCAGCTCGACCGCATCGTAACCGGCCTCCCGCGTGCGGGCCGCCGCGGCGCCGTAAGCACTGACGATCGCCTGGATGTCATCCATCGTCAGCATTTCGATCGTCTGCCGCCAGCCGCTGCGGGCAACTTTCAGGAAGTGAATGATCTGCAGGGCGAGCTTCGACGGACTGGTATCGTGAATCCGCGTGACCATATCGCGATGGCCAGGGATGAACTCGTCGCCGCCCATCCGCAGCAGGTTCCCGCTCTTGGCCGTATGGACCGCGGTGGCCTCGACGACGATGAGCCCTACCTCGCCGCGGGCATAGCGCTGGTAGCGATCGCTTGTCTGTTGGTTGAGAAACCCGTCCTCGCCCGGCAGCCGCGTCACCAGAGCCATGGCCGCAACGCGATTGGGAAGAACCATGCTGTTGACCTTCAGGGGCGAGAAGAGAAGCGGGTAACTTGGATGACTCATACAACTCCGTGTTGCAAGGCATCACGGCCGGACGCCGGCACGATTGATGCCCGTTATCTCGTGTGAAATAGTATATCCTTTCTCGATCTTCATTCCCCAAGTTGGAGAACAGGATGAGTCGCGCACCCAAACCTCTCGATGGTATTCAAGTCCTGACATTTGAAATTCAAGTGGCCGGACCGTACTGCACCATGATGCTGGCCGACCAGGGAGCCAGCGTCATCAAGGTCGAGCGCCCCGAGGGCGGTGACACAGCGCGCGGCGGCGCGCCAAAGATCAAGAACGACCGGGGCGAAACGCAGAGTGGCTACTTCCTCCGCTTCAATCGCAACAAGCGCAGCCTGACCCTCAACCTCAAGAGCGATCAAGGCCGCCAGCTCTTCCGCGAGTTGGCTCGGCACTCGGATGTGATCGTTGAAAACTTCCGGCCCGGATTGCTGGATGAGCTCGGCCTCGGCTACAAGGCGCTCTCAGATCTCAATCCCCGCCTGATCTACGCCTGTATTTCCGGCTTTGGCAGTCTGGAAGGCTACCTGGGACCGTACAGCAGGCGACCGGCCTACGACATCGTCGCGCAGGCGATGGGCGGGCTCATGCAGACCTGCGGACAGGCCGACGGTCCACCGACGTGGCTCGGCGTAGCGCTCGGCGACATCGTCTCCGGGATGCAAGCGGCTTACGCCATCATGCTCGCGCTGTACCAGCGAGCCGACACCGGGCGAGGTCAGTACATCGACATTTCCATGTACGACACCATCATCGGCTTGGCCGAGCGCTCAGTCACAGCCTACTCGTTGACCCGGCACCTCCTCGAACGGGGTCGCGAGCCGTATATGGCTCCCTGGGGACCGTTCCAGTGCAAAGACGGCTGGGTGGGCCTGATCGTCGCCACTGAGGGTGACTGGGCCAAGTTCTGCCAAGCGATCGAGCGGCCCGAGCTGGTGGGTCGTGCTGGCGCAACTTCCGGCCCGGAGCGGGCCAAGAACATGTCGGGCTGGCTGGGGGAGATTATCAATGACTGGTTCCGCGGGCGCGCCAAAGCCGAAGCCACGGAGAAGCTGCTGGCCGTGGGGCTGCCGGTCGGTCCGGTGCAGAACGCTCAGGAAATTTTCGAGTGTCCCCATGTCGCCGCTCGGCAGTTGCTGATTGACGTGCCCGACCCCATCCTCGGCTCGGTCAAGCTGGTAGGTCCGGTGGCTAGGCTGTCCGGCAACGCGGAGCCGCTCGTCGGCCCCGCTCCCTTGTTGGGCCAGCACAACACCGAAATCCTGACCGAGCTTCTTGGCTACACCGATGATCAAGTTGGCCGGTTGAAAGGTGAGGGCATCATCTAGCCGTCTTTGAGTCCCAGAACTTCACAGCCAAGACGGCTAGCCCCCGCGAAGCGGGGCTGATAAAGGTGGAACTAGCGAGGCGGCGCCGGGACCGTCATGTTTCTCGTTGGTCTGAGGCGCAGCCTCGCTAGGATATAAGGAGAGCCATTGTGAACCAAGTCGAAGTCGTCGTCATTAGCGCCGTTCGCAGTCCCTTTGGCAAGTTCGGCGGCGCCTTGAAAGATTTCAGTCTGGGCAGGCTCGGCGGCCTGGTGGTGGCCGAAGCCGTCCGGCGAGCCGGCGTTGCTCCGGAAGATGTGGAAGAGGTAGCCACCGGCGTCAATCTGCCGGGCGCAGACCGTTCCATCGCCCGCCAGGTATTGATCGGGGCGGGCATCCCACCTCAGCGGGTGGCTTACACAGTGGATCGGGCCTGCTGCTCCTCCATGGCCGCAGTCAATCTGGCTTCACGCTCCATCCGCCTGCGGGAAGCAAACGTGGCCGTGGCCGGCGGCACCGAGAACATGAGCAAAGTGCCCTACTTCCTGACCGACTTTCGCTGGGGCCATCGGCTGGGCGACGTCACCCTCAAAGATCAATTGATCATCGCCTGTCCAATGACCGGCAGACCACGCGCTCTCCAGGCCGGTGAAGAGGCGGTTGAATACGGCATCAGCCGGGAGGAACAGGACCGGTGGGCCTGCCGCAGCCACCAGAATTATTTCAAAGCCAAAGAGGCCGGCAAGTTCAACGATGAAGTGATGACCATCGAGGTGCCGCAGGAGCGGGGCCAGCCGCTTCTCCTGGCAGACGATGAGTCGCCTCGTGCTGACAGCACGCCGGAAAAACTGGCCAAGTTACCCACCCTTTACGGCAGCCCGACGGTCACCGCCGGCAACGCCCCCGGTCTCAATACCGGGGCCTCGGCAGTTGTGTTGATGTCGAGAGAAGAGGCACAACGACGAGGCAAGCGGCCTCTGGCAACTCTGATGGGGTGGGCCATGGCTTCCGGCCATCCTGACCGGATCGCCTCGATACCGGCGGAGGCGGCCCGCCTAGCCCTGGGGAAGGTGGGGATGACGATTGACCAGATCGACCTCATCGAGATCAACGAAGCGTTCGCCGCAGTACCGCTCGTTTCGACGCTCATCATGGCCGGTCGCGACCGGGAGAAGGCCGAGGCCATTCGCGCCAGAACCAACGTCAACGGCGGCGCAATTGCCATCGGTCACCCAACCGGCGCGACCGGCGGGCGGCTCATCACGACACTCATCCACGAGCTGGGTCGCCGGCGTCAGGCGGCAGGCAACACTCGATCCTATTACGGCCTGGTCACCATCTGTGGAGGTATCGGCGAGGCCGAGGCCGTCATCGCCAGGGTGGATGCCTAGGAGCGTGTCTGAGAAACCGGAACACGCTCCTAGGAGCCCGTTCAGGTCATTACTCGGACGGGCTCCTAGCGTGTAGAAAAGAAACGCATGTCAGACCCAGACGCAACCAACAAAGCCGAGTGGACAGCCAAGATATTGGACCCGCACCTGAAGGCTGAACCGGAGCGGCGAGCCAGCTTCACCACGATTTCCGGCCTGCCGCTGGAGCGGCTCTATACACCGGAGGACAGGTCGGCCAACGGCGCCGGCCCCGCAGCGAAGCTGGGCTATCCCGGCGCCTATCCGTTTACACGCGGCGTCACCCCGACGATGTATCGCAGCCACTTCTGGGTGATGGGCATGTATTCCGGCTATGGCTCGGCCGAAGAGGCGAACCAGCGCTACCGGGCCTTGCTGGAGCGAGGCCAGACCGGCTTCTCCATAGCCCTCGACCTGCCGACTCAGTGCGGTTACGACGCCGATCATCCGATCGCTGCGGGCGAGGTGGGCCTGAACGGCGTACACATCGGCTCGCTGGCCGATATGGAGCGGCTGTTCGAAGGCATTCCCCTGGAAAAGGTGCGCCAGATTCGGACCACGGCCAATGCCATCGGCCCGATCATCGCCGCGATGTACATTGCCGCTTTCGAGAAGCGGGGCGTGAACGTTCGCAACACCCGGATGTTCATTCAGAATGACATCCTCAAGGAATACATCGCCCGGGGCACGTACATTTTCCCGCCGGAGGCAGGGCTCAAGCTGTCGGCGGATGTCATCGAGTATTGCGCCGGCCATCTGCCCGACTGGACGCCGCTCGCGATGAGCGGCTATCACATCCGGGACAGCGGCAGCGGGGCGGCCCAGGAGCTGGCTTTCACCTTTGCCAATGGCCTGGCCTATGTGGACGAGGTGCTGCGCCGAGGCGCGAACATTGACACGTTTGGCCCGCAAATCTGGACCTTTCTCTCGGCCGGGATCGACTTTCTGGAAGAGGTCGCCAAGTTTCGGGCGGCGCGACGCATCTGGGCCAGGCTGATGCGGGAACACTATGGCGCGCAAAATCCAGAAACGATGAAACTGAAGATTTTTGCCTATACCTTGGGCGGCAACCTCGTCGCTCAGCAGCCGTTGAACAACGTCACCCGTGTCGCCATTGAAACGCTGGCCGCTGTGCTGGGCGGCGTACAGACCATCGCGACCTCGTCTTATGACGAAGCCTACGCCATCCCAACCGAGGAAGCCGCCACGATCGCCCTGCGTACCCAGCAGATAGTGGCGCACGAGACCGGGATCACCGACACGGTGGATGCGCTGGGCGGCTCTTATGCCATCGAGTCGCTGACCGATGCCATCGAGAGGGAGGTTTATCAGTATCTGGACAAGATTGAGCGGCTAGGCGGCGCGGTACGCTGCATCGAAAACGGCTACTACCACCACGAGCTGGCCGAAGCGGCCTATCGCTACCAGCGCCAGATCGAAGCGAACGACCGGATACTGGTCGGCCTCAATGCTTACCAGAGCGAGGAAGCGCAACAAATCCCGGTCTTTAGAGGCAATCCCGAAACCGAGCGGCGCCAGATCGAACGGCTGCGCTCGCTCCGGCGCGAGCGCAACAACGCTCTGGTCGAGCAAACGCTGGCCGATTTGGTCGGTCGAGCGAGGGCCAATGAAAACCTGATGCCGGCGTTGATTGAGAATGTCAACGCCTACGCCACGCTCGGCGAAATATCGGAGGCGCTCCGGGGCGTGTATGGCACGTATAAGCCCAGCCAAGTGATCTGAATGGAAAGGACTTGCAGTGGACTATTCTGCTTTCAAAGACATTCTCTTCGAGCGCCGCGAACACGGTATTCTCTGGATGACCCTGAACCGGCCCGAGAAGCTGAACGCGGCCGACGCGGCCATGCACCAGGCCTTTGTCGAGATTTGGCCCCTCATAGACCGCGACCCTACCGTCCGCGTGGCCGTGATCACCGGCGCGGGACGAGCGTTTTCAGCCGGCGGCGACCTCAACAGAGTTGAAGCCGCCTACGGGAACTATGACGAAATCGCCGCTATCTTGGAGGAAGCCCGCGATATCGTCTACAACATGTTGCATTGCCGCACACCTATCATTTCGGCGGTCAACGGTGTCGCTGTTGGCGCCGGCGTGGTCGTCGCCTTGCTATCCGACATCAGCATCGTGGCCGAAAATGCGCGTCTGGGGGATGGGCACATTCGCATGGGCGTGGCGGCCGGCGACCACGGGGCCGTTATCTGGCCCTTGCTGTGCGGCATGGCCAAAGCGAAATACTATTTGATGACCAGCGATTTCCTCAGCGGTCGTGAGGCCGAGCGAATTGGATTGGTCAGCCTGTGCGTGCCAGACGAGCAGTTACTGGACAAGGCCATGGAAGTCGCCACCAGGATAGCGACCGGCCCGCGCGATGCGATCAAATTCACCAAGCGGGTGCTCAACCAATGGCTCCTCCAGGCCGGACCAATCTTCGATCATTCGCTGGCCCTGGAGATGATGGGCTTCTTTTCCAAGGATCTGCTGGCGGGCGTCGAAGGGCTGCGGAACAAACGTCCTGGCCGGTTCCCCTCGAGCGAACAATAACAGTGAGATGAAGCGCTGAACGAAAGGCACGCTGCGAAACCACCGGCGTCGGCGGTTTCGCTAGCGTGCTCCAGGAACTAACTC
The DNA here is from genome assembly GCA_023248295.1 of Nitrospirota bacterium. Taxonomy (GTDB): domain Bacteria; phylum Nitrospirota; class Nitrospiria; order Nitrospirales; family Nitrospiraceae; genus 40CM-3-62-11. The sequence continues at coordinate 119 of JAHFEU010000083.1, read as the reverse complement.
TAGCTACTTCTTGGCGCAAAATTGAAGCGGTAACTGGTTCACTGGGCGTCACCGCCGCCAGCCTTTGCTGCACGATCGAGCAATTGCCCACCACGCCACATTATTGATCACCCCTCGCA
>JAHFEU010000082.1:2187-11720 GCA_023248295.1 Nitrospirota bacterium | reverse complement strand
GGCCGGTCAGGGCAAGATGGTTGTCCTTGATCAGGATGCCGTCGCCGAGCGAGTGCCGGTGGTTGCGCCCTCCGCCCAAGCGGACCGCCCATTTCTCCAGTGCACGGAGGCCGGGCGTGGTCTTTCGGGTGTCCAGAATGCGGGTCCGGTAGCCGCGCACTTTCGCACAGAACCGGGCAGTCAAGGTGGCGACCCCGGAGAGGTGCTGGAGGAAGTTCAGCGCCACCCGTTCCGCCATCAACAGCGACCGCGCGTCGCCCTCCACCACGAGGACGGCTCGCCCGCTTCGCACCGCCGCACCATCCGGCAGCGCTCGAACGATCCTGAGGCCGGCATCCACTTCGGCGAATGTGGCGCGCGCGACCGCCACACCGGCCAGGGTCAGGTCCTGATGGGCCGTGATTCTGGCGCGGGCCGGCAGGGGATCCGGGAACAGGGCGGCGGTGGTGACATCGCCGGCTCGAAGGTCTTCGTCAAGAGCCCGTCGAACCGCTTCGTGGATTTGCTGTCGGCGGATCGCGCTCATCCCTGTCTCATGCGCGCCATCGCGCGAAGCTGCTGCTCGCTGCTGGCGAGCAGAGCGTGGTCCTGGTGGAGCGTCCGGAGACGCTGCTCGTGCTCGGCCACGACTTCGGGCGGCGCTTTGCCCGTAAAGTCCGCGTTGGCGAGCTTGGCATCGATCCGCTGCGCCTCTTTCTCGCTCTCGCCGCGTCGCTTGACGACTTGCTCGAGCACTTTCTGGAGGTCCACTTCGCTCCCCACTACGATGCTGACCGTGAGCCCTTCGACGGTCAGCCGCAACGACTGTTGGCTCCCTTCTGGGGTCATGTCCATCCCATGCATCCCTAAGAACTTTGGCGAAATTACAATCTTTCCCCCTTCGCTCGAAATGATCTTGTCAATATGTTTCACTGAACCTCGCGCCAGGTGCTCTATGAGAGGCTTGAGGTCTTTTAATGTGCCCATGTCATGGTCCGATGTGCAGCCAACATGAAACTCCAGTGATTTTCCTGGAGGATAACTAAGTAGCGAGCGACCTGTTCGCACCAGTGTCACGCTACGCTCCAGAAGGGTGAAGGCCACCTCGGCGGCCTCGCAGTCCCAGGCGGGGATCGACTGCGGATACGGCCGGGTCAAGATGCTCTCTCCCTCGTGGGGCACGGCCTGCCAGAGCTCTTCCGAGATGAAGGGCATCATCGGATGCAGGAGCCGCAGCGCGACCTCGAACGACTCGACGAGCGTCTGGCGGGTCCGGCGCGCGTCGGGCGAGTCGCCTGCTTGCAGTGCAGGCTTGACCAGCTCCAGGTACCAGTCGCAGTACTCGTGCCAGATGAACTGGTAGGCGTGGCTGCAAGCCTGGTCAAAGCGGTACTGATCGAGTGCCTCGTTCACCGCCCGGATCGCGTAATTGAGTCGGCTCAGAATCCAGCGGTCCGGGAAGGGGCGCTCTGCTGGCGGCGCTGCCTCGCGCGGGCCGTCGAGGTTCATCAGAATGAACCGTGCCGCATTCCAGATTTTATTGGCGAAGTTGCGATAGCCTTCGATCCGCTCCTCGGCCAGCTTGATGTCCCGACCGGGCGAGGCCATGGCTGCCAGCGTGAACCTGAGCGCGTCGGTCCCGTATTTCTCCATCACGCTCAACGGGTCCATGACGTTGCCTTTGGACTTGCTCATCTTCTGGCCTTCCGCGTCACGCACCAGCGCGTGGATGTACACGTCGCGAAACGGCACCTCACCCGTGAACTTGAGCCCCATCATGATCATCCGGGCCACCCAGAAGAAGAGGATGTCCAAGCCTGTGACCAACGTGCTGGTAGGGTAGTAGGTCTTCAATTCCGGCGTCTGCTCGGGCCAGCCCAGCGTGGAGAACGGCCAGAGGGCGGAGGAGAACCAGGTATCCAAGACATCCGGATCGCGGATGAACTCGCCGGCGCTACAGTCCGGGCAGTGGGCCGGCGCGGCTCGCGCGACGACGGGTTTGGCGTCGGAGGTGATCGTAAAGGTATTTTGAGACGTTTCGAGGATCGCGTCTTCGTTGCAGCTTCGACAGTACCAGGCCGGGATCTGATGGCCCCACCAGATCTGCCGGGAGATACACCAATCTCTAATGTTGCGCATCCAGCCGAGGTAGTTGTTCACCCAGCCTTCGGGAATCAAACGAATTCGACCCTCTTCCACCGCCTTGATGGCTGGTTCGGCCAGCGGCTTGATTTTGACGAACCACTGGGGCGAGAGGTAGGGCTCGACCACGGTCTTGCATCGGTAGCACTTGCCGAGCGCCATCTTGTGGTCCTCGACTTTCTCGAGAAACCCCCGCTCGCGTAAGGCCTCCACCACAAGAGCCCGAGCTTGGTGAACCGGCTTGAGTGTGAGATTCAAGGTCGGATCTGCCTGGGCGTCGAGGAGCCCGGAGCCGTCCATCTGCGCATGCTGGTTGAGGATGGCTATCCGGGGCAAATTGTGCCGCTCGCCCGCCTCGAAATCGTTGAAGTCATGCCCAGGCGTGATCTTGACCGCTCCCGTGCCGAATTTCCGGTCCACCAGGATCAGGTCGCCGACGATCGGGATCTCGCGAGCCGTTAACGGCAGCTTCACTTTCTTCCCAATCAGGTGGTTGTATCGGGAGTCGTCCGGGTGGACCGCTACAGCGGTGTCGCCCAGCATGGTTTCCGGCCTGGTGGTGGCGACGGTGAGATGCACGGTGGGATCATCGGCCAACGGGTACCGGATGTGATAGAGCTTGCCGGTGATTTCTTCATGTTCGACTTCAATGTCGGACAAGGCGGTGACACATCGGCGGCACCAGTTGATCAAGCGTTCGCCTCGGTACAGCAGCCCCTCCTGGTAGAGCCGGACGAATACCTCGCGCACCGCCCGGGACAATCCCTCGTCCATCGTGAAGCGGAGCCGCTCCCAGTCGCAGGAAGCGCCGAGGCGCTTGAGCTGCTGTACGATGATCCCGCCATACTGCGCCTTCCACTCCCAGACTCGCGCGATGAACTTGTCCCGGCCCAGTCGCTCCCGCGAGGTCCCTTCCGCCATCAGTTGGCGCTCCACCACATTTTGGGTCGCGATGCCGGCATGATCCGTTCCCGGCATCCAGAGCACATTGCGGCCCTGCATCCGATGCCATCGGATGAGAATGTCCTGCAAGGCGGTGTTCAGCGCATGGCCGAGATGAAGCGAGCCGGTAATGTTGGGGGGCGGGATGACGATCGAGTAGGGGGACCCCTGGCGATCTACCGAGGCACGGAAATAGCCCTTTTCGGTCCAGAACCGGTACCACCGTTCTTCGACCTGCGTGGGATCATAGGTTTTCTCTAGCTGCCGAACAGACATCGTCCGCAGTTCCTCTGCGATGGAAAACGGTGCCGAATCTTAACATGCTGCTCGTTGCCCCACAAGGTGACGGGCCGCACCAGGTACGGCGCTTGTCCGGGGGAGCACACTTGTGCTATACATCGCGCCGGCTGACGACGTCGCACGCAAGCATCAGAAATGAGAGGGGTTGACGCATGGCACGAGGACGCGATAAGGATCGGATCGTACGCAAGAAGCACCGGAAAAACATTCAGCGTCTGAAAGCGCTGGCGAAGGCGAGGCGGATGAAACGAGCGAAACGGTAAGGCATCGAGCGAACGATCATGTTGATGAAGTCACCCGCTCATCCGGTGACTTCATTCCGCCCGGTTACTCCCATCCCGAGACATCCTCAGCATCGTGAGCCGGGTTAAAGTCATATTCTTCGACGCGGCGGGGACCCTGTTTCATGTGAAGGGGTCAGTGGGAGAGGTCTATTTGCGCTACGCGGCGAAATATGGGGTCAGGCGCACCGACGAGTCACTGACGGCCCTGAATGCCGCGTTCCGGCGCGCGTTCCACGAGGCTCCCCCACCGGTCTTCGCCGTCAACGACCCGACCGAGATCAAACGGTGTGAGCGGCTGTGGTGGTTCGATATCGTCCACAATGTGTTCTACCGCGTCGGGATGTTCGATCAGTTCGATGAGTACTTCGAAGAGGTCTTCCAGGCCTTTGGAGGGCCTGAACACTGGGCGCTGTATCCGGAGACATTGAAGGCGCTCAAAGGGCTGAAGGGGAGCGGCCTGGAGTTGGGGATTATCTCGAATTTCGACACGAGGCTTTTCAACGTGCTTCGAGGGCTCGGCATTGCCGAACTCTTCGATACAGTCACGATCTCCAGCTTGGCGCATGCCGCCAAACCAGCCCCTCAGATCTTCCGGCTCGCCCTGGAGAAGCACGCGGTTGACCCGGAAGAGGCGGTCCATGTGGGAGACAGCTCAGCAGACGATGTGGAAGGGGCTCGGCTGGCCCGACTCCACGCCGTGCTCATCGACCGTCAGCGCATGGATTCCGGGGAGCGCAAGCCCTCGGCGCCGCCGGTTCCTACGATTGACACGTTGGACGAACTCCCTCGATTAGTCGCTACCCTCTAGCAGTCACACTCTTCCGGAAATTGCGTGGCCGATATCGAGACCGTCGGGGTAAGACTTCCGCTCGCCGCGGCGGTCTCGGTCGGCTTTGCAGGCCGTGGCACTTCTTGGGCTCGTGCGGGGCAGGCGAGGCGGGGGAAGGGGATGAGGGCGACCTTCACCGAAGGAGTGGGGGGAAGACCCGGCCGGCTCACCAACTCGCCGGCGTGCGCAAACGTGACGCTCGTTATTCCTCGCGTCGCGCACCCCACTGAGGCCTTGTCGAGGAGGAAGGCGGAAACTGACTGAAGCACCACGGTCGGGGACCCGTTGCTCGAAGATTGCAACGGGTGATGACCGTGGCTGAGGGAATTTCCGAAGGCTTTCCACTCGGCAAGGCCCAGAAGGGTCACTCCGAGAGGTGCGTGAGCGCGAGCCCCTTCCCCCGCCTCAAGGACCACGATGACCGCCTGTACACACGACAAAAACCGGAAGAGCCAACAATCAACCGGTGAGGTCACTGCGCACTATAGAAGGAGTGGGACAATGTCCTTCGCGTTCCCTTGAATGGAGACATCCACCAGTTCCGAATTGGGAGTCGGATCAAGGTTGATCTCGGCGACAAATGCGCCGGCCGCTTTTGCAGAGGGGGCGAACGACGCAGCAGGGTAGACGATCCCTGACGTCCCGACGATCAACAGCACCTCGCAGGAGTTCACCGCGTCAAAGCTCCGGCCCAGCTCTTCCGAGTCGAGGGATTCACCGAACCAGACGATGTGTGGACGCAACAGCCCTTCGCAGGTCGCGCACTGGGGGAGGATGGGGATCGGCACGTCGTGGTTCGTGTCCACCCGGCCACAGGCCGTGCAGCTCACCTTCCAGATGTTGCCATGAATCTCCGACAACTTCGTCGAGCCCGCCAGGCGATGCAGGCCGTCCACGTTTTGCGTGATCAACCAGAAGCGATCGAAGCGCCGTTCCATCTCGACGAGCGCGGCATGCGCCGGATTGGGGAGTTTGGCGGCGATGATCTCGCGCCGCCAGTTGTACCATTCCCACACCAGGCGAGGGTCTCGCGCGAACGCTTCAGGTGTCGCCAACTCCTCGGCCCGGAAATTCCGCCACAGGCCGTCCGTTCCGCGGAAGGTCGGCACCCCGCTGTCGGCAGAGATTCCGGCTCCGGTGAGCACGGTAACGGCGCGGGCGCTCGAGAGCCTGGCTCTTACCTCGTGAATGCCGGCCTCGCAGGTCATGACCACTCCTGGTAAGGCTGACGATACTCCACTGTCGGCAGCCGTGCGCGGCGTGGTATAGTACCACGCGGCGTAGGTTGAGGCTAAGGTTGAGGTTGAGTAAAGCCGAAGGCGGCGTGTCTGGCTCCTAACCTCGACCTCAACCTCGACCTTAACCTTACTTTTGCTATGCAAAACGTCCTCATGGTCGGGGCCGGCGCGGTCGGCGGATTTTTCGGCGCCCACTTGGCCAGACACCATCCCGGCGTCTCCTTTTTGCTCCGGCCACGGACGCTGCAGGCGGTCCGAACGCAGGGCCTTACGGTCCGCAGCGCCGAGGGCACCTTCACGGTGAGGCCGGCGGCGGCCGCCGATCCGCGCGATCTGCCTCAACCAGACCTGATCATCCTGTCGGTCAAGGCCTACGACCTGGATACTGTGATCGACCAGATCGCGCCGGTGATGACCCCACAAACCGTCCTGCTGACGTTGCAGAATGGCGTGGACACCGAAGATCGCCTCATCGCCCGCTTCAAACGAGATTGCGTGGTGGGTGGAGTTGCCTTTATCTATTCCAAGATCGTCGAGCCGGGCGTGATCGAGCACTATAAGCGGGGATCGGTCGCCATCGGGGAATTAATGGGGCACACCAGCCCACGGGTGCTCCAGATCGTTGACCTGTTCAAGCGGGCCGGCCTGACCTGTCAGGTGGTCGAGGACATCCGGCGAAGTAAGTGGGAGAAGATGTGCTGGAACTGCGTGTTTAACCCTCTCACGGTTATCATCAACGACCGCGTGTCGAAGGCGCTGGACCACCCCGAGATGCTGCAGGTGATTCCACAGATCGTGGGCGAGGTGGCAGCAGTGGCCGCTGGGCTCAAAGTTCCGCTGTCTCCTGGTATGGCTGACAAGGTGGTGCGGTGGTCCCAGGAGATTCGTGACATCCATACCTCCATGTATGACGACTGGAAAGCCGGCCGCCCGACCGAAATTGATTTCCTGAACGGGTACATTGCACAACGAGGACGAGACCTGGGGATTCCGACGCCGCTCAACGAGGCGCTCACGGCGATGGTGAAGGTGATCACCGAGCGGGAGAAAAGCGGGCCCGGGATCTTGCGGATCGATGGAGCGGTGATTCAGCCGATGACGCTGGACTGCGATGCGCTGGCCAAGTTGCCGGCCGAGTATCAGGTGTCGGACGTGAGCGCGCTGGTTCCCGGGATGCGGGGCAAGGGGGTCCGGCTGAAGGGGCTGTTGGAGGTGCCTGCTCTCGCGATCGGTGCGGATCATGCCACGTTCCATTCGTCCGACGGCCAGTTCGCCGCCAGCCTGACCCTGAAGCAGGCGACCGAACACGGCATTCTGATCTATCAGCTCGACGAAGGACCGCTGCCCGAGCAGAACGGCGGCCCATACAGGCTCGTCACACCAGGCCTCGGCGACCTCTGCGCGAATGTCAAGGGAGTCCTCCGCATCGAGCTGACGAAAGGGCCGGGCAAGGACACGCGGCCGTCGCTCAAAGGAAGCCATGCCTGAGCCTGTGGTGATCCAGGCCAAGGACCCTGCCGGGTACCGTCTCTCCAAATCCAAATACCTTTCCGGCCTCCAGTGCCACAAGCGGCTGTATCTGGCACTCCGCTCCCCCGAGCTTGCGTCCGAGCCGGACGAGCACACTCAAGCCATCCTGGATATGGGAACGACCGTAGGCGCGCTGGCCAGGAGGCGTTTCCCGGGCGGCGTTCTGCTGGAAACGGATCACCGTCATCCGACCGAGGCGTTACGGCGAACGGCCGACCTCCTCCAGGATCCAACCGTCACCGCGATCTTTGAAGGGGCTTTTGAGTTCCGGGATGTTCTCGTGCGTGTGGACATCCTGGAACGGGTCAGCCAGGCCCAGGACAGTTTGCCTGCCTGGCGCATCATCGAGGTCAAATCGTCCACGAGGGTCAAGGATGTCCATGTGGACGATCTGGCCATCCAGACCTATGTGCTCACCGGCGCCGGCGTTGCTCTCTCCGGGTCGTGGCTGATGCACATCAATACTCCCTATGTCTATCCCGGCGGTGAGCTGGACCTGGAACAACTTTTTGCGCTGCAGGATGTGACGGCAGGGGTGACAACCAGACAGGCTGATGTGCCGGGACGCTTGGCCGCGATGAGAGAGATGCTGGCAGCCTTCTCACCGCCGGCGATTGAACCGGATGGTCATTGCCACACCCCGTACGACTGTCCGTTCTGGGACCATTGCACCAAGGACAAGCCGGTACGCTGGGTGTACCACCTGCCGGGAGGAGAGCGGGTCTTCCAGCAGTTGGTCAAGAAGGGGATCCAGACCATCGATGAGATTCCGCCCGGCTTCAGGCTCTCGGTTCTGCAACGGCGCATGAAAGACGATGTGGAATGGGTTGGGCCTCGACTCAAGGCGGCGCTGCAAACGGCGCGCTACCCGGTTCATCATCTGGATTTCGAGACCTTTATGCCCGCGATCCCGAAGTTTCCTCTGACGAGGCCATACCAGATGATCCCGACGCAGTGGTCCAACCATATCGAGACGGAGGATGGAGGAGTCAGGCATGACGAATTCCTCTGCACGGAGGCCAGGGACCCCCGTGAAGAGATCACACGGACGCTACTGGAATCCGTCGGCAAGGAGGGGAGCATCTGCGTCTACTCGGAGTATGAACGACATATCCTAGAGACCCTGTGCGAAGCCATTCCATCGCTGAAACAGGATCTTCAACTGGTCATTGCCCGGCTGTGGGATCTGCATCCTGTGATTCGAGACAACTACTATCACCCGCAGTTCGAGGGCTCCTTCTCGATCAAATCCGTTCTGCCCGCGTTGCTGCCGTCGCTCAGTTACGATGACCTGCACATCCAGGAAGGGAGCCTAGCGGCTCAGCAGTATCACCGCATGGTCTTTGAGGAGACCGATTGGGTCGAGAAGGCTCGCATCCGGGACGCTCTTCTGCGGTACTGCGAACGGGATAGTCTGGGCATGCTTGAGATACGAAGGGTCTTGCTGAGGAAGGCCTTATTTTAACCGACCGCTACTAAGCTTGGTGGATAGGTTCACTGGAGGGTGGGCAGTGGTGCTTTACTCTCGCGTGAAGATCGAAGAATAGATGGTCATGACCTTCGCCTGCTGAGCAGCTTCAGGCGTTCAGTGTCTCCCGCGATAAGGGCTTCCTTCTTCGCAGGGCTCCAACGCTTGATCTGGCGCTCGCGGCAGACCGCCGCTTCCAGGGACTCAAAAGTTTCGGCGACGACTAGACGGACGGGTCGTCTTATTGCTGTATATCGGGCCGCACGCCCCTCGTTGTGTGTCTTCTCACGCATCCGCAGACTCTCTGTGTGCCCGACATAGAGGCTTCCGTCAGCGCAGCGAACAAAGTAGACGAAGTACCTTTTGGCGTGGCGTCCTTCGATCCCTCGACCATGCTCGGGATCGACCCTGAGCGAGGTCGAAGGGTCGACTCCGCTCGGGGCAGGCAAGCGGTTCCCCCACAGTCCGAATGGCCTGCCATGAGCGAGCGTTACCCCGCGAGTCGAATGGCGGAGAGGGTGGGAATTCGAAGTCGCGCGTGCAATTTCAGCACGCGCTCCCGCAGAGAGGGCCAGCCCCCTCGCGTACTCCCCATGAAGGGGGCACACCCCCTTCAGAACCCCCGTTCGAATCCCACCCTCTAGGTGTGGCCAAAGCACACTCAATCGCTCCATGCCGAGTCGGCTTGGTCATTGATATCATGGCGGAGAGGGTGGGATTCGAACCCACGGTCCCCGAAAGGGGACAGCGGTTTTCGAGACCGCCCGATTCGGCCGCTCTCGCACCTCTCCGTTTTTCTTGAAGACGTCAGCAGTGAAACT